>NZ_JBMKJG010000020.1:0-104181 GCF_049237765.1 Enterobacter cloacae complex sp. SHL021 | reverse complement strand
GTCAACCCTGATTTTCAGGATTTTTTCTCTTCAACCGACCGGGTTGTTTGTGAAGTGATTCACATCCGCCGTGTCGATGGAGGCGCATTATAGGGGGCCTCCGGGGAATGACAAGCGGAAATATGCATTTTTATTTCAACCGCTCATCTTTTCGCCAAAAAACCTATTTTTGGTGCTTTTTGATCGCTTCAGGCAGCTCGTCCAGGCTATTAATCACCCAATCCGCTGCAGTCTCTGCTTCTGGCGTCACGGGTTTGCCGGTGCGAACTAATACTTTGGTACCCACACCCGCCGCGGTTGCCGCCTGCATATCTTCCATTTTATCGCCCACCATATAAGAAGCGGCCATATCAATATGCAGAAATTCCTGCGCCGAGATAAACATCCCCGGGTGCGGCTTACGGCAATCACAGGTCTGGCGATACTCTTCTACCGTTCCCTGCGGGTGATGAGGACAATAATAGATGCCATCAAGATCAACACCGCGGTCGGCAAGAGACCAATCCATCCATTCCGTCAGCGTTTCGAATTGCGCTTCGGTAAATTTGCCACGCGCGATACCAGACTGGTTGGTGACAACCACCAGCGCATAGCCCATCTCTTTTAGCTGGCGCATGGCATCGATAACGCCTTCGATAAATTCGAACTCGTCAATCTCGTGAACATAACCGTGATCCACATTAATAGTGCCATCACGATCGAGAAAAATTGCGGGTACTGATTTTGCCACCGGTTTGCTCCTGAAAAAGGCGTGTTCAGCTAGTATCTCATGAATCGCAGCGCAATAAAGTGCTCATCGCACAGAGTTGGATTGATTTAGACGTCTGGATGCCTTAACATCCGTTTTGTTTACGGGCATCACCCGTATCTGGCAGACGAAAATGCCACGGCTAACTTACATACGATAAAAATAATCTAATGATTAAACTTTCCAATATCACCAAAGTGTTCCAGCAGGGGAACCGAACCATTCAGGCGCTGAACAATGTCAGCCTGCATGTTCCTGCTGGTCAGATTTATGGCGTCATTGGCGCATCGGGTGCAGGTAAAAGTACACTGATCCGTTGTGTTAACCTGCTTGAGCGCCCAACCCAGGGCAGCGTAGAAGTTGGCGGACAAGAACTGACCGCGCTCTCAGAAAAAGAACTGACCAAAGCGCGTCGCCAGATTGGCATGATCTTCCAGCACTTTAACCTGCTGGCGTCACGCACGGTGTTCGGCAACGTCGCCTTACCGCTGGAGCTCGACAACACGCCTAAAGATGAGGTTAAGCGTCGCGTAACCGAGCTGCTGGATCTCGTCGGTCTGGGTGATAAACATGATAGCTACCCGGCCAATCTGTCTGGCGGACAAAAACAGCGTGTAGCCATTGCCCGTGCGCTGGCAAGCAATCCCAAAGTGCTGCTGTGCGATGAAGCCACCAGCGCATTAGACCCGGCCACCACCCGTTCTATTCTGGAACTGCTGAAAGACATTAACCGTCGTCTCGGCCTGACGATCCTCCTTATTACCCACGAGATGAATGTCGTAAAACGCATCTGTGACTGTGTTGCCGTGATCAGCAACGGTGAACTGATTGAGCAGGACACGGTAAGTGAAGTGTTTTCACATCCTAAGACCCCGCTGGCGCAGCAATTTATTCAGTCCACACTGCATCTGGATATTCCGGAAGATTATCTGGAACGTTTGAAAACCGAACCCACGACGGACAGCGTCCCGATGCTGCGAATGGAGTTCACCGGTCAGTCCGTTGATGCCCCGCTGCTTTCCGAAACCGCGCGCCGCTTCAATGTGAACAACAACATCATCAGCGCGCAGATGGATTACGCCGGTGGCGTGAAGTTCGGCATCATGCTGACGGAAATGCACGGCACACAAGAAGAAACCCAGGCGGCAATTGCCTGGCTGCAAGAACATCACGTAAAAATAGAGGTACTGGGTTATGTCTGAGCCGATGATGTGGCTGCTGGTTCGCGGCGTTTGGGAAACGCTGGCAATGACCTTTGTATCCGGTTTCTTTGGTTTTGTGATTGGCCTGCCGGTCGGCGTACTGCTGTACGTGACGCGTCCGGGTCAAATCATTGAGAACGCCAAGCTGTACCGTACGCTCTCTGCGCTGGTGAATATCTTCCGTTCTATCCCGTTTATTATTCTGCTGGTATGGATGATTCCATTCACCCGCGTGATTGTCGGCACCTCTATTGGTCTGCAGGCGGCCATTGTTCCCCTGACGGTTGGCGCCGCGCCGTTTATCGCACGTATGGTGGAAAACGCCCTGCTTGAAATTCCAACCGGGTTGATCGAAGCTTCCCGCGCAATGGGCGCCACACCGATGCAGATCGTGCGCAAGGTTCTGCTGCCGGAAGCACTGCCAGGCCTAGTGAATGCGGCAACCATTACGCTTATCACCCTGGTCGGTTATTCCGCGATGGGCGGTGCCGTTGGCGCTGGCGGTTTAGGCCAGATTGGTTACCAGTACGGCTATATTGGTTATAACGCTACCGTAATGAATACCGTTCTGGTATTGCTGGTTGTACTGGTTTATCTCATCCAGTTCTCTGGCGATCGCATCGTCCGGGCTGTTACGCACAAATAACGTTACACACAACACAAACTCGACGAGTTAAGGATAAAAACATGGCGTTTAAATTAAAGACCTTTGCTGCAGCAGGCGCGCTGATCGGCTCTCTGGCACTGGTGGGTTGTGGTCAGGACGAAAAAGATCCAAACCACATTAAAGTGGGCGTTATCGTGGGTGCAGAACAACAGGTTGCTGAAACCGCTCAGAAAGTGGCAAAAGAGAAGTATGGCCTTGATGTTGAGCTGGTGACCTTCAACGATTACGTTCTGCCGAACGAAGCGCTGAGCAAAGGCGATATTGACGCCAACGCCTTCCAGCACAAACCGTACCTGGATCAGCAGATTAAGGATCGCGGCTACAAACTGGTTGCGGTGGGTAACACCTTCGTTTACCCAATCGCGGGCTACTCCAAGAAGATTAAATCGCTGGACGAACTGCAGCCAGGCTCTCAGGTTGCTGTGCCAAACGATCCAACTAACCTGGGCCGCTCCCTGCTGCTGCTGCAGAAAGTGGGCCTGATTAAACTGAAAGACGGCGTTGGCCTGCTGCCGACCGTTCTCGACGTGACCGAGAACCCGAAAAATCTGAAAATTGTTGAGCTGGAAGCGCCACAGCTGCCACGCTCTCTGGACGATGCGCAGATCGCCCTGGCTGTTATCAACACTACCTACGCCAGCCAGATTGGCCTGACCCCGGCAAAAGACGGCATCTTTGTTGAAGACAAAGATTCCCCGTACGTTAACCTGATCGTGACCCGTGAAGACAACAAAGACGCGGAAAACGTGAAGAAATTCGTTCAGGCTTATCAGTCTGAAGAAGTTTACCAGGAAGCCAACAAAGTGTTTAACGGCGGCGCGGTTAAAGGCTGGTAATCTGACCTCAGTGTAATATCATCAAGACGGGCTTCTGCCCGTCTTGTCATTTGTGCAGTCAACTGATTCAATATCTGACGTTTTGATTATCCACTGAGGAATTATTATGCGTGCTTTACCGATCTGTCTTTTAGCACTGATGCTGAGCGGCTGTTCTATGCTAAGCAGATCTCCAGTTGAACCCGTTCAAAGCACTGCAACCCCGCCAAAAGCAGAGCCCGTTAAACCTAAAGCGCCTCGCCCTGCGCCGGTACGTATCATTACCAAAGCCGACGACCTCGTGGGCAAGCCTTTCCGTGAGCTCGGTGAGGTGAGCGGTGAATCCTGTCAGGCTACCAATCAGGACTCCCCACCCAACATTCCGACAGCCCGTAAACGTATGCAGATCAACGCGGCCAAAATGAAAGCTAACGCGGTACTGTTGCACAGCTGTGAAGTCACCAGCGGGACACCTGGCTGCTATCGTCAGGCGGTGTGTATTGGTTCGGCGCTGACCATTTCGGCGAAATGAGTGCCTTTCATTTCGAACAGATAGGCGTTATCCGCTCTCCTTACAAAGAGAAGTTTGCCGTGCCACGCCAGCCGGGTCTAGTCACCAGCGGCAGCGGTGAACTTCACTTGATTGCGCCCTATAATCAGGCCGATGCGGTGCGCGGGCTTGAGGCGTTCAGCCATTTATGGGTTGTTTTTGTGTTTCACCAGACGATGGACGGTGGCTGGCGTCCTACGGTGCGCCCTCCTCGTCTGGGCGGAAATGCCCGGATGGGGGTATTCGCGACCCGCTCAACCTTTCGTCCAAACCCGATCGGCATGTCGCTGGTTGAACTGAAAGGAATACGCTGTCAGAAAGATCAGGTGATACTGGAGTTAGGCAGCCTTGACCTGGTTGATGGCACCCCGGTTATCGACATTAAACCCTATCTGCCTTTTGCCGAAGCGTTGCCAGATGCCCGGGCCAGCTACGCCCAGCAAGCACCGCAGGCGGATATGCCTGTTCACTTTACGCCAGAACTGCTTACGCAACTTAGCCAACTGGAAAAGCGCTATCCCCGTTTGCGGGACTTTATCGTAGACGTTCTGGCGCAGGATCCGCGTCCAGCCTACCGTAAAGAAGAGGAAGCCGGGAAAACCTACGCCGTCTGGCTGCTGGATTTTAATGTCCGCTGGCGCGTGACAGAGACCGGTTTTGAAGTGTTTGCCCTGGAACCCAGGTAATTTTCTTCTCCTCTCTTTTGGCATCTTTGCCACACTGGTAAACTAAACCACTTTTTTTGTGTCAGGCTGGCGTTTCAGCCTGTTCCAATCGTCGAAATGGAACCGTAACAACATGCGTACTAGCCAATATCTGCTCTCCACACTGAAGGAGACACCTGCCGACGCCGAAGTCATCAGCCATCAGCTGATGCTGCGCGCCGGGATGATCCGCAAGCTGGCCTCCGGGTTGTACACCTGGCTGCCGACCGGCGTGCGCGTCCTGAAAAAAGTCGAAAACATCGTGCGTGAAGAGATGAATAACGCCGGTGCTATCGAGGTGTCCATGCCCGTGGTTCAGCCCGCTGACCTGTGGCAGGAGAGTGGCCGTTGGGAGCAATATGGCCCTGAACTGCTGCGCTTCGTTGACCGTGGCGAGCGTCCGTTCGTCCTCGGCCCAACGCATGAAGAAGTGATCACCGATCTGATTCGCAATGAGCTGAGCTCTTACAAACAGCTGCCGCTGAACTTCTTCCAGATCCAGACCAAGTTCCGTGACGAAGTTCGCCCACGTTTCGGCGTTATGCGTTCTCGCGAATTCCTGATGAAAGATGCTTACTCTTTCCATACTTCTCAGGAATCTCTGCAAGAGACCTACGACAAAATGTACGAGGCTTACAGCAAAATCTTCTCCCGCATGGGGCTGGATTTCCGTGCTGTGCAGGCCGATACCGGCTCTATCGGTGGTAGCGCGTCCCATGAGTTCCAGGTTCTGGCGCAGAGCGGTGAAGACGATGTGATCTTCTCTGACTCCTCTGACTACGCGGCAAACATTGAATTTGCTGAAGCACTGGCACCAAAAGAACCACGCGGCGCGGCAACCCAGGAAATGACGCTGGTTGACACGCCAAATGCCAAAACCATTGCCGAGCTGGTTGAGCAGTTTGCGCTGCCGATCGAAAAAACCGTTAAAACGCTGCTGGTGAAATCCACAGAAGGCAGTGCATACCCGCTGGTTGCCCTGCTGGTACGTGGTGATCACGAGCTGAACGAAGTGAAAGCTGAGAAGCTGCCACAGGTTGCCAGCCCACTGACCTTCGCAACGGAAGCGGAAATCCGCGCCGTCGTAAACGCAGGCCCAGGCTCTCTGGGTCCGGTGAATATGCCTGTGCCTGTTGTGATTGACCGCACGGTTGCGGCGATGAGCGACTTCGCTGCAGGCGCTAACATTGATGGTAAACACTACTTTGGCATCAACTGGGATCGCGATGTGGCAACGCCAGAAGTGGCGGATATTCGCAACGTTGTTGCAGGCGATCCAAGCCCGGATGGCCAGGGCACCCTGATGATTAAACGCGGCATCGAAGTGGGCCATATCTTCCAGTTGGGCGATAAATATTCCCGTGCGCTGAACGCTGCCGTTCAGGGTGAAGATGGCCGTAACCAGATCCTGACCATGGGTTGCTACGGTATCGGGGTCACGCGCGTGGTGGCTGCGGCGATTGAGCAGAACTACGACGAGCGTGGCATTGTCTGGC
Source organism: Enterobacter cloacae complex sp. SHL021 (assembly GCF_049237765.1). Taxonomy (NCBI): domain Bacteria; kingdom Pseudomonadati; phylum Pseudomonadota; class Gammaproteobacteria; order Enterobacterales; family Enterobacteriaceae; genus Enterobacter; species Enterobacter cloacae complex sp. SHL021. Next base: position 97,999 of record NZ_JBMKJG010000020.1, on the reverse strand, counting down.
CGGATAACATCGCGCCGTTCCAGGTGGCGATCCTGCCAATGAACATGCACAAGTCTTACCGTGTGCAGGAGCTGGCTGAGAAACTGTACGCAGAGCTGCGCGCGCAGGGTATCGAAGTGCTGATGGACGACCGTAAAGAACGTCCGGGCGTGATGTTTGCTGATATGGAACTGATTGGTATTCCTCATACCATCGTTATCGGTGACCGTAACCTTGACAGCGACGAGATTGAATATAAATACCGTCGTAGCGGCGAAAAACAGATGATCAAGACCGGTGATATCCTTGATTACCTGGTAAAAGCCATCAAAGGTTAAATAAAAAACCCCGCTCAGGCGGGGTTTTTTCATGGCGCAAAGCCAGCGTTATTTACTGTTACAGTCTTTGCCTGCCGCGAACTTCGCATCTTTATCTGCCACAAGGGTTTTCACCAACTCGCCGCTATCCGGGTTTGGCTCCAGCGTAAAGTGACCGTCGACCGTCAATAATACCGGCTTACTGTCATTTCCGCGTGCGACCGCATAATCCCGTTCCAGCTGGGCATTGTTCGCCACGCTCACTTTCTTACCCGTTGCGCAGTCTGTAAAGATGGCCGCATCAGCCATATAGAAATACATGCCCCGCATCGGCATCGGCGTGGCAGGCAGCGCCGCTTTCACCGGAGCCAGCGTGTAGTTGAACTGGGATTCAATCGGGTTACCTTCACGGTCGAGCATCTCCATCCCTTCGCCTTTGGCGCGGAAATACGTTTTCTCACCGCTCGTATCGGTCAACACCAACTTCTCGGCCGTGCGTGCCCATGTCCCGTAAGTCGCAAAAGAGGAGGGTTCTTTCGCGCCCTGATACCGCTGATTCATGACCCACGTACCGTCTTTTTGCAGGAACAGCGACGTCTCAATGCCTTCACAGTCGGCACAAGGCAGTACGCCGCGCCAGCTCTGCTGCATTGGCTTTAACTCTTCATTCTGCGTTGGCTGCAGGACCTGCGTTTCCGAACGGTTGTTACATCCGAAAAGCGCAAAGAGCGTACTCACTGCCAACGCTGACCATAATGCTTTTTTCACAATGAATTCCTTATGAAATAGTGTTCCTTTTCGTCAATCCAAAGGGCGACGAACTTTACCGCGTAGTGCTTTCACTGTGGATTTCTGAGCCTTTGACGACAACCGACGCTCTTTCGATGCGCGGGTTGGCCGCGTTGCCCGACGGCTTTTTTGCACCGCAGTTAATTCTTTTATCACCGCCACCAGTCTGGCAATTGCCGCTTCCCGGTTTAACTCCTGGCTACGGTACTCCTGCGCCTTGATCACAATGACACCGTCACTGGTGATCAGATGATGGCTGGCAGCGAGCAGACTTTCCTTATAATACTCTGGCAGGCTTGAGGCCCGAATGTCAAAGCGCAAATGGATAGCGGTTGAAGCCTTGTTAACGTGCTGTCCCCCCGCCCCCTGCGCACGGATGGCGGTGATCTCCAGCTCATTGTCCGGGATGCTGACGTTTCGGGACAACACGATCATGAAGCAGGCTGCCACGCCGTCAGATGAATTTCCAGATTATTCTGAGAGTCAGAAAGCCAGATTGCGCCGTCCTGGATCGTCGCCTGCAGAGTCATCGTCCGGCTGGCAAATTCGCTCAGCTGCGCCAGTTGTTCATCATCCAGATACCAGACCGTGAGGTTTTTAAACTGACCGCACTTGCTCTTGGTTTGCTGCCACCAGATTTCCGCAGCGCGTTGGTTGTACGCGAATAGCGCCACTTCCGCAGACTGGGTACACGCCTTTTTGAGGCGGCGCTCATCCGGCAGACCAAGTTCAATCCATAAATCGATACCCAGATGATCGTTACGCAGCCAGGCTTCCGGCTCGTCTTCTGCGCTTAAGCCACGGGTAAACTGCAGACGCTCGTCGGCATATTTAATCCACGCCAGCAGGCGCAGCATCATGCGCTCCTGGGTTTCAGAGGGGTGACGCGCCAGCGTCAGTGACGCATCCAGAAACTGGTTGCGGTCAAGGTCAGCCACATTGACCACCGCTTTATAAATTGTCGCTTTCAGCGCCATGGGAGAACTCCTTTCGAATCAGGCGCACATTGTAGCGAAAACAGCGGCAAAAGGCTGTTACGCCGTGATGAATACGGCGCCATCAAGGCTCTGATATTGCTTAAATGAGTATGGTATAGTCACCTTGCTAAACCGAGTTTATCTTCGTAGGCTTAATGATATCTCACAGTAAGTCAGTGCGCTGGCGGGAGGGGATGTGAATAATTATTGTGAGCTAATTCGCAAACGGTATGCGGAAATCGCCAGCGGAGATCTGGGATATGTCCCGGATGCGTTGGGCTGTGTATTGAAAGTGCTTAATGAAGTGGCCTCTGATGAGAGCCTTTCAGAATCGGTCAGGGAAAAAGCAGCGTATGCTGCGGCGAATTTACTGGTGAGCGATTATGTCGATGAATGATACTTATCAACCCATCAATTGTGATGACTATGACAACCTCGAACTCGCCTGCCAGCATCATTTAATACTGACGCTGGAGTTAAAAGATGGCGAAGTGTTGAAGGCGAAAGCCAGCGACCTGGTTTCACGTAAGAATGTGGAATATCTGATAGTGGAAGACGCCGGTGCGACGCGTGAGCTACGCCTGGACAAAATTGCCAGCTTCAGCCACCCGCAAATCGGCACCGTCGTGGTGAGCGAATCCTGATGACACTAACGGGCAGCCTGGCTGCCCGTTACGTTTTCCACTCCAGACTCACGCCCGATTCTGCCCAGCCCTCTTCTGTAATGAATACCCCTGCCGCCGCAATCAGTGTTTCACCGTAAAAAAGTAACGGCGTGGTATCGCGCAACCAGGGCGGCACATTGCACTCCTGCCAGATTTTTTTGAGCTTCCTTCCACCGTTACGTCCGACAATGTGCAGCATACCGCTGGCCTTAAAGCGCACGGTGACCGGTTCTTCGGCTTTCGGTAAACGCACATGGCCTGGCGTCTCCAGAGACAAGCTTCCCATATCCCAGGGCAACAGCAGCGGTTTCGCAGGCGATGGCCAGCCGAGCACCACATCTGCAAGCGAGGGGGTCGATTTCACCCACCACAGCTGGCCTTTATAGCGCCTGACGTCAAAACCGTTCAGGTGCACGCACGGCGTTGCATCCTCCCGCGCCTGGGCGACTTCGTCCCAGATACGTCCCAGCATGGCACGCGATGGCATCGCGGCACGGTGAGAGGCCAGCCAACGGCGCAGCAGCGCGGCCCGACGAACCGGACTCATCGCCTCCAGCGGTGCGATCGCCAACGCCCCGTTAACCGAAATCAGTTCAGCCAGTTCTTCACTCAGCAGTTCATCCAGCAGGCTCTCCTGTTCGGCACACAGCAGGGCGCTTCGTGCTGTTGCGTCTGCAAAGTGCGGCCAGCGTGCGGTCAGTAACGGCAAAACACGCAGACGCAGGAAATTACGATCGTAGCCATCGTCCTGATTGCTCTCATCTTCAATCCAGCTCAGCTGATATTGCTGCGCCCAGGCTTCCAGCGATGCGCGCGACTCGCCAAGCAGCGGACGCAATAATTGCGTCCCGGCAAAATCAGAGCGTTCAGGCATGGCGGAGAGCCCCGCCGGGCCACTTCCCCGTTTTAACGCCAGCAAAAAGGTTTCGCACTGGTCGTCAAGGTGCTGTGCCGTGACCAGCGCTTCGCCGGGCTGTAATGCCGCGGTAAATGCGGCATAGCGCGCTTTACGCGCGTGCGCTTCAATACCGAGCCCCTCATCTCTGAGCACCACCCGTTTAATCTCAAGCGGGATCGCCCATGCGGAACACACCGCTTCACAGTGCGCAACCCAGGCGTCGGCGTGAGGACTCAGCCCATGATGGATATGCATCGCCCGGAGCTGAACGTCAGGTTGCTGATCGCGCCAGAGCTTGAGGCGATGGAGCAACACCGTGGAATCCAGGCCACCGCTAAATCCCACCAGCAGCTGGCGATACGGTGAAACGGCTTGCGCAATAGCGGGTAGGGTCATAGAGAATTACACATAAAAAATGCCCGAACAGAGCGGGCATTATCACACAGGATGGCGCTTACTGCTGGTAAAGCTCCAGCGGAAGACCGTCCGGATCGTTGAAAAAAGTAAAACGCTTGTCGGTAAACGGATCGACACGAATCGCTTCGCATTTCACGCCATGCTCTTCAAGATGTTTTACCGCACGGTCAAGATCATCCACGCTAAAAGCCAGATGGCGCAGGCCGCAGGCTTCCGGACGGGACGGACGCGCAGGCGGGAAAGGAAAAGAGAACAGTTCAATCACATACTGCCCGTTTAACGCCAGATCGCCTTTCCAGGAGTCGCGCTCCACACGATAGGCCTCGCTTAACAGCGTAAAGCCCAGAATGTCGCAATAAAAGGCCTTACTTTTGGCGTAATCGGTGGCAATGATCGCAATATGATGAACCTGTTTTAAACCCAGCATAGCTTCTCCTTTTTATGATGCCTGAACGTTACAACCGAAAACCCGCCCCTGGCAAGCAGCCACCTTTATTTTAGGACTCGCACCCAGTAAACCCCATTTTCATCACGTTTCGCACCGTGGATATCCGTCTCGAAGCCCGGGTAGTGACGCCCCACAGAACAGAGCATCAGCAGAAAATCGAGCACCGCACGGCTCTCTTCGGTGATCATCTCTCCCGGCATCAGCAGCGGGACGCCCGGTGGATAAGGCAGGATCATATTGGCCGAGACGCGTCCCACCAGATTTTCCAGCTCAACGGTTTCTACCTCCCCTTTCACCTGTCGCTGCCAGGCTTTGTGCGGCGTTAGTTTCATCTCAGGCAAGACGTCAAACGCCTGCAGCATCAGGCGCGGCAGATCGTGCTGGCGGATCAGTTTGTGGATCCCCTGGGCCAGATCCTGTATACGCATATTGCGATAAAAATCAGGATCCTCCGCATAGAGATCCGGCAGCATGTTCTTCACGCGCAGGTTCAGATCGTACGCACGCTTAAACTCCATCAGCCCACGTAGCAGACCCATCGCGCGGGTTTTATCAATCCCAATGCTGAACAGGAACAACAGGTTATACGGTCCGGTTTTCTCCACCACCACGCCGCGCTCATCAAGGAATTTCGCCACCAGCGCGGCCGGAATGCCTTCGTCGCTCATGTTGCCCTGTTCATCCATGCCCGGCGTCAGGATGGTCACTTTTACCGGGTCGAGGAACATGTGGTCGGCATCGGCATCACGGAAGCCGTGCCACTCTTCACCCGGCGCAACTGGCCAGCACTCCGCCTCGTCAATCTCTTCCGGCTGCCAGATATCAAAGAACCAGCCCTCAGCCTCATCTTTTAACCGCTGAACCTCTTTGCGGAAATGCAGCGCGCGCTCTACAGAACGATTAATAAGACGCTTACCCGGATTGCCGCGCAGCATCGCCGCTGCCGTTTCAATGGAGGCCACCAGCGGATAACTTGGTGAGGTGGTGGTGTGCATCATAAACGCTTCGTTAAACGTCTCTTCGTCGTACTCACCTTTGATATGGATAAGCGAGGCCTGGGAAAACGCAGCCAGCATTTTGTGCGTCGATTGCGTTTCGAAAAACACTTTGCCCGGCACGCGTTCGCCACTCATCCCGCTTTTACCCGCGTAGATGGGGTGAAAATTGGTATAAGGCACCCACGCGGAATCAAAGTGGATCGAGGGAACATCCAGCGTCTGTTTGATCCAGTTGGTGTTATACAGCAATCCGTCATAGGTGGAGTTGGTGATCACCGCGTGGATCGGCCAGCTTGCGCCGGGGATCGCCGCCACCTTATTTTCTATGGCTGAATGGGTGAATTCACGGCGCGGAATTCCCCCCAGGATCCCCAGCGCGTTACGCGTGGGTGACAGCCAGAGCGGTACGACATCGCTCATCATAAGCAGATGCGCCAGCGACTTATGGCAGTTACGGTCGATGAGTAACGTACTTCCGGCCGGGGCGGCATACATGCCGACGATTTTGTTTGACGTCGACGTACCGTTGGTCACCATATAGCTCTGCTCGGCCCCAAAGGTGCGGGCAATGTACTCTTCGGCTTCCAGATGTGGACCGGTGTGATCCAGCAATGAGCCAAGCTCGGTAACCGAAATCGATACATCCGCTTTCAGGGTGTTGCCGCCGAAGAAATCATAGAACAGGCAACCAACCGGGCTTTTTTGATAAGCCGTCCCCGCCATATGACCAGGCGTGCAAAAGGTGTACTTTCCTTCCTTCACATAGGTAAACAGCGCCCGGGTAAACGGTGGCGTGATGTTATCCAGATACTCGCCGGTATATTGCTGAATGCGGGCCGCAATATCTTCGGCCACGCCGAGTGAGTATTCGAAAAACCACAGCGCCATCCGCATATCCTGGGCACTGACGTCCATGGTCGAGTGGGTATTGATAAACGCATACAGCGGGAGATATTCATTCAGCTTGTTGATATCGCTGCACAGCTCCAGGTCGTACTCATCCCAGTCGAAGATCACGCCACAGATCCGCGGGTTGTGCTCAATGAACTTCAGCAGGTCAGCGCTGTTGTGCGGCCAGATCAGCTGATAGCCACGTGACTGCAGGGCCTGCTCCAGCTCCTTGATGGGCTCATCTTTATAAAAGACGCCGTGTGGCCCCATAATGGCAATAATATTCACGGGCTTCCTCCTTAAAAAACATTAGCTAAGCATAGCCAGGGTAAACCGCAGGTATAAAAAAAGCCGCAACAGTGTGCGGCTTTTCAGATAATTGTGAAGCTTACGCGTAACCGTAGGTCATCAGACGCTGGTAACGACGATTGAGCAGGTCTTCTTTGCTCAGCACATCCAGGTCCGCCAAATCGGCCAGCAGCTGCGCTTTCAGGGAAGCGGCCATCACTTCCGGCTTACGATGCGCACCACCCAGAGGCTCAGGGATGACGGTATCGATCAGCTTCAGCTCTTTCAGGCGTGGGGCAATGATGCCCATCGCTTCTGCAGCCAGAGGCGCTTTATCGGCGCTCTTCCACAGGATAGAGGCACACCCTTCCGGAGAGATAACGGAATAGGTGCTGTACTGCAGCATATTCACTTTATCGCCCACGCCAATCGCCAGCGCACCACCGGAACCACCTTCACCAATAACGGTACAGATGACAGGCACCTTCAGGCGAGACATCTCACGCAGGTTACGTGCGATGGCTTCAGACTGACCGCGCTCTTCCGCGCCCACGCCAGGGTAAGCACCCGGGGTGTCGATAAAGGTGATGATGGGCATATTGAAACGCTCAGCCATCTCCATCAGACGCAGGGCTTTACGGTAGCCTTCTGGTGCCGGCATACCAAAGTTACGACGGATCTTCTCTTTGGTTTCACGGCCTTTCTGATGGCCAATGATCATCACCGGACGTCCATCCAGACGAGCGATACCACCGACGATAGCTTTATCGTCAGCGTAAGCGCGGTCGCCTGCCAGTTCGTCAAATTCGTCAAACGCCAGGCGGACATAATCCAGGGTGTACGGACGCTGTGGGTGACGCGCCAACTGGGCGATCTGCCATGCGCCGAGATCGGCAAAGATTTTGCGCGTCAGTTCTACGCTTTTTTCGCGCAGACGATGCACTTCTTCGTCGATGTTAATATCCAGTTTTTCATCCTGACGGCTTACCGCTGTCAGAGAATCGATTTTCGCTTCCAGCTCAGCAATCGGCTGTTCGAAATCAAGGAAATTCAGACTCATAGTATTCCTGTATTAGTCAAACTCCAGTTCCACCTGCTCCGAACCAATGAGGCCACGGAGATCGTTCAGTAAACGATCGCTCGGAGAGACACGCCACGTTGCACCAAAGCGCAACCGCGCACGTGCATCCGCCCTCTGATAGTAGAGATGTACTGGAATTGTCCCCGAGCGGTGGGGTTCCAGAGACTGACGGAGTCGGTTTAAAAGCTGGTCATCAATTTGCCTGTCCGTCAGCGAGATAGCAAGCCCGCGAGCATATTTTTCCCGGGCTTCGTCAATGTCCATCACTTCGCGGGCGGTCATTTTAAGCCCCCCGCTGAAGTCATCAAAGCTGACCTGTCCGCTGACGATAAGTATGCGGTCTTTTTCCAGCAATTGCTGGTATTTATCCAGCGCGTCGGTGAATAACATCACCTCCAGACGCCCGGAACGGTCATCCAGGGTACAGATGCCGATACGATTGCCGCGCTTGGTGACCATAACCCTTGCAGCAATCACGAGCCCCGCAGCCGTGGTGATTTTACCACGTTCTGTCGGATGCATGTCTTTCAGCCTGTAGCCTCCGACATAGCGCTCAATTTCTTTGATGTACTGATTGATCGGGTGCCCCGTCAGGTACAAGCCTAACGTTTCACGCTCACCATCCAGCACCACCTGTTCTGGCCATGGCAGACAGCTGGCGTAAGACTGCTCGATCTGCTCTGGCTCTTCCGCCAGCACGCCGAACATGTCCGCCTGGCCAATGGCTTCCGCTTTTGCATGCTGATCCGCGGCTTTCAGCGCGTCGCCAAGCGAGTTCATCAGCGCGGCGCGGTGCGGCCCCAGCCTGTCGAACGCACCGGACATGATCAGTTTTTCCAGCACGCGGCGGTTCAGTTTTTTGGTATCGGTACGGGCGCACAGATCAAACAGCTCGCGGAAATAACCACCGTTATTACGCGCTTCGATGATTGCCTCGATCGGCCCTTCACCTACGCCTTTGATCGCGCCGATCCCGTACACGATCTCCCCGTCGTCGTTAACGTGGAAATGGTAAAGACCCGAGTTAATATCCGGCGGCAGGATCTTCAGTCCCATGCGCCAGCACTCATCCACCAGGCCAACCACCTTCTCGGTGTTGTCCATATCGGCGGTCATTACCGCCGCCATAAATTCAGCGGGATAGTGCGCCTTCAGCCACAGGGTTTGATACGACACCAAAGCATAGGCGGCAGAGTGCGATTTGTTAAATCCGTACCCGGCGAATTTCTCCACCAGGTCGAAGATTTTCATTGCCAGCTCGCCGTCAATGCCGTTTTTCTTCGCGCCATCTTCAAAAATAGAGCGCTGCTTGGCCATCTCCTCCGGCTTTTTCTTACCCATTGCACGACGCAGCATATCCGCGCCGCCGAGGGTATAGCCGGAGAGCACCTGAGCAATCTGCATGACCTGTTCCTGATACAGGATGATGCCGTAGGTTGGCTCCAGGACCGGCTTCAGGCTTTCGTGCTGCCACTGAACGTCCGGGTAGGAAATCTCTTCCCGACCATGCTTACGGTCGATAAAGTTATCTACCATCCCTGACTGCAGCGGTCCCGGACGGAACAGCGCCACCAGTGCGATCATATCTTCGAAGCAGTCAGGCTGCAGACGTTTAATCAGATCTTTCATGCCACGGGATTCAAGCTGGAAGACCGCGGTGGTCTCCGAGCGCTGCAGCATGTCGAAACTTTTCTTGTCATCCAGTGGGATGGCCGCGATATCCAGCGGCGGCTCGCCGTTCTTCTCGCGGCGGGCGTTGATCATCTCCAGCGCCCAGTTGATGATGGTAAGCGTACGCAGACCGAGGAAGTCGAACTTCACCAGCCCGGCGTATTCAACGTCGTTCTTATCAAACTGGGTAACCGGGTGCTGCCCCGCTTCGTCACAATAGAGCGGCGCAAAGTCGGTAATTTTGGTCGGGGCGATAACCACACCACCCGCGTGTTTACCGGCGTTACGCGTGACGCCTTCCAGCTTACGCGCCATGTCGATCAGCGCTTTGACTTCTTCGTCAGCTTCGTAGATTTCCGGCAGCTGCGGCTCGGCTTCAAACGCTTTTGCCAGCGTCATCCCCGGATCGGGCGGCACCAGCTTAGAGATACGATCGACGAAGCCGTACGGATGCCCCAGCACGCGGCCCACGTCGCGGATAACCGCTTTCGCCGCCATCGTACCGAAGGTAATGATCTGCGATACCGCGTCACGGCCATACATATCCGCCACGTGCTCAATAACCTGGTCACGTTTTTCCATACAGAAGTCGACGTCGAAGTCGGGCATGGAGACACGTTCCGGGTTAAGGAAACGTTCGAACAACAGGTCAAATTCCAGCGGGTCGAGGTCTGTGATCTTAAGCGCATAGGCCACCAGTGACCCGGCACCGGAACCACGTCCTGGACCAACCGGCACGCCGTTATCCTTCGACCACTGGATAAACTCCATTACGATCAGGAAGTAGCCCGGGAAGCCCATCTGGTTGATAACCTGAAGTTCAATATCCAGGCGCTCGTCATATTCCGGACGACGTTTTTTACGCTCTTCTTCATCCGGGAAAAGGAATTCAAGACGTTCTTCCAGACCTTCTTTGGATTTCATGACCAGGAAGTCTTCCGTGGTCATTTCCCCGGTCGGGAACTGCGGCAGGAAATACTCACCCAAACGCACGGTAACGTTACAGCGCTTGGCGATTTCAACGCTGTTTTCCAGCGCTTCCGGGATGTCAGAGAAGAGTTCACACATCTCCTCTTCGCTGCGCATGTACTGCTGAGAAGAATAATTACGCGGGCGCTTCGGATCGTCGAGGGTGAAGCCATCATGGATCGCCACGCGAATCTCGTGAGCGTCGAAATCCCCGGCCTCAAGGAAGCGTACATCGTTGGTTGCCACCACGGGCAGCCCGCGCGCTTCCGCAAGCGCCACAGCGGCATGGAGATAACTCTCTTCATCCGGGCGACCGGTGCGGATCAGCTCCAGATAATAACGATCCGGGAAGTACTCTTCATAGAATGATACGCACTGATCCACCAGCGCACTATTGCCGCGCAGCAGGCATTTGCCCACATCACCCATGCGGCCGCCGGAGATCAGCAATAACCCTTCGTTCAGCTCCGCCAGCCAGTCCCGGTCAATCCATGGCCCCAGGGCGCCGTAGCCTCGCTGGTAGGCTTTGGAGATAAGCAGGGTGAGATTCTGATAACCCGTGTTGTTCATCGCTAACACGGAAATTTGCGTCATTTCGTCGCCGAGCAGTTCGCTCTGCACATGAAAATCAGCTCCGACGATGGGTTTCATCCCCGCGCCATGCGCCGTTCCGTAGAACTTCACCAGACCACACAGGTTGGTAAAATCGGTGATCGCCAGCGCAGGCATACCCAGTGAGGCCGCCTTTTTTACCAGCGGCCCGGTTTTTGCCAGCCCATCGATCATGGAGTAGTCGCTATGCACCCGCAGGTGTACGAAACGTGGTTCAGCCATCTTCAGATTCCGCGTTACTTAATTGCTTGCGTATTGATTCAGGACACCAGTCCCAGCGCGCGTTTCACCGGGCCAAAACTGCGCCGGTGATGCTCGGTTGCGCCATGTTCAGCCAGCTTTTCCAGGTGGAAGGCTGTAGGATACCCTTTATGCTGAGCGAAGCCATACTGAGGGTAAGTGAGATCCAGCGCGGCCATTTCAGCATCGCGAGTCACTTTGGCAATAATAGAAGCCGCACTGATTTCCGCGACCCGGCTATCCCCTTTTACTACTGCCATGGAAGGCACTGGTAATGCAGGGCAACGGTTGCCGTCAATAAGAACATACTCCGGGGCAATTTTCAGCCCCGCCACCGCACGCTGCATCGCCAGCATTGTGGCATGCAGGATGTTTAGCTCGTCAATTTCATGCGGCTCAGCACGCCCAAGGCTCCAGGCTAATGCTTTTTCCTGAATCTCATCAAATAACGCCAGTCGGCGCTTTTCTGAAAGCTTTTTGGAGTCATTCAACCCGATAATCGGACGGGCAGGATCGAGGATCACCGCCGCGGTCACAACAGCGCCCACTAACGGGCCACGGCCCACTTCGTCCACACCCGCAACAAGGTGGGTGTGAGGATAAATAAATTCCATCATCTTGCTAACTCCAGCACCGCATCAGCCGCTTGCTCATCGGCATTACAGCGGATCTGCTGATGCAGTTCGCGGAACGTATCATGCATCTGGTGGCTGGTCTTGCCGTTGGCAAGCAGCGGTAGCAGCGCATCGGCCAGCGCCTGAGGCTGACACTCGTCCTGCAGAAGCTCTTTCACCAGTTCACGCCCGGCGAGCAGGTTTGGCAGCGAAACGTACTCCGTCTTCACCAGGCGTTTGGCCAGCCAGAAGGTGAACGGTTTCATGCGATAGCCTACCACCATCGGACATTTTGCCAGCATGCACTCCAGGGCTGCCGTACCGGAGGCCAGCAGCGCGGCATCGCTCGCGACCATCGCCTCACGGCCTTTTCCATCCAGCAGATGGATGTGAAGATCCGGTGCAACCTCGGCTTTGATACGCTCAAACTGCTCGCGGCGTTTGGCGTTCACCAGCGGCACAACCACTTCGAGATCGGGATAGGTATCGCGCAGAATTTGCGCGGTTTTCAGGAAGTCCGCGCTAAGCATCTCTACTTCTGCGCCACGGCTACCCGGCAGAAGAGCCAGACAGTGCGCATCGTGAGGGATCCCCAGCACGTCACGCGCTGCGTTTTTATCCGGATCCAGCGGCATCGCATCCGCCATGGTATGCCCGATAAAACGGCACGGAACGTTAAATTTGTCGTAAAACGCTTTTTCGAAAGGCAGGAAAGCCAGCACCAGATTGGTTGACCGTCCGATTTTGAAAACGCGTTTCTGTCGCCACGCCCAGACGGACGGACTGACGTAGTGAATGGTTTTAATGCCCTGCTTTTTCAGATTCCCTTCGAGGGTAATGTTGAAGTCAGGCGCATCGATACCGACAAAGACATCGGGTTTGAGCTCGGTGAAGCGGCGGGTAAGATCGGCGCGGATATGCAGCAGACGACGCAGTCGCCCCAGCACCTCAACAATGCCCATCACGGCCAGCTCTTCCATTTCGTACCAGGCTTCGCAGCCTTCAGCCTGCATTAGCGGGCCTGCAACGCCAACAAAGCGAGCATCAGGTACGCGAGCCTTAAGCGCGCGGATAAGACCGGCACCAAGAATATCGCCGGAGGTTTCTCCGGCGACCAGGGCTATCGTAAGCGGACGACTGTCGACCATTAACGAATCAGACCCCTTGTGGAACGGTCAAAGAATTCCATGAACGCGTTCACTTCAGGGTGCTTTTCCGCCAGTTCGGCAATTTCCGGCTTCGCCTCTTCCAGCGTTTTGCCGCTACGGTACAGTAACTTATACGCGTTGCGGATAGCCGTAATCGCTTCGCGACTAAAGCCACGACGCTTGAGGCCTTCGATGTTCACGCCGAATGGCGTGGCATGGTTGCCCTGCGCAATTACATACGGTGGGACGTCCTGCGCCACACCGGAGCATCCGCCGACCATCACGTGTGCACCAATGATGCAGAACTGATGGACTGCGGTCATACCGCCAATAATTGCGAAATCATCAACCGATACGTGTCCTGCCAGCGTTGCGTTGTTGGCAAGAATACAGCGGTCACCTACGGTACAGTCGTGCGCGATGTGCGCATTAACCATAAACAGGTTATCGCTGCCCACCTTCGTCAACCCACCACCCTGTACTGTTCCACGATGAATGGTGACGCTTTCGCGGATACGGTTACGATCGCCAATTTCCAGACGGGTCGACTCACCAGCATATTTTAAATCCTGGTTAACTTCGCCGATGGAGGCGAACTGATAGATCTCATTGTTGCTGCCAATGGTCGTATGACCATTCACGACAACGTGAGATTTCAGTACTGTACCCTCACCAATTTCGACATGGGGACCAACAATACAGAACGGGCCAATGTGGACATTAGCACCAATAATGGCGCCGTTTTCCACAATAGCGGTAGGATGAATAAAGGCAGATTTATCAATCACGTATCAGGACTCCCGGCTACGAGCACACATCATCGTCGCTTCGCAAACAACTTTGCCGTCAACCAGCGCTACGCCTTTAAAGCGAGTCAGGCCACGACGCGTTTTTTCAAAAGTGACTTCCATGATCATCTGATCACCAGGCACGACAGGACGCTTGAAGCGCGCTTCATCGATACCCGCGAAGTAGTACAGTTCACCCGGCTCCAGTTTGCCTACGCTTTTAAACGCAAGAATACCGGTAGCTTGTGCCATCGCTTCCAGGATCAACACACCCGGGAAGATGGGTTTACCAGGGAAGTGCCCCTGGAAGAATGGCTCGTTAACGGAGACATTTTTCACTGCGCGCAGAAAACGACCTTCTTCAAAATCCAGCACACGGTCTACCAGCAAAAACGGGTAGCGGTGCGGCAGAAGTTCTAAAATCTCTTCAATATGCAGAGTATGAGTGTCGGTAGTCAAAATACTCTTCCTGTCAAAATGTACTGATTAGCAATAATAACACGGCCTGCCGGTTTAAAAGAAAGCCGACAGGCCGGGAAATTAAGCGTTAAAAAGATGAACGCTTAGTCTTGTTGATCGATCTTACGCTCAAGGGACTTGAGTCGCTTGCTCATATCATCAATATTCATCACCAGAGCTGCTGTTTTACGCCATACCTTGTTAGGTTGCAGCGGGATGCCTGAGGAATAGACGCCTGGCTCAGTGATAGGACGCATTACCATGCCCATTCCCGTCACGGTGACCTTGTCGCATATTTCCATATGACCATTGATCACGCTGGCACCGCCAATCATGCAGTAACGGCCAATTTTCAGGCTGCCTGCCATGATGACGCCACCTGCAACCGCGGTATTGTCGCCAATCACAACGTTATGCGCAATCTGGCACTGATTATCGATAATAACACCGTTGCCGATAATGGTATCGTCAAGCGCACCACGGTCAATGGTGGTACAGGCTCCGATCTCAACGCGATCGCCAATGATAACGCGACCAAGTTGCGGGATCTTAACCCAATTACCACGATCGTTAGCGTAGCCAAAACCGTCAGAACCAATCACTGTGCTGGACTGAACGAGGCAATTTTCGCCGATTTCAACTTCGTGGTAGACGGACACATTGGCCCACAAACGGGTCCCGGCGCCGATTTTTGTGTTTTTCCCAACGAAGCAGCCCGGGCCGATGACGACGTTATCGCCCAGTACGACGCCAGACTCGATCACGGCATTTGCGCCGACTGCTACGTTGTTACCCAGCTGAGCCGTCGGATCGATTGCTGCACTGGCAGCAATGTTTTGCGCCGGCTGCGGCGTGGTATCAAGAATTTGTGCCATGCGAGCATACGTCAGGTAGGGATTTTTCACTACCAGTGCCGCACCAGTGGCAAACGGAAGATCGTCCTGCGTCAGAACAACAGCCGACGCCTGGCATTGAGCCAGATGTTCACGGTACTTAGGGCTTACCATGAAGGTAATATTGCCAGCTTTAGCAGATTGCATGGACGCAACAGCGGTGATGACGATATCGCCATCACCGTGTAATTCTGCATCCAACTGCTGAGCTAAATCAGCCAGTCGAATTGAAGGCATTACTTATTTAACCTGTTTCAGAACATCAGCGGTGATGTCTTTAACATCGCTGCTGTTGAAAGCAACGGCGTTCGCATCAACAACCAGATCGATGTTCTGATCGGCAGCAACTGCTTTAACAGCAGTCTGAATGCGAGTCACCAGCTTGCCACGCTCTTCGTTAGAACGACGCTGACGATCCTGCTCGAAAGCCTGCGCTTTCTGGGAGAACGTCTGGCGCTGAGCCATTACGTCTTTTTCCAGTTTGCTGCGCTCGCTTGATTTCATGGTAGAACCATCACGCTGCAGACGCTGCATTTTGGACTGAAGATCGTTTTCCATACCCTGCAGTTCGCTTGCACGGCCTTTGAATTCGTTTTCCAAAGTCGCAGAAACGCCAGTTTTCTGTGCAACCTGCTGGAACAAATTACCCATGTTGACGATTGCAATTTTGTCTGCTGCCTGAGCAGAAGTTGCCATCGCTAAACCGAGACCTGCAGCTAATAACCACTTTTTCACAATTAACTCCTTACCATCCCATTGGCACCAGAAGGTACCGTTCTTTGCGTGGCAAGGCGATCGTTTTACCGATCGCCGGTTGTCAGCGCTACACTGCCAACGCATTCCTTTGCCGCGGAGAATTACCAGGTTTTACCAATGTTAAACTGGAATTGCTCCGACTTATCTCCATCATATTTCTTAAACGGCTGGGCGTAAGAGAAGACCAACGGCCCCAGCGGTGACATCCATTGTAATGCGATACCTGCAGACATGCGAATATTGCCCGGATCGCTGTAGTCTGGAACACCTGCCGCACGCATCTGGGCAGTGTTCTCCCAGTTGGTATCCCACACGGTACCGGCATCCCAGAAGAAGGACGTACGGACTGAGTTGGCGTATTTATCACTGATAAATGGCGTTGGCGTGATGAACTCAAGGCTCGCCACGGCCATGGCGTTACCGCCTACCGCATCATCAGAGCTACAAACCTGTTTTGGATCCCGGCTTGCGCAGTTATCTTCGTCATTACCGCCGTAATAAACCGCTTTCGGACCAATGTTGTTGGACTGGAAGCCACGAACGGTACTGGAACCACCGGCGTAGAAGTTCTCATAGAACGGCATCTCTTTGCCGCCTAAACCATCGCCATAGCCCCAACGGGTACGACCCAGAACCACCCACTTATGATCGTCATCGATCGGGAAGTACGAGGCAGTATCGAGCGTTAACTTGTAGAACTCGTTATCAGAACCAGGAATAGTCACTTTACCATTCAGGTTGACACGAGAGCCCTCCGTTGGGAAGTAACCACGGTCAAGGCGGTTATACGTCCAGCCGTAGTTGAAGGTGAAGTCATCCGCCGCAAAACCGTTGTTATCGCTGGAGGTGCTCGCCGACTGGCCGATAGAGTCGAGATAACGCCACATTGCCACCTGCGGTTGCATATTGGACAGGTCGTTATGCACGTAACCCAAGCCCGCACGCAGGGTGTTGTATTCGTTAACCGGGAATCCAAGCGTACCGTCTACACCGTAGCTCTTGTTGGTGTACGAGGACAGATCCGCGTCGTCTGCTTTAAAGTCGTTATAGAAGATACGACCACCCAGGCTCACACCGTCGACGGTGAAGTATGGGTTAGTGACAGAGAACTCAGAGTAGGTCTGGTAGTCGTTTTTGGTACCGTTGATACCCACCGAGTAACCCGTACCCAGCCAGTTATCCTGCTGAACGCCAACCTGGAAGCTCACGCCGCTTTCAGTACCGTAGCCCACACCGAAGTTAAAGCTACCGGTATTACGCTCTTTCACTTTGTACACGACATCAACCTGGTCCGGGCTGCCCGGCACACGCTGGGTATCGGTATCAACCGTTTCAAAATAGCCCAGACGGTTCAGACGCTCTTTACCCTGGTCAACGAGGTCGCTACCCAACCATGCCCCTTCCATCTGGCGCATTTCGCGACGCAGAACGGAATCTTTGGAGGTGTCGTTACCTTCGAAGCGGATCTTACGCACGTAGAAACGGTTGCCCGCATCAACGTTGACGTGAAGCTTAACGGTTTTATCCGCGTCGTTGATTTCCGGCTGAGTTTGCACACGCGGATAGGCATAACCATAACGGCCGAGCAGCTTTTTAATGCCGTCTTCCATTTTGGTTACTTTAGAACCGCTATACAGATCGCCTGGCTGAATTTTGGTCAGCGATTCGATCTCGGCAGAATGCCCCGCCAGGTTGCCACTTACTTCAACACCCGAAAGCTTGTACTGATCGCCTTCTGTGATGTTAATCGTAATGTAGATCCCTTTCTTGTCCGGGGTCAGACTCACCTGAGTCGAGTCGATGTTGAAACGGGCATAACCGCGATCCAGATAGTAGCTGCGCAGGGTTTCGAGGTCGCCCGCCAGTTTCTGTTTCTGGTATTTGCGATCGCCCACCACGTTCCACCACGGCACTTCGTCACGCAGCTGGAAGGTGGAGATCAGTTCGTCGGTAGTGAACGCGTGGTTCCCGACGATGTTGATCTGTTGGATCTTCGCCGAGACGCCTTCCTGGAAGACCAGCTTCAGGTCAACACGGTTACGCGGCAGCGGAGTCACCACCGCTTTCACGCTGGCGCTGTACTTACCGACGCTGTAATAGAAGTCTTCCAGACCTTTTTCAATGTCTGAAAGGGTGGTGCGGTCCAGAGATTCCCCCACACGAACACCGGATGCTTCAAGGTTTTGCTTGAGCATGTCATCTTTCACCGACTTGTTACCGGAGAAAGTGATACTGGCGATCGTTGGACGTTCTTTTACCTGAACCAGCAGCGTATCACCATCGCGCAGGACGCGGACATCCTCAAAGTTGCCGGTGGCAAACAGAGCACGGATGGTGTTACTGATGTCATCATCATTAACCGTATCGCCGGGGCGCACAGGCATACTGAGGAGGGCCGCACCAACGGCGACACGCTGAAGGCCTTCGAAATGAATGTCTTTCACTACGAACCCGTCAGCACCGTATACGGTGGCGCTGCTAAACAGCAGCGACGCTATGAGCAACTTTTTCATCGCCATCGTTATTATGCGTTCTTCCTAACTAACTCTCTTACAACCGAGAGAAATCATTGAAAAGTGCAAGCCCCATTAACAGCACCAGCAAAATCGAGCCAATGCGATAACTAAAGTCTTGAACTCGCTCGGATACCGGCCCGCCTTTTAGCTTTTCAATCGCTAAAAACAGCAGATGACCCCCGTCTAAAACGGGAAGCGGGAACAGGTTGATGATCCCAAGGTTCACGCTAATGAGCGCGAGAAACATGAGATAGTAAATCACCCCGAACTCCGCTGACATCCCAGCCCCCTGAGCTATCGAAATTGGCCCACTGAGGTTGTTCAGTTTCACATCACCGGTTATCAATTTCCCCAACATGTTTACCGTCAGCTTCATCAGTTGCCATGTTTTATCCGTGGCTTCAAGGATGGCGCTAAACGGCCCATACTGGCGTATTGTCTTGTACTCATCAGGCAGCGGGATCACTTTAGGCACAACGCCTGCAAACCCTTCTGCCTTTTTGCCGACCGATTTGCTATCCGGGATCAGCGTCAGCGAGAGTGGACTACCCTGCCTTTCAACTTCCAGCGCGAGCGACGTACCCGGATTATCGCGCACCAGAGTAACAAAGGTCATCCACTGTGTTAATGGCTGACCATCGACTTTAACGATCCTGTCGCCAGCTTGCAAACCCGCTTTGCTCGCCGCCGAATTTGCCTGAACTTCGGCTAATATCGGTTCGATCTGCGCACCACGTGGGCGAATCCCCAGCGCAGAGACGGGATCTTCTTTGTCTGGCTCGAAACTCCAGTGACGCAAATCCAGCACTTTATTCTGTCGCTGGTCAGAACCAAACGGCGACACGCTGACCGTGGTCTGCTCATCACCGATTTTGGCTACCAGTTGCAGTCGCACGGCATCCCAATCAGGGGTTTCGATACCATCAATCGCTTTAAGTTCCATCCCCGGCGTAATTTGCGCACTCGCCGCGATGGAATTGGGGGCGATTTCACCGACAACCGGACGCACGCCCGGAACGCCGATGATAAACACCAGCCAGTAAGCGAAGATAGCAAAGATGAAATTGGCTACCGGTCCGGCAGCAATGATGGCGGCACGTTGTCCAACGGTTTTGTTGTTAAACGCGCTGTGTCGAAGCTCAGGGGCCACAGGCTCAACACGTTCGTCGAGCATTTTGACGTAGCCACCGAGCGGGATAAGGGCGATGACAAATTCCGTGCCGTGACGGTCAGTACGCGTCCAGAGTGATTTGCCAAAACCGATGGAGAACCGCTCTACGCGCACACCGCAACGGCGAGCAACCCAGAAATGGCCAAATTCATGCACGGTAATCAGTACACCCAGTGCAACAATGAACGCCGCCAGATTCCAGAGAATGCTCAGCATAAAACCTTCCGTTAAATCGTCCCGAATACCAGTAAAAGCAGACAAGCAAACACGGGAACAGCCGCTGTCAGGCTGTCAATGCGATCCAGTATCCCGCCATGCCCTGGAATCAGGTGTCCGCTGTCCTTAATCCCTGCTTCTCGCTTGAACATACTTTCGGTTAAATCACCGAGTACCGAGGCCAGCGCGGCAAAAATCGAACACACCAGCAGTATTGACGGTGCAATGTCCAGATTCGCCCAGACGCCATAGCCCCAGGAGATAATCGCTGCCGTAAACAGGCCGCCGATGAATCCTTGCCAGGTTTTACCAGGCGACACCTTCGGAGCTAGTTTATGTTTGCCGAACAGTTTACCAAACATATAGGCCCCAGAGTCAGCCCCCCAGACCAGAATCATCACATAAAGCAGCCAAATCGCACCGCTGTAGTGGTTTTCGTCGTAGTGCCAGGCGCGCAGAGCCACCATGCCCCAGAAAAAAGGCACGATGGTAAGAAGACCAAATATAAGGCGCAGCACTTTTGAGTTGCGCCATAACGCCGCGGAGCCTGGATAAAAAAGCACCAAAACAAGGGCGGCGATCCACCAGGCCAACGATACCCACAGGGACCCGGCAACCAGTGGTTGGTGAATATCATGGTGATATTCCGGCAAGGTAAACAGCATCAGGGCCAGGATCAAGCCACAGAGTACCGCCAGCCATACCCGCTGACTGCGCGACGTAAAGCCGCTAAACTGTCCCCATTCCCACGCGGCCAGCATACACACCACCAGCGTGACAATAGCAAATCCCACCGGGGGCAGTAAAAACAGCGCCGCAATGACAATGGGTATTAATACAAAAGCGGAAACCAGGCGATACTTCAGCAAAAGCTACCCCCATCAGGCTTTGTCGCCACCAGGCTCGGTGCCGCCGAAACGACGCTCTCGATTGGCAAAGGCATGCAGCGCACCTTCAAAGTCTTGTTCATCAAAATCGGGCCAAAGCACATCCGTAAAGTAAAGTTCGGCATAGGCAATTTGCCACAGCAAAAAGTTACTTATGCGATGTTCTCCCCCTGTCCTAATTACCAAATCCACAGGTGCCAGTTCATTCATGCAGATTTGCTTGCTCAGCACGTCTTCATCAATTTGGTCGGGTCTCAACAACCCTTCCTGAACCTGTTCGGCCAGGTGCCGAACCCCCTGGATAATATCCCAGCGTCCACCGTAATTCGCCGCGATATTCAGCGTCAGACCCGTGTTATTTTCAGTCAGCGCTTCTGCTTTACGAATCCGTTCCTGCAAACGTGAGTTAAAACGACTGGTTTCGCCAATGACACGCAGGCGCACGTTGTGGCGGTGCAGGCTTTTTACTTCGCTGTCGAGCGCCCACACAAACAGTTCCATCAACGCAGTCACTTCCTGCGCAGGTCGATTCCAGTTTTCACTGCTAAAAGCATAGAGCGTTAACGCATCAATGCCGTTATTGGCGGCAAAAGAGACGGCGCGGCGAACAGATTTCGCCCCAGCTTTATGCCCAAAGGCTCGTATCTTCCCTTGTCTTTTCGCCCAGCGGCCATTGCCATCCATGATGATTGCTACATGACGGCAGCCATGAGCTGGCAAGTTTTCGCTTATTGGTTGATTCGCAGACAACATAACGCGTTTTTAGTCCCTGAAAAGGATTTAACGGTACTCAGGAATACTGAAGCCTATACGTAAAAAAGCCGTGTCAAACCACGGCTTACCTGACCACTTAAAGTCAAATACCTGCGATCAGGTGGCGCAGACTATATCACCGAAGCCCAACGCTAACAAATAGCACGACGACTGGTGCTTGCTTTATCACCAGCTTGCGAGACGTGTCACCTGTTTGCGCGCAATAATACGAGCCTGCTCATCCACCGCCAGCACCTCTTCCACGCTTTGTGGTTCGCGCAGATCCATCAACTCCAGTACCGACAAATTCAGCATAGCGATATCGGTGAAACGGATCTGCTGATTCAGAAATGCTTCAACGGTAATTTCATTGGCTGCATTGAGTGCCGTCGTCGCCGCCTGCCCCTGGTCAAAGGCATTCATTGCAAGCTTAAGACACGGATAACGATCGTAGTCAGGTTCACTGAACGTCAGGGAACTCAGCTTGCAAAAATCGAGTGGCTTCACGCCAGATTTCACGCGTTCAGGCCATGCCATTGCATGTGCAATTGGCGTACGCATATCCGGCTCTCCCAGCTGTGCCAGCACGCTGCCGTCCTGATAGCGTACCATCGAGTGAATCACCGATTGCGGGTGGATCAGCACTTCCATCTGTTTCGCCGACGCGTTAAACAGCCAGCGAGCTTCAATGTATTCCAGACCTTTGTTCATCATAGTGGCAGAGTCAACGGAGATCTTACGCCCCATTGACCAGTTCGGATGACGGCACGCCTGATCCGGCGTCATTGCGCTCAGTTCAGACAGTGGCGTTTCACGGAACGGGCCACCAGACCCGGTAAGCAAAATCGATACAACCCCATTCTGCTCCAGGTCAGCGTACCCCAGGTTCTGCTGAAAAGGTTGCGGTAAACTCTGAAAAATGGCGTTGTGCTCGCTGTCGACCGGCAAAAGTCGTGCTCCGCGCTGCTTAACCGCCTCCATAAACAGGCGTCCGCAGGTCACCAGCGACTCTTTATTCGCCAGCAGAACATCTTTACCGGCATCGATGGCGGCCAGCGTCGGCAGTAACCCGGCCGCGCCAACAATGGCGGCCATCACCTGATCGACCTCGTCCAGCGCGGCCATCTCACAGGCAGCCTGCTGCCCGCTCAGAACCTCAGTACGACTGCCCTTCTCTTGCAGAGCGGCTTTCAGCTGGCGGGCGCTCTCTTCGTCATCCATTACCGCATAGCGGGGCGTAAACTCCAGACACTGCTCGACCATTCGCTGCACATTCTTCCCGGCCACCAGTGCTGTCACGGTGTAAAGCGCAGGGTTGTGGCGTACAACGTCGAGAGTGCTGCAACCGATAGATCCGGTTGAGCCAAGGAGAGTTAAATGCTTCATGAGATGCCCGAAAAAAGTTAGACCAGATAAAAGCAAAACGCCGCCAGCAAGACCCGAAGTCCCTCTGAACGGCGTTTATCAGTGTAAGACAGAAATCAGAACTGCATCAGTTCCGCTTCTTTATCTGCCAGCGCCGCATCAATTTTCTTGATGGCAGCGTCAGTCATTTTCTGAATGTCGTCCTGTGAACGACGATCGTCATCTTCACTGATCTCTTTTTCTTTCAGCAGCGCTTTCACTTTATCGTTAGCGTCACGACGGACGTTACGCACGGAAACACGACCCTGCTCGGCTTCGCCACGCACGACTTTGATCAGGTCTTTACGACGCTCTTCGGTCAGCGGAGGCAGTGGAACACGGATATCAGCACCCGCAGAGCTTGGGTTCAGACCGAGGTCAGATGCCATGATCGCTTTCTCAACCGCCGGGCCCATAGAGCGATCGAACACGTTGATTTTCAGCGTGCGGGTATCTTCTACGGTCACGCTCGCCAGCTGGCGCAGAGGGGTAGGCGTACCGTAGTACTCTACGATGATGCCATCCAGCAGGCTTGGAGAAGCACGGCCAGTACGGATTTTGCTGATTTGGGTTTTGAACGCTTCTACGCATTTTTCCATGCGTACTTCAGCATCTTTTCTGATGTCGTTAATCACGTTACGAATCCTTGAAAACTTGTCTCAGGCAGACTATCCGCCAGCACAGTGCTACAGGTGTGCTAAGTATAGTCGCGTTTAATTCATGACAACGCCAATGGCGCGTCCGGGTAAGATACCACTTCAAAATAAAGCGGAATCTTACCTGTATTTATCGCCGACGGAAATTATTCCGTGATCAATGTGCCTTCTTTTTCGCCCATAACCACGCGGCGCAGTGCGCCAGGCTTATTCATGTTGAAGACACGGATCGGCAGTTTGTGGTCGCGAGCCAGGGTGAAGGCGGCAAGATCCATCACTTTCAGCTCTTTTTCCAGCACTTCGCTGTAGGACAGCTGATCGTACATGGTGGCAGAGGGATCTTTTGCCGGGTCGGCGGTAAACACGCCATCCACTTTGGTTGCTTTCAGCACCACATCGGCTTCGATTTCGATACCGCGCAGGCAGGCAGCGGAATCGGTTGTAAAGAACGGGTTGCCCGTACCGGCGGAGAGGATCACCACGCGGTTGTTGCGCAGCAGGCTGATCGCTTCTGCCCAGCTGTAGTTATCGCAAACGCCATTCAAAGGAATAGCGGACATCAGGCGGGCATTCACATAGGCACGATGCAACGCATCACGCATTGCCAGACCGTTCATCACGGTTGCCAGCATACCCATATGGTCGCCCACAACGCGGTTCATCCCCGCTTTCGCCAGACCAGCACCACGGAAAAGGTTGCCACCGCCAATGACCACGCCGACCTGAATACCCAGTTCGACAAGTTCTTTGATCTCCTGTGCCATGCGGTCGAGAATGCTTGCGTCAATACCGAAGCCTTCCGATCCCTGCAGCGCTTCGCCACTCAGCTTAAGCAGAATGCGTTTGTACACGGGTTTTGCATTGGTAGCCATGTTTCTTTCCTGAGACTGTCAACGATTAAGATGGGGGTTAATTCTGGCGACATAGTATGTCGCATACCAGCACAGCGATACGGGATCCTGTCTGATTTTCGTCTGACGGGTGACAAAAAGAAGCCGCCCTCAGGCGGCTCCTTTTTCATCATTAAGACTGCTTGGACATTGCAGCAACTTCTGCTGCGAAGTCAGTCTCAACTTTCTCGATGCCTTCGCCCACTTCGAAGCGGATGAAGCCAGTTACGTCAGCGTTGTGCTCTTTCAGCAGCTGAGCAACGGATTTGCTTGGATCCATAACGAAAGGCTGGCCAGTCAGAGAAACTTCGCCGGTGAATTTCTTCATGCGGCCTTCAACCATTTTCTCTGCGATTTCTTTTGGCTTACCAGACTGCATCGCGATGTCCAGCTGAACCTGGTACTCTTTCTCTACCACTTCAGCAGACACGTCTTCTGGCTTAACGAATTCTGGTTTGCTTGCAGCGATGTGCATTGCCAGCTGTTTAACCAGCTCTTCGTCAGCGCCTTTAGCCGCAACCAGAACACCGATACGCGCACCGTGCTGGTAAGAACCCAGAACGTCGCCTTCCAGGGACGCTACGCGACGGATGTTGATGTTCTCACCGATTTTAGCAACCAGCGCAACACGTTCTTCTTCGAACTGTGCTTTCAGAACTTCAACGTCAGTGATTTTGCCAGCAACAGCTGCGTCCAGAACTTTGTTAGCAAACGCCTGGAAACCACCATCTTTAGCAACGAAGTCAGTCTGGCAGTTAACTTCCAGAATGATGCCGTAGTTGCCGTCGATTTTAGTGATGATCACGCCGTCAGCAGCAACGTTGCCTGCTTTTTTAGCTGCTTTGATCGCACCGGATTTACGCATGTTTTCGATTGCCAGCTCGATGTCGCCGTTCGCTTCAGTCAGCGCTTTTTTGCAATCCATCATGCCTGCGCCAGTACGCTCGCGCAGCTCTTTTACCAGGGATGCGGTAATTTCAGCCATTCTTAAATCCTCGGGAGATGTGAACTGCCCGGCCTGCGGCCAAACAGTATAAATTGAAAAAAGGGGCCGATAATGGGCCCCTATTCATACACGGTACTAATAAGGGGTGAAACCTTATTATTCAGCTTCTACGAAGCTTTCTTCCGCCTGAGAAGCCAGATCCTGGGAACGGCCTTCACGAACGGTAGCAGCTACAGCGCTCAGGTACAGGCTAACAGCACGGATTGCGTCGTCGTTACCCGGGATAACGAAGTCAACACCGTCCGGATCGGAGTTGGTATCAACGATAGCGAATACCGGGATACCCAGGTTGTTAGCTTCTTTGATTGCGATGTGCTCGTGGTCTGCATCGATTACGAACAGCGCGTCTGGCAGGCCGCCCATATCTTTGATACCGCCCAGGCTGTTTTCCAGCTTGTCCAGCTCACGAGTGCGCATCAGCGCTTCTTTCTTAGTCAGCTTGTCGAAAGTACCGTCCTGAGACTGGGTTTCCAGATCTTTCAGGCGCTTGATGGACTGACGAACAGTTTTCCAGTTGGTCAGCATGCCGCCCAACCAGCGATGGTTCACGAAGAACTGGTCGCAGCTGTTAGCAGCATCTTTCACAGCTTCGCTTGCAGCGCGCTTAGTACCAACGAACAGAATCTTACCTTTACGGGAAGCGATCTTGTTCAGCTCAGCCAGGGCTTCGTTGAACATTGGTACAGTTTTCTCAAGGTTGATGATGTGAACTTTGTTACGCGCGCCGAAGATGAAAGGCTTCATTTTCGGGTTCCAGTAACGGGTCTGGTGACCGAAGTGAACACCAGCCTTGAGCATGTCGCGCATGGAAACAGTTGCCATGTTTAAAACCTCTATATTGAAAGTTGGGGTTATGCCTCCACGTATCCCATATTACCGACCCCGAAGGGCACCCCGGAATATGTGCCGATACGTGTGTGTTGTTACACAAAGTGAGATATATCGCTCCCGTCCAGCCTGTGTATCTGAGATGGATCGGAAGTCCGGCGCGCTTTATACCACAAATCACGACCAGAAACCAATAATTGTTGGCGTAGTGTGCTGTTAATGATTCTCAGTTTGGCACGGGGTGCGCCTGACTGATACCATTGACGGTACTTAGACTAGTATTGTCGAAAAAATCGACACCGATGGACAGATTACATGGCTATCTCTATTAAGACCCCTGAAGAAATTGAAAAGATGCGCGTCGCCGGTCGTCTGGCCGCGGAAGTGCTGGAAATGATCGAGCCGTTCGTGAAACCGGGCGTCAGCACCGGCGAACTGGACCGCATCTGTAACGACTATATCGTTAACGAGCAGCACGCGGTCTCCGCCTGCCTCGGCTACCACGGTTTCCCGAAATCCGTCTGCATTTCTATAAATGAAGTGGTGTGCCACGGTATTCCGGATGACGAAAAACTGCTGAAAGATGGCGACATCGTCAACATCGACGTCACCGTCATTAAAGATGATTACCACGGTGACACCTCGAAGATGTTTATCGTGGGCAAGCCAACCATCCTGGGCGAGCGCCTGTGTAAAGTGACGCAGGAGAGCCTCTACCTGGCGCTGAAGATGGTGAAACCGGGCATTCGCCTGCGCACCATTGGTGCCGCTATCCAGAAGTTTGTCGAAGCGGAAGGTTTCTCCGTGGTTCGCGAATATTGTGGTCACGGCATTGGCCGCGTCTTCCACGAAGAGCCGCAGGTTCTGCACTACGATGCGGATGACGGCGGCGTGGTGCTGCAAAAAGGGATGACCTTCACCATCGAGCCGATGGTCAACGCGGGTGACTACCGTATCCGTACGATGAAAGATGGCTGGACGGTGAAAACCAAAGACAGAAGCTTGTCTGCACAGTACGAGCATACTATTGTGGTAACAGACAACGGCTGCGAAATTATGACGTTGCGCAAGGATGACACCATCCCGGCAATACTGACGCACGATGAATGATAAAAAAGCCGGCAAATGCCGGCTTTTTTAATGGCGATAGCTTTTTCTTATGGGTGGCGCACGATGAGTAATCTATTACCCGAACAGTATGCTAACACAGCACTTCCCACCCTTCCCGACCAGCCCGATAACCCGGGCGTCTGGCCGCAGCACGAGCTGAGCTGTGCCGGCATCAAAGCCCATATGGATGTCTTCCAGCGCTGGCTGGGAAGCGCGTTTGATGCGGGCATTTCCGCCGAACAGCTCATTGAAGCGCGCACCGAATTTATTGACCAGCTTCTGCAACGCCTGTGGATTGAGTACGGGTTCGGGCAGGTCAGCGACGTGGCGCTGGTTGCCGTCGGGGGCTATGGCCGCGGTGAGCTGCATCCGCTTTCCGATATTGACCTGCTGATCTTAAGCCGCAAAAAGCTGCCGGACGAACAGGCGCAGAAGATTGGCGAATTGCTGACGCTGCTCTGGGATGTGAAACTGGAAGTCGGCCACAGCGTACGCACCCTGGAAGAGTGCCTGCTGGAGGGGCTATCGGATCTGACCGTTGCCACCAACCTGATTGAAACCCGCCTGCTGATCGGCGACGTCGCGCTGTTCCTGGAACTGCAAAAACACATTTTCAGCGACGGCTTCTGGCCATCAGAAAAGTTCTTCGCCGCTAAGGTCGAGGAACAAAATCAGCGCCACCAGCGCTATCACGGCACAAGCTATAACCTTGAACCGGATATCAAAAGCAGCCCCGGCGGCCTGCGCGATATCCACACATTACAGTGGGTAGCCCGTCGCCACTTTGGCGCCACCTCGCTGGATGAAATGGTGGGTTTTGGCTTTTTAACCGAGGCCGAGCGAAACGAGCTCAACGAGTGTCTGCATCTACTGTGGCGCATTCGTTTTGCCCTCCATCTTGAACTTAATCGCTACGATAACCGTCTGTTGTTCGACCGCCAGCTCAGCGTGGCCCAGCGCCTTCACTACAGCGGCGAGGGTAACGAACCGGTTGAGCACATGATGAAGGATTTCTTCCGCGTGACCCGACGCGTTACCGAACTCAACCAGATGTTATTGCAGCTGTTCGACGAAGCTATTCTGGCGCTGACGGCCGACGAAAAACCGCGCCCCATTGATGACGAGTTTCAGCTACGCGGTACGCTTATCGATCTGCGTGACGAAACGCTGTTTATGCGCGAGCCGGAAGCGATCCTGCGGATGTTCTACACCATGGTCCGCAACAGCACGATCACCGGGATCTACTCCACCACCCTGCGCCATTTGCGCCATGCGCGCCGCCATCTGACGCAGCCGCTGTGCTATATCCCGGAAGCGCGTTCGCTGTTCCTGAGCATGCTCCGCCATCCGGGCGCCGTCAGTCGCGGGCTGCTGCCAATGCACCGTCACAGCGTACTGTGGGCCTATATGCCGCAATGGTCGCACATTGTCGGGCAGATGCAGTTCGATCTGTTCCATGCCTATACGGTGGATGAACACACGATCCGCGTCATGCTCAAGCTGGAAAGTTTTGCGAAAGAAGAGACGCGCTCCCGCCACCCGCTGTGCGTTGAGCTGTGGCCACGGCTGACCCATCCGGAGCTGATCCTGATTGCCGCCCTGTTCCACGATATCGCCAAAGGCCGCGGCGGTGACCACTCGGTGCTCGGCGCGCAGGACGTGCTGAAATTTGCCGAACTGCACGGTCTGAACTCACGTGAAACACAGCTGGTGGCCTGGCTGGTGCGCCATCATCTACTGATGTCAGTCACCGCACAGCGTCGTGACATTCAGGATCCTGAAGTAATCAAGCAGTTTGCAGAAGAGGTACAAACAGAAAACCGTCTGCGCTATCTGGTCTGCCTGACGGTGGCCGATATCTGCGCCACCAACGAAACGCTGTGGAACAGCTGGAAGCAGAGCCTGCTGCGTGAACTGTACTTTGCGACCGAAAAACAGCTGCGCCGCGGAATGCAAAACACGCCGGACATGCGTGAGCGCGTGCGCCACCATCAGTTGCAGGCTCTGGCCCTGCTGCGGATGGACAACATTGATGAAGAGGCGTTGCATCAGATTTGGGCCCGCTGTCGTGCCAACTACTTTGTCCGTCACAGCCCAAACCAGCTCGCCTGGCATGCGCGGCATCTGCTGCAGCATGATTTGTCGCAGCCGATGATCCTGCTCAGCCCGCAGGCGACGCGTGGTGGTACAGAGATCTTTATCTGGAGCCCGGACCGCCCTTATCTGTTTGCTGCGGTATGCGCTGAACTGGACAGACGAAACCTGAGCGTGCACGACGCGCAGATTTTCACCACCCGCGACGGCATGGCGATGGACACCTTTATTGTGCTGGAGCCGGACGGCAGCCCGCTGTCGTCGGATCGTCATGAGGGGATACGTTTTGGTCTGGAGCAGGCCATCACTCAGCGCAGCTGGCAGCCGCCGCAGCCGCGTCGTCAGCCCGCGAAACTGCGCCACTTTACCGTCGATACCGAGGTCAATTTCCTGCCGACCCACACCGATCGTAAATCGTTCCTGGAGCTCATTGCCCTGGATCAGCCAGGTCTGCTCGCCCGCGTCGGCCAGGTCTTTGCCGATCTGGGAATTTCGCTTCACGGGGCCCGAATTACAACCATTGGCGAGCGAGTAGAAGATTTATTTATAATCGCAACAGCGGACCGGCGTGCCCTTAATAATGACCTGCAACTTGAAGTGCAACAACGGTTGACAGCAGCCCTCAATCCAAACGATAAAGGGTGACGTGTTTTTTAGTGAAATGGAAAGAGTAAACAATGCAGCAGTTACAGAACGTTATTGAGTCCGCTTTTGAGCGTCGCGCCGAGATTACCCCGGCAAATGTGGATACCGTTACCCGCGAAGCGGTTAACCAGGTGATTTCTCTGCTGGATTCCGGCGCGCTGCGTGTAGCAGAAAAAATCGACGGTCAGTGGGTCACTCATCAATGGCTGAAGAAAGCCGTGCTGCTCTCTTTCCGTATCAACGATAACCAGGTTATCGACGGAGCTGAAAGCCGCTACTTCGATAAAGTGCCAATGAAATTCGCTGATTACGACGAAGCGCGTTTCCAGAAAGAAGGCTTCCGCGTAGTGCCACCTGCTGCGGTGCGTCAGGGCGCGTTCATCGCCCGTAACACCGTACTGATGCCATCCTACGTAAACATCGGTGCCTATGTAGACGAAGGCACCATGGTGGATACCTGGGCTACCGTGGGCTCCTGCGCGCAGATTGGTAAAAACGTTCACCTGTCCGGCGGCGTCGGCATCGGTGGCGTACTGGAACCCCTGCAGGCTAACCCAACCATCATCGAAGACAATTGCTTCATCGGCGCGCGCTCTGAAGTGGTAGAAGGCGTGATCGTTGAAGAAGGCTCAGTGATCTCTATGGGCGTTTACATCGGTCAGAGCACCCGTATTTACGACCGTGAAACCGGCGAAATCCATTACGGCCGTGTTCCGGCAGGCTCCGTGGTTGTTTCCGGCAACCTGCCGTCTAAAGATGGTAAGTACAGCCTGTACTGTGCGGTTATCGTGAAGAAAGTGGACGCGAAAACCCGCGGTAAAGTGGGCATCAACGAATTGCTGCGCACCATCGATTAATCGGATATAACAAAAAGCGGGGGCAACCCCGCTTTTTTCATATCTGAGGGTGGCGAAAATAGATTTTTTCGTTAATTATTCAAAGGTTATGTTGAGATCAAGGGTACCGCTATGTACGATAATCTGAAAAGTCTGGGCATTACCAATCCTGATGAAATTGATCGTTACAGCCTTCGCCAGGAAGCCAACAACGACATTTTAAAAATCTATTTTCACAAGGACAAAGGAGAGTTTTTCGCCAAGAGCGTGAAGTTTAAGTATCCACGCCAGCGTAAGACCGTCGTCGCAGACGGTGTAGGACAGGGATACAAAGAGGTTCAGGAAATCAGCCCCAACCTGCGCTATGTGATCGATGAACTCGATCAGATCTGCCAGCGCGACCGTACCGAAGTCGATCTCAAGCGTAAGATCCTTGACGATCTGCGTCACCTTGAAAGCGTTGTGACGAATAAGATCAGCGAGATTGAAGCGGATCTTGAGAAATTAACGCGTAACAAATAAGTTGGGTGCGGCCTGATGCCCTCACCCCGGCCCTCTCCCACAGGGAGAGGGAGAAAACCATCATGTAGGCCGGGTAAGGCGAAGCCGCCACCCGGCAAACAGCATCATCGCTGTTCATCCAGCTGCAACGCCACATACAGCAGCAGTCTGTCGTCAAAACTTCCCAGATCCAGCCCTGTCAGCTCCGAAATCCGGTTGAGCCGATACTCCAGCGTGTTGCGGTGAATGAACAGCGCTTTCGACGTCGCCAGCGGCTGCACGTTATGCCGGAACCACGCCTGTAGCGTCCGGCGCAGCAGGCCATTGTTGTCCATCTCTTTCAGACGCGCGAGCGGACGCGCCAGCTCATTGGCCTGCCAGCCACCGCGCAGGCTGTCGAGCAGTACCGGCAGCATCAGATCCTGATAAAAATAGCTGCGGCTTTCCGGCATTCGCTGTTTACCCACCATCATCGTGGTACGCGCCGTACGCCATGAGCGGGCGATACTGCCAGGCCCGGTAAAGTAATTCCCCAGGGCGACGCGAAAACGCAGCTGACCATTCTCTTTCATACGGGAAATTAACTGCTCCACACGACGACGGTGATCTTCCGCATCCCAGCGACCGAACGCGTTAAGCGCCGGCTTGAGAACCACCATTTCCGTCAGGGATACAATCGCCACCAGGTTGTCGCGCTCCGGCGTTGCCAGCGCGTTTTGTAGCTGCTGCAATTCAGCCATCGCGCTATCGACCCCCAGCTGGCCGCTATCCACCTCAATCACCGCCACGACGCGCGGTTGGTTCAGGTCAATACCCAGACGCTGCGCCCACTCGCTCAGCGCAGGCGTATGCTCCTCTGCCTGAATCAGATTCATCACCAGCTCTTCGCGCAGACGGCTGTCCTGGGCCAGCAGGTGCATCAGGCGCGACTGCTCCAGCATCATCTCCGCCGTCATGCAGACCAGCTCGCCATATTTACGCAGTGATTCGGGTTCACCGGTCAGGCCTATTACGCCAACAATTTCCCCTTCAAGGCGCAGCGGTAAATTGATACCCTGACGGACGCCGTGCAGGTGTTTCGCCACGGCATCATCGATATCCACGACCCGCCCCTGGGAAAGCACCAGCAGTGCACCTTCGTGCAATTCCCCAATACGCTCGCGATCGCCGCTGCCAATAATGCGCCCTCGGGCATCCATTACGTTGATATTGGTATCGATGATGCGCATGGTGCGCGCCACGATATCCTGCGCCATTTTGGTATCAAGATGCCAGCCAGCCATGTAACCCTCCTGTGAGCAGAGCTCAAGCATAGGGGAGTTCGGTTACGGTCGCATTGTGCGAATGCACAAAATCAGGCAGTGAAGTATGGACTTGTGGGAAGGGTCACAGAAACAAAAAAGCCCCTGCTTACATCACGCAGGGGCTTACGAGGATTATTGCATCAGGAGGTAGATAGAAGTATCACCACGCTGAATATTCAGCGCCAGCACGGATGGTTTGCTGTCGAGAATTTTACGCAGTTCAGCGATGTTTTTCACTGGCTGCTGGTTAGCACCCATGATCACATCACCTTTTTTCAGGCCGATACGGGCTGCCGGGGAATTCGCTTTCACGTTATTCACCACCACGCCTTTATCTGCACCTTTGTTGCTCATCTCCGCCCCTTCAATACCGCTGAAGATGGTGCTGGAATCAACCTGATTCTGGCTGCTCTGCTGCAGCTCCAGACTCACGTTAACCGCCTTACCGTCACGCAGCAGGCCAAGGGTGACTTTGCTGCCAATCGGCATTGAGCCCACTTCGGCACGCAGGGCGGCAAAGCTGCTGATCGGTTTACCGTTCAGGGAGGTGATCACATCCCCGGCTTTAATCCCCGCTTTTGCTGCGGAGGAGTTAGGCATAACCTGGCTCACGAACGCGCCGCGCTGGGCGTCAACTTTCATCGCTTTCGCCAGTTCAGAGTTCAGCTCGGTACCCATGATACCCAGCTCACCGCGTTTCACCTGGCCGTACTGCACCATCTGCGCGGTCAGGTTTTTCACCATGTTACTTGGGATAGCAAAACCGATACCGATGTTGCCGCCGTCCGGTGCCAGGATGGCAGTGTTAATACCAATCAGCTCACCGTTCAGGTTCACCAGCGCACCGCCGGAGTTACCGCGGTTGATCGCCGCATCCGTCTGGATGAAGTTTTCATAGTTCTCCGCGTTCAGGCCGCTACGGCCCAGCGCTGAAACAATCCCCGAGGTCACGGTTTCGCCCAGACCGAACGGGTTACCGATGGCCACGGTGTAGTCACCGACACGCAGCGCGTCGGAGTCGGCAATTTTAATCGCCGTCAGGTTTTTAGGATCCTGAATCTGGATCAGTGCGATATCAGAGCGTGGGTCCTTGCCCACCACTTTGGCGTCAAATTTACGCCCGTCGCTCAGCTGAACCTTAATGCTGTTGGCGTTATCCACCACGTGGTTGTTGGTAACGACATACCCTTTCGCGGCATCAATAATAACCCCCGAGCCAAGCGCCATGAATTTCTGCTGCTGGCCGCCGCCCTGGCCGTCATCCCCTGCGCCACCGCCCTGACAGAACGGAGAACTCTGGAATGGCGAACCGTCCTGGCAGAACGGCGAGTTATCGCCGAAGAACTGCTGGAAGTTACGCGGCATACGCGGCGTATTGACGGTCGTGCTGCCCTCAACGTTAATACTCACCACCGATGGCATCACTTTTTCGAGCATCGGTGCCAGGCTTGGCATCTGCTGCGCGGTTGCTGCCGACGACGCGGTCTCGGCTGCAGTAGCAGTCAGAGGAGACAGCGCTAAACCTAAACTCAGAGCCAGTGCACTCATTGCTAATGTGGTTTTTTTCATGTTTCTCAATCTCGATTTACAGATAACGCAAAATTGCTGTGTAACTCAGATTCGTTTTATACCGCTTAGTTCCGGCGATAAGTTTATGGAAAAAGTAAAAATTTATTGGTCGTCTTTACAAAACTCCGGGATTATTCCACCGCCATCAGCTTGCGGTACTCATCCCAGGCATACAAATCGGTCATTCCGCTGATATAGTCCTGGATGAGACGACAGCGATAATAATATTCGAGCACCGGCCACTGCGGTGAGTGGCGATCCAGTTTGCCGATGGCTTCAACGTAAGCCAGACGATGACGGGTAGAAAGTTTCTGATAAAGCCGGGACTCAATCGGTATTCGTCGCACGCGCTCTTGTTCCACCAGCTCGCTGAATTCATCGACCGACAATTGCAGCAGAGGGCGATATATTTCCAGTAAGCCGCTGATAACCCGGTATCCCTGTAGCTCTAACTGTTCGACATCGGGGTGGCTGAATACATGACGCATCGCGACATGTTTATATAACTCAAGCAACTGGCTGAAGCTACTGTCATCCTCCAGCAAGGCATGATTGAACTCGCCGCTAAAAATCATCGGCAAATTATCAATAAAGCGCGAGGCGGCGTAAGGCACCAGTTTATTTAATGTATTGACCCGCAAATACATAAAGAACTGATCTTCGGTGCTCCGGCTTAATGTATTTGCACGCGATTTTTCCCAGGCATTTTCAACCACCTGGGCAAACAGCGAACCTTTTTCATGTTTCCCCCATGCATCATAAAGATGCTGATAAAGCTCCTCGACGCTAAATATTCTTTTTTCAACCGCGTCTTCCAGGTCAGCAACGCAATAGGAGATGTCATCGGCGGCTTCCATAATCCACGTCAACGGGAAGCGGCCATTTGCAGTCAATGAAAGTTCTTTACGTAACCGCTCAATATAGGCCTCTTCGGAGAGGTAATAGCCCGGCTTTTTCATCAGATAGCTGTGCGAAGCGGGCGTTTCGCCCATCCACCAGGCGGGACGGGTATATTTGAGGATGCATCCCACCTGTGCCCAGGTCAGATTCATGCGCATCAGGGAGTGCACCAGCCGTATCCCCTGCGCATTGCCTTCAAAATGACAGAGATCCTGACGCACTTTACGACGCAGATCGTTTAGCCCGTCTTCGCCTTCACGCAGGCGTAAATCCCGCACCACGCAGCGGTCATCACTGAGCGGCTGGCTGACGGCATCCGACGGGAAGAGTCGCTGCCTGAACCAGTCGTTGATCGCCGCCTCGCCAAAGTGACCAAACGGCGGGTTGCCGATGTCGTGCATCAGGCAGGCCATCTCAACAATACTCTCAAAGGGTCCGGTCAACTCATCCAGACCGTAGGTTTCCAGCAAGCGCTGCTCTTTGAGACGGCTTAAAATCTCTTTGGCAATGTAGCGCCCCACCTGCTGAACTTCCATTGAGTGGGTAAGGCGTGTGCGCACGGCAGCGTTACGCTCAAGCGGAAACACCTGGGTCTTTTGCTGCAGACGACGAATGGCAGGCGAGTTAATGATCCGCCCGCGATCGCTTTCGAAGATACGCAGGATCTCATGTTCGCTCTTTTCACCCTGCGGCGAACGGAAACGTCGGTGCCAGTTAATTTTGGTGCGAAAATCGATCTGTGACATGTGCTCCCCCGCGTGAGAATGCGTTTCCCCTTAAGCGCATGATAGACTATGCATCTTAACAAGGCACATCGCGAGTAAATCTATGAAAATCGGCATTATTGGTGCAATGGAAGAAGAAGTTACGCTGCTGCGTGACAAAATTGAGAACCGTCAGACTCTCTCTCTGGGGGGTTGTGAGATCTATACCGGTCAACTGAACGGTGTTGACGTGGCTCTGCTGAAATCAGGCATCGGTAAGGTTGCTGCTGCGCTGGGCGCAACGCTGTTGCTTGAGCGCTGCAAGCCAGACGTGATCGTTAACACCGGCTCTGCAGGCGGTCTGGCACCGACCCTGAAAGTGGGTGATATCGTCGTCTCCGATGAAGCGCGTTACCACGATGCAGACGTTACCGCATTCGGCTACGAATACGGTCAGCTTCCGGGTTGCCCGGCCGGCTTTAAGGCCGACGATAAGCTGGTTGCGGCGGCAGAAGAGTGCATTGCTGAGCTGAACCTCAACGCCGTACGCGGCCTGATTGTGAGCGGTGATGCCTTCATCAATGGCTCCGTCGGCCTGGCAAAAATCCGTCACAACTTCCCGCAGGCTATCGCCGTTGAGATGGAAGCGACCGCGATTGCCCACGTTTGCCATAATTTCAACGTCCCGTTCGTGGTGGTCCGCGCCATCTCTGACGTGGCCGATCAGCAGTCTCATATCAGCTTCGACGAATTCCTGGTTGTCGCGGCAAAACAGTCCACCGTGATGGTGGAGAGCCTTGTGCAGAAACTGGCTCGTGGCTAAACATGCCATCAGGGCGCTGGTCGCCCTGCTTCTGCTCGCACCGGCCTGGCTCTGCGCCGCGCCGCGTGTGATTACCCTCTCCCCCGCTAACGCCGAACTGGCGTTTGCCGCCGGCATCACCCCCGTTGGTGTAAGCAGCTTTTCCAATTACCCACCGCAGGCCGCGCATATTGAACAGGTCGCAACCTGGCAAGGGATGAACCTTGAGCGCATCGTGGCGCTTAAGCCCGATCTCGTGCTCGCCTGGCGTGGCGGCAATGCAGAGCGGCAGGTTAATCAACTGACGTCGCTTGGGATCAAGGTCATGTGGGTGGATGCCGTGAGCATTGAGCAGGTCGCTCAGGCGTTACGCGCTCTGGCGCCCTACAGCCCAACCCCGGCCAAAGCCGAGGATGCGGCAAAACAACTGCTCAGCGACTATGCGGCACTCAAAGCAAAATACGATACCCCCGTTAAAAAGCGCATCTTTTTGCAGTTTGGCAGCCAGCCGCTGTTCACCACCGGGAAAGGCTCCATTCAGAATCAGGTCCTGGAAGTGTGCGGCGGAGAAAATATCTTTGCGGCCAGCCGGATACCGTGGCCTCAGGTCAGCCGGGAACAGGTACTGGCTCGCCGACCACAGGCGATCGTTGTGGTCGGAAATGCGAGCGAGATTCCTAAAATTGAACAATTCTGGCAAAGCCAGCTAAAAATTCCGGTGATCCCCCTCACCAGCGACTGGTTTGAACGCGCCAGCCCGCGTATTATCCTCGCCGCAAAACAACTCTGTGCCGCACTGGCCGAGAGTCATTAACATAAGACCCCCCTCGAGGATTTAACGATGCTCGTTTATTGGCTGGATATTCTTGGCACAGCCGTTTTTGCTATCTCCGGCGTCCTGCTCGCCGGAAAGCTGCGCATGGATCCGTTTGGCGTGCTGGTGCTTGGCGTGGTGACCGCCGTAGGCGGTGGAACGATCCGCGATATGGCGCTGGATAATGGCCCGGTATTTTGGGTGAAAGATCCCACCGATCTGGTGGTGGCGATGGTCACCTGCCTGTTAACCATCGTGCTGGTTCGCCAGCCCCGCCGCTTACCAAAATGGATCCTCCCGGTGCTGGATGCCGTCGGGCTGGCTGTGTTTGTCGGCATTGGGGTGAATAAAGCCTTTAATGCGGGTACAGGGCCCATGGTTGCCATCTGCATGGGCGTGCTGACTGGCGTAGGCGGCGGGATTATTCGCGATATTCTGGCACGAGAAGTGCCGATGATCCTGCGTACCGAAATCTATGCTACGGCCTGCATTATTGGCGGGATTGTACACGCCACGGCGTACTATACCTTTGCGATACCGCTGGAAAATTCAGCCATGCTGGGAATGGTGGTGACGCTGGCGATACGTCTGGCGGCGATACGCTGGCACCTTAAATTGCCGACGTTCGCGCTGGATGAGAATGGAAGATAAACGCAAAACGGTAACCGCAAGGTTACCGTTTTTAATCTTTTCTCCCTCTCCCTGTGGGAGAGGGCCGGTGTGAGGGCATCAGCCCGCCCCCGCTTAAATACTGAACGAAGACCCACACCCGCAGGTGCTGGTGGCATTTGGGTTCGTCACCACAAAGCGTGAACCTTCCAGACCTTCTGTGTAATCTACCGAACCGCCCACCAGATATTGCAGGCTCATCGGGTCAACCACCAGCGCGACGCCCTGTTTCTCGATAGTCATATCGCCGTCGTTAACCTGGTCGTCAAAGGTAAAACCATACTGGAAGCCGCTGCAGCCGCCACCGGTAATATAGACACGCAGTTTCAGATCCGGATTGTCTTCGTCGGCAATCAGGGTTTTCACTTTGTTGGCTGCTGCTTCGGTAAACTCCAGCGGCAACGCTACGTCATCACTCATCTTATGCTCCCATGAATACTGCTACTGCAATTGGGTAAAATTCACCCAATTCTTTTTGTCATTATCTAATACCCTGGTAATTCATTCAAGTATTCTGCATTGCGGCCCGTTCTGCCTCCTGCTTCGCCAGGGTGCGTGCAAGAATGGTGGAGTATAGCGGTTTTCCACCCAGGAATTGGGCTAATAGTGTCGCGCCGAGACAGGTAATGATCATTGGCAAAATGAGCTGGTAATTATCCGTCATCTCCAGCACCAGCACGATGCCGGTGAGCGGCGCGCGCAGGGAGGCCGCCAGCAGCGCCCCCATTCCGGCAACGGCAAAGGTGCCCGCATCCAGATGGTATGCCGGAAAACTGACCTCAGCGGCCATGCCAAAGGCAGTACCAAGCAGCGTCCCCAGCGCCAGCATCGGGGCAAAGATACCGCCAGGCGCACCGGAGGAAAAACAGAGCACCGTCGTGATGACGCGAGAAATAAACATAAACAGAAGCAGACCCACGCTGAAGTTGCCCGCAGCCGCAATCGGGATCAGCCCGAACCCGCCCCCCGCCGCGTTCGGCTCAATGAACCCCAGCACGCCGCACAGGCCGCCCAGCAGACCGCCCATCAACACCCACTTCATGGTATTCCCGCCGTGGATGCGCTGGAACATATCCTGCATACGCAGAATAAAGGTGTTAAACAGCGGGCCGACAATGCCGAATATCATGCCGAGGATCAGGTACAGCCACAGCGTGTTCACCGGCGCATTGGTCAGTTTGCCCACTTCGATCACCGGGCTTTCGCCATTGAAAATGCGAAACACAATGCTCGACATGATCACACCGGTAAAGACCGCTTTGATCGAGATAAGGTTGTAACGGAACTGGGCGCGCATCTCTTCGATGATAAACAGGATCCCCGCCAGCGGCGCGTTAAACGCCGCCGAAAGCCCCGCTGCGGCACCTGTTGCCAGCAGCGTATGGCGCGCTTCCGCGCTGCGCATCCGGAACAGATCCCCCACCATGCGCCCGACGTTCCCGCCCAACTGCACGGTTGGCCCCTCTCGGCCCAGTACCATACCCGCACCAAGCGTTCCCATGCCGCCGATAAACTTCACCGGGATGACGCGCCACCAGCGCACCGGGCGCAGCTCTTCCAGCGCGCCTTCAATTTCAGGGATCCCGGAACCGCCCGCTTCCGGCGCAAATTTACGCACCAGAAAGTAGCCCACCATGGCAAATAGCGCGGACAACCCGAACGCCCAGACCCAGACCAGCCATCCTTTGTCGGCGAAACCGGCCACCGTACCAATACGCCAGTTCAGCACCGCATTGACTGCCTTTTCAAAGGCGACGCCCGCCAGCCCGGCGAGCGTACCGACTACAGCGGCGGCCAGTAAAATTGCCAGCGGTGTCTTATCGCGGTTAAGCAAGCGCCGGATACTGATCCGGTGTTGCGCGCGCCGGAACTGTTGTTCTTCAAAAGAGGGAGAGTCTGCTTTCATTACCATGTCTTTTCGTCATACAAATCGCCGCAGGGATTTTACCAGAGTGCATCAGGTCGTCCCGTGAAAAATACTTAAAAATTGTTTAGCAATGAAAGGGGGCAAAAATTTCATTACCTTCCGCGGATCACTTAGAATAGTGTGCTTAATCATTTTATACGAACCAGGAACGACGCCATGAGCAAGTCTGAAAACCTCTACAGTGCAGCCCGCGAGCTTATCCCGGGCGGCGTGAACTCGCCTGTTCGCGCCTTTACCGGCGTAGGCGGAACGCCGCTGTTTATTGAACGTGCTGATGGCGCGTACCTGTTTGATGTCGACGGCAAGGCCTATATCGATTACGTCGGCTCCTGGGGCCCGATGGTGCTGGGTCACAACCACCCTGCCATCCGCAATGCGGTGATTGAAGCGGCCCAGCGCGGCCTGAGCTTCGGCGCGCCTACCGAGATGGAAGTCAAAATGGCGGAGCTGGTGACCGAGCTGGTGCCAACCATGGACATGGTGCGTATGGTGAACTCCGGTACCGAAGCCACCATGAGTGCTATTCGTCTGGCGCGCGGCTTTACCGGTCGTGACAAAATCATCAAATTTGAAGGCTGCTACCACGGCCATGCGGACTGCCTGCTGGTGAAAGCGGGTTCCGGCGCACTGACCCTTGGCCAGCCAAACTCCCCGGGCGTACCGGCTGATTTCGCGAAACACACCCTGACCTGCACCTATAACGATCTGAACACCGTTCGTGCGGCATTCGAGCAGTATCCACAGGAGATCGCCTGCATCATCGTTGAGCCGGTTGCGGGCAACATGAACTGCATTCCACCGCAGCCCGATTTCCTGCCGGGCCTGCGTGCCCTGTGCGATGAATTTGGCGCGCTGCTGATTATCGACGAAGTGATGACCGGTTTCCGCGTCGCGCTCGCGGGTGCCCAGTCTTATTACGGCGTAGAGCCGGATCTGACCTGTCTCGGCAAAATCATCGGCGGCGGTATGCCGGTGGGCGCATTCGGGGGGCGCAAGGATGTGATGGAAGCCCTGGCACCAACAGGGCCGGTTTACCAGGCGGGTACGCTCTCCGGTAACCCGATTGCCATGGCGGCGGGCTTCGCCTGCCTGACAGAAGTCTCCCAGCCGGGCATTCACGAAACCCTGACTGAGCGCACGACGCAGCTGGCAAATGGTCTGCTGGAAGCGGCTGAAGAGGCGGGTATTCCGCTGGTGGTAAACCACGTGGGCGGGATGTTCGGGATCTTCTTCACGGAAGCCCAAACCGTGACAAGCTATCAGGACGTGGTGAAGTGCGATGTTGAACGCTTCAAGCGTTTCTTCCACCTGATGCTGGAAGAAGGCGTCTACCTGGCGCCGTCTGCTTTTGAAGCTGGCTTTATGTCCGTGGCGCACAGCGAAGAGGATATCAATAACACCATCGACGCGGCGCGTAAGGTGTTTGCGAAGTTGTAAGCACGTGCGGCGTGATGCCCTCACCCCGGCCCTCTCCCACCGGGAGAGGGAGCAAACCCTAAAACGTCAATCTTAGGATTGACGTTTACTTTTATTACCGACTCTGCTTTCTCAACAGATAAATAAAATACGGCGCGCCGATAAAGGTCGACAGCAAACCCGCCGGGATCTGATACGGGAACAGCACCATTCTTCCGCACCAGTCCGCCACCACCAGCATCACCCCGCCCGTCAGGGCAGACATCACGATATGCGGCATCGTCCGACGGAATCCCATCATTCTGGCGATATGCGGCGCCATCAACCCAACAAAACTCAGTGGACCAATGGTCATGGTGGCCGTGGCCGTCAGGCACGCCGCCAGCAGTAACAGCGCGACGCGCGTTGGCGTTAACGCCATGCCGACCGCACGTGCGGTTTCACCCCCCAGCGGCAGGATCGTCATCCAGCGGCGGCACAGGGGCACAATCGCCAGCAGCACGATCATCACGATCCCGGAATGCACCACCTGACTGCCGGTGGCGTTGTACGTTGAGCCGGAGATCCAGGTCAGGATCTTCGCCATCCGCGGATCGCCGCTCGCCTGCAGCATCATCAGCAGCATGGTAAAGGCGGTGCTGAGCGCCATCCCGGCCAGCAGCATCCGGTGAGGCGAAAACCCGCCGCGGCCTGACGCAATCAGAATGATTATCAGCGTCACCGCCGCCCCGATGCTTCCGGCAGGCATCAGCCAGCCAAAGGCATTTCCCGGCACAAGGAACAGCATCAGCACCACGCCAAACGCGGCTCCCGAACTGATACCCAGCACTTCCGGGCTGGCCATCGGATTGCCGGTCAGGCGCTGGATAATACAGCCCGCGACCGCCAGCATCACCCCGGCAATCAACGCCGAGAGGATCCGCGGCCAGCGCCACTGCAGCAGTTCCTGGAGCAAATCGCCCGTTGCCCAGTGCCAGCCCGTCGCATCGCGCCCGAAAGCAAGCGCCACAAACGAGACGATGATCAGCACCGCCAGCCCGGCGAGGCTGAACCACAGCACCGACTGACGCTCGGCATAAACTTTATCCCCCGCGTCCATCGCGGGAGCGCTCATACTGCGCAGACGTGGCAACAG
Organism: Enterobacter cloacae complex sp. SHL021; assembly: GCF_049237765.1. Lineage (NCBI taxonomy): Bacteria > Pseudomonadati > Pseudomonadota > Gammaproteobacteria > Enterobacterales > Enterobacteriaceae > Enterobacter > Enterobacter cloacae complex sp. SHL021. The sequence goes on along the minus strand of NZ_JBMKJG010000020.1, from coordinate 55,348 downwards.
CCACAGCAACAGCGGCGCGCCAACCAGTGCCGTTACCGACCCGGTAGAGACTTCCATCCAGACGCGCGCCAGCCAGAGAATGATTTGATCGGAAAGCCAGAGGATCAGCGCTCCAATCAGTGGGGCCAGCAGCAGTCGCGCCAGCAGGCGACGCGCACCGAGCATTTTTGCCAGCAGCGGGGCAAACAGCCCGATAAAGCCGATAATCCCAACCGCATTAACCAGCAATGCGCTGAGGACAATCGCCAGCGTCAGCGCCGCCAGACGCGCCAGGGAGAGCGCCAGCCCCAGATTGCGGGCTACGCCGTCATCCAGCCCCATCAGCGTCAGCGGTCGTAACAACAGCAGCGTCAACATGGCGCCGCCAACAAGCTGCGGCCACAGGCGCTGCACAATACTCCAGTCGGTCTGGGTCAGCGTGCCGGTACTCCACAGGAACATGCTTTGCAGCTGATCGTGATGAAACAGCACCAGCAGCTGGTTGATTGCCCCACAGTAGAGGCTCACCACCAGCCCTGCGAGGATCAGCGTCACTGGCGAGAGGCGTTTCCCCCACGCCACGCCGAAGACCAGCGCGCCTACCACGCACGCGCCTGCAAGCGCGGCAAACTGCGAGGTTAACACGCCAGGCAGTGCCCATAGTGTGGTCACCGTGATCCCAAGCTGGGCGCCGGTCGCGACGCCAAGCGTTGTAGGCTCGGCCAGCGGGTTACGCAAAACCTGCTGGAACAGGACGCCCACCAGCCCTAACCCGGCCCCGACCAGCAGCGAAATCGCCAGACGCGGCAGCAGGCTGTAGTGGAACAGCATTTGCTGAATATTATCGATATCCGGCGCAGCCAGGGCCGCGCCCCACTGCCCGCGCGGTAAGGCGGTCGAGAGGTTAAACCAGGTCAAAGCCAGCGCGGTCAGGAAAATCAGAGCCAGCAACAGCGCCGGGAAACGGGCAATACGCGTACTCATGCTTTTCCCCCCAGCGCGTTATCCAGCACCCGGGCGAAGTGCATGGCCGACAGCGTCGCGCCGTAGAACCAGACCGCCGGTGCACGCGTAAAGCGTTGCTCACGCACGAACGGCATCGCCTGCCACAACGGTGTCGCCATCAGCGCCTGCATTTCACGCTCGTTGCCGTGATCGAAGCACAGCACGTCCACATCGCGGAACGCCGCCAGACGGTCGATACCGACGGCGGTGCTGCCCCAGAAGGTCATCTCCCCTTCCCAGGCATTAGGAATGCCAAAGCTATCGAGCACTTCCTGGAACAGACAGTTTTTGCCGAAGACCAGCATATGGCGCGCATCCAGCAGCGTCACCATCAGCAGCGGGCGGTCTCCGCGATGGGCAAAACGCGGCTTCAGGGCGTCAATCAGAGCATCAAACTCTGCGAAATGTTGTTTGGCTTCCGCCTCACGGTTGAGGAAATGCGCCATCTCGTTGATGGAGTTTTTCGCCATCGTCAGCGGTTTTTTACCGTCACTGAAGGAGAACCCCCGCCCAAGCGCAATACGCGCCATTGTCTCTTCTGACGGGCCATAACCCGCGGACCAGAACAGAAATGACGGCTTCATCTGCGTCAGCAGCTCAAGATTAGGCTCCGTACGCAGACCAATATCAATGACCGAATCGGGTAGCGCCGGCTCGTTCACCCACAGCCGGTAGTTGGGAATATCGGCCACGCCATACGGCGTGACGCCCAGCGCCATCATCAGTTCAACAGGCAGCCACTCCAGCGCCACAATACGGTGTGGATCGACGGCAGCAGCCCGCGCGAGGTTCATCTTTAACAGCAGCGGTGAAAGTGCCATGGCCGTCAGCAGGCGACGGCGGCTCAACAAGGTAGAATTCAGCATCAGTAAACAAAGCTCACCGGAGCAGCCCCGCCAGGATGAGGCAGGATCCCCATAGGAATACCGTAGATGTGTTCCAGCGTTTCGCTCCGCATCAGTTCAGACGGCGAACCCTCGGCAATCATCTCCCCGCCGCGAAGGGCGACAAGATAATCACAGTAGCGCGCCGCCATGTTGATATCGTGCAGCACCGCAATAACCGTCAGGCCACGCTGCTGGCTCAGGCGATGAACCAGCGCGAGAACATCAACCTGATGAGCGATATCCAGTGCGGAAGTGGGTTCGTCGAGCAGCAGGCAGCGGCTGTCCTGCGCGACCAGCATCGCAATCCACGCGCGCTGACGTTCGCCCCCGGAAAGGCTGTCGACCAGACGGTGCGCCAGCGGCTTTAATCCCACCAGCGCAATCGCTTCTTCCACTTTCTCTCTGTCGGCGACACCGAAGCGCCCGAGTGCGCCATGCCACGGATAACGCCCGATCGCCACCAGCTCACGCACCGTCATCCCTTCTGCCTGAGGCAATTGCTGCGGCAGATAGGCGACTTTGCGCGCAAAGGCTTTACTGCTCCAGCTCTCCAGAGGCTGTTCGTCCAGCAAAATATCCCCTTCAGAAGGCGGCTGATGACGGCCCAGCATTTTAAGTAACGTCGATTTACCGGAACCATTGTGACCAATCAGGCCGGTAACTTTACCTGCGGGGAACGTCAACGAGAGCGGATGCAGCAAGGTGCGCCCGGGAACACGAAAGGAGAGTTGATTGAGCGTAAAGGTGGTATCGGATTGCGTTTTATTATCCTGCATATCAGCCAACTTAAATAAAAAGGGCACGGCGAACCGTGCCCGAAGAGAGATTAGAAGCGGAAGGTCGCGGTAGCCACAACCTGACGCTCAGCACCCCAGAAGCAACCGTAGGTGTTAAAGCAGCTGGCAACGTACTCACGATCGAACAGATTGTTCACATGCAGCGCCACGTTTGACCCCGCCATGCCAACGCGTGCCAGATCGTACCTGACCAGCGCATCAACGACGGTGTAGCTGCCCACTTTGAAGGAGTTAGCCGGATCACCATAGCTTGAGCCCGTATAACGCACGCCGGTGCCCAGCGTCAGACCAGACAGCGGACCATCATACATTGTGTAATCGCCCCATACAGATGCCATGTGTTTCGGCACCTGGGCTGGTGTGTTGCCTTTGTAGTTAGTATCTGTCGTGTATTCCGCATCGGTGTAGGTATAGGAGCCAACAACGTTAACGCTCGCAGAGAGGGCTGCTTTCGCTTCCAGCTCTACGCCACGGGCACGGATTTCACCACCTTCAACCGAGAAGAAAGAACCCGCCGGGTCCGCCATCAGGTTGTTAGTTTTGGTCAGCTGGTACAACGCACCGGTGACAACGATCGGACGATCGCTCGGAACGTATTTCACGCCCGCTTCGTATTGCTTGCCTTTAGATGGCGAGAACAGTTTACCCTGTGCATCAGTCTGCGAAGCCGGTTCAAACGATTCGCTGTAGCTAAAGTAAGGAGTTACACCGTTATCAAACAGGTAGTTAACACCGCCACGCCAGGTGAACTGGGTATCATCACGTTTGGAGGTGGTATTGGTCACACGGTTATAGGACTCCTGATCGGCCCAGTCATAACGACCGCCCAAGGTTACCAGCACTTTATCCCACTGCGCCTGATCCTGAACATACAGACCCGTCTGTTTCTGGCGATTAAGGATTTGATAAGGACCTGAATTAGCCGGATCTTTTGAACCGAAATCAAAATCGCTGTTCACAGGATTATAGAGATCCAGCAGCGGAACAGAATCGTCATAACCAAACCAGGAATTGATGTCATTCCGCATACGCATGAAGTCAACGCCAGTCAGCAGTATGTGGTCCACCTCGCCGGTAGAGAATTTGCTTTGCAACTGGGTATCAACGGTGAAGTTCTGCAATTTCTCATTATCGACAACATATTTACGCGCCAGATAATGGCCTTTATCAGCAGGCGCAAGCGCCGCACACTGTTTGTTGCCAGCATTTGCCGGATCGGTGCAGACGCCATAGCCGTAAACGCTGTTTTGCGAAGTTTTGTTCTCGGCAAAGCGCAGATTCTGACGCACGGTGAAGGTATCGTTAAATTCGTGGTCGAAGCTATACCCCACCATTTTCTGGTTCCGGGAATAGGTATTATTCTTCGCCCCTTCATTGAAGTTAGTCGGCAAACGCTCACCGTTTGGCAGTGGCTCCACTGTCCCCTCTTTTGGCAACCAGCCGTAGTAACCCGTTTCAGGCTCGTTCTGGAAATAAGAGAGGAAGGTAAATGTGGTTTTATCATCCGGACGCCATGAGAAAGATGGCGCGATAGCATAACGCTGCTCTTTCGCACGCTCCTGCTGAGCGTTATTTGAACGCGCAACCCCCGTTAAGCGATAAGAATAAACACCGTCGTCATCAATCGCATCGCTAAAGTCAAACCCGGTCTGGAACAGGCTATCCGTGCCCACTTTGAACTGGATCTCTTTCAGGGGATCGGTTGTTGGGCGCTTACTGACCATGTTCAGCAAACCGCCAGGGCTGCTTTTGCCGTACAGAACGGAAACCGGACCGCGCATGATCTCGGCGCGCTCCAGCATATAAGGATCAATAACGGCGTCGTTATAGAAGTTCCCCTGCATTTTCATGCCATCGAGGTAGTTATTTTGAGACTGACCATCGGCCGCAAAACCGCGAATAATCAAGTAGTCATAGGTGTTTGATGCACCACGGGTGCCTACCGCAACGCCAGGGGTGTAACTCAATGCTTCTTTAACCGAGCGCGGTTGATGCAGTGCCATCTCTTCGGCTGTTACCACTGAAATAGATTGCGGTACCTTTTGAATGGGGGTGTCCGTTTTGGTCCCGGTCGCGGATTGTCTTGCTGCGATGGTAGCAGCTGGCCCCCAGGCACTTTCCTGTGCAGCCGGAGCGGCAGTGACAGTGATGGTTTCTTCTTTTTTCGGGGTTTCGGCAGCATGGGTATAAGCAGACATGCCGGCAACCGCTGTGGCTACGACAACTGCGATTTTACGCAGCGACGTGTTAATTGGCTGAGCAGTATTGGAAAGCGCCATGGTGTATCTCTGATAGAAAAGTGAATGATAACGTAAACGAGAATTATTATTATGACCGCAGCATAATAGGCGAAACGTTGGCTGCATAGCAAGCAGGAAGCGGCCCTACGAGAATTAAGGGTTTAAGAAATAACCAGGAGAAAACGAAGGGTTAATCAGAATTAAAACGAGGGTTAATAAAATGGGGAAAACGGGTAAAAAAATCCCCCCTTTCGGGGGGACCTTGAACGGTTAGTTACCGCCGAACATATCTCTAATCCAGCCCGCGACACCGTCGCTGTCTTTCTTCTCGTTCTGCTGCTGCGGCTGTTGTTGCTGCGGCTGCTGAGGCTGAGAAGACTGGTCGAACGGGTTGCCCGTCGGCTGCTCTGGCTGACTCTGCTGGCACAGGGAATCCGGGTTCGTTGTCCAGACAGGCAAGGTACGCATACCGCCGCCACAGACAAAGTTTCCGGAACTGTCCACGCCCATATCCACGATATCCTCCGGCGCAACCAGGTTTAGCGGCACCGGAGACTGATTCGCCAGATAACGCTGGTAAATCGACATCGCCCCGCTCGCACCATACAGTTTGGTTGGTTGGTTGTTGTCGCGGCCCACCCAGGTGATCACCACTTCACGACCATCGATACCGGCAAACCAGGTATCAACGTTGTTGTTGGTCGTCCCGGTTTTGCCCGCCAGATGCAGGCCCGGATACTTCGCCCCCAGCTGACGGCCGGTACCACGCTGCACAACCTGCTGCATCGTCCACAGCGTCATGTAGGCTGCCTGCGCCGGAACGGCGCGTTCCGCCTGCGGGAAGCTCTGATACAGCACGGAGCCATCTTCGGCAATCACCGAGCGCAGGGCTGACAGCGGTGCACGGTTACCACCGCTGGCAATGGTCTGGAACGCCTGTGCCACTTCGATTGGCGTCAGGTTTAACGCCCCCAGGATCATGGCTGGCACAGGGTGCAGCTGATCTTTAGCGACGCCCAGCTTCTGCCAGGTATCAACTATCGCAGGTAGACCCAGTGCCATCCCCAGGTTTACTGTCGGCACGTTCATGGAGCGGGTCAACGCATCCACCAGCATTACCTGGCCGCTGAACTGTTTATCATCGTTCTGCGGTGACCAGACCTGGCCGTTAGGCTGACGCAGGGAGATCGGCGCGTCGGCAATCCAGGTATTCAGGCGATACAGATTTGGCTGGCTCAGGGCAGTGAGATAGGTTGCTGGTTTCGCCAGTGAACCGATCGAACGACGCGCCTGCATAGCACGGTTGTAACCTGCAAACTGCGGCTCAGCCCCGCCCACCATCGCACGGACTTCACCCGTGTTACGGTCAACCACCACCATCGCGGTTTCCAGGTCGCTCAGCTTACGCTGTTTCTTCAGCGCCGGAATGCCCTCAACGGCCGCTTTTTCTGCCGCATCCTGCGCCACGGAGTCAAAGGTGGTAAAGATCTTCACGCCGGAGAGATCTTTCACTTTATCACCGAGCTTGCTCTGCAGCTCCTGACGCACCAGCTGCATAAACGCAGGCTGAGGCGAAATCACACCGCCGCGCGGCTGCACGCCAAGCGGACGTGCGCTCAGCATGTCGTACAGCTCCTGGTCAATCACCTGCTGTTGTTGCAGCAGACGCAGCACCAGGTTACGACGCTCCAGCGCCAGTTTCGGGTTACGCCACGGGTTATAGATGGACGCCCCTTTCACCATACCCACCAGCAGCGCCTGCTGGTCCAGGCTCAGCTCTTCCACCGGACGTCCAAAGTAGTACAGGCTCGCCAGCGGGAAACCGCGGATTTCGTTATCACCGCTCTGACCGAGATAGACCTCGTTCATATACAGCTCAAGGATACGATCCTTGCTGTAACGCGCATCCATCAGCACGGCCATGTACGCTTCGTTGGCTTTACGCCAGTAAGAGCGCTCGCTGGAGAGGAAAAGGTTCTTCACCAGCTGCTGGGTAAGCGTACTTGCCCCCTGTACCGTACGGCCCGCCGTCAGGTTGGCCAGCACCGCACGACCAATGGAGTAGAGGCTGATACCATCGTGCTCATAGAAGTGACGGTCTTCGGTTGCCAGCAGCGTGTCCACCAGCAGGTCCGGGAAACCGTTACGGGCGACGAACAGACGCTGTTCACCATTCGCCGAAGAGAGCATGGTGATAAGACGCGGATCGAGACGGAAGAAACCGAACTGGCGGTTGTTATCCATGTTCTCGATGGTTTCCAGACGATCGCCGTCAAAGGTCAGACGCGCACGCACCTGCCCCTCTTTGCTGTCCGGGAAATCGAACGGACGACGGATCATCTCAATGCTTTTCGCCTGCACGGTAAATTCGCCAGGACGCGTCATTTTCGACACCTGACGATACTGGGTGGCCTCCAGCAGTTTCACCATCTCGTTCTTACTGATCGACATGTCAGGCTCAAGGTTCACCATGCGGCCATACACTGCCGCCGGCAATTGCCAGACTTTTCCGTCGATGCGGCTGCGGATCTTCTGATCCAGATAAACGCCGTAGATCGCCATCAGTACAACAAAAACAATGAACAGCTTCAGCAGCAGCCAGAACCAGCCGCGTTTACCCCGAGGCTTACGCCCTTTGCCTTTTCCTTTACGCGGCATCGGTTCTTCATCCTCATAATCGTCTTCATAGTCATCGTCATAATCCTCATCTCTGAGGCGACGACGGCTCACCTTTTCTTTGGCCGGACGCGTTGGTTTTCCCTTACGCCCAATTGGCTCGCGGTCATTCCCCGCCATGCTTTTTCTCCGCAACGTTCAGGCGCAAAGGCCCGATTCTCATTTCTTCCACTGACCTGTGAAAGAAGAAATCTCTCAAAATTGCTTTTCTCCCTCTCCCTGTGGGAGAGGGTCGGGGTGAGGGCATCAGGCCGCACTCCCCTTTACGAATATTTCTTCGTCCGCCGTGTCGGTGCCGTATTCGCCGGATCGTCCGGCCAGACATGTTTGGGATAGCGCCCTTTCATCTCTTTTTGCACTTCACGGTAGCTCCCCGCCCAGAATGCGCCCAGATCGCGGGTAATCTGCAGCGGGCGATGCGCAGGTGACAACAGCTCAAGCACCACGGGCACGCGCCCTTCGGCAATGGATGGCGTGATCGCCTCGCCAAACATCTCCTGCATCCGTACCGCCAGCGCCGGTGGATTATCCTCGTGATAACGAATGGCAATCCGGCTGCCGGTCGGCACAGTGTAATGCCCTGGCAGTTCACTATCCAGACGTTGACGTAACGACCAGTCGAGTAAATTCTGTAACGCGACCTTAACATCAAGCGCTTTTAACGCCCGCAGCGAGTGTACACCGCTCATTTGCGGCAGGAGCCAGGTTTCCAGCGACGCAAGTAACGAGTCATCATCCACCGCCGGCCAGGCATACTCCGGCAACCAGCGCGCGGCGCAGTGCAGACGAATACGGTACTGCTCGGCCTCCGGGGTCCAGTTCAGAACACCTAGTCCTTTTTCCCGGATACCGTTCAGCATTGCCTGGTGCAGCTCCTCTTCCGATGGCTTTGCCAGCGGCTTCGTCCCCAGGGTCAGTTTACCTATCTGGCTACGACGAAATGCCTTCAGAGTGCCCTGCGCATCATCCCACTCGACGATGTCGGACTGCTGAAGCAGCTGCGGACAGGCGCGCGTGAGGGCATCGATATCCACAGCCACGGCCTGCAAAATTCGGGCATCGGGCGAGTGACTCCCCTGCAACAAGAGCGGCGCAATCAGCCATTCATGGCGCGTCAGGGCGTCATCGCTGTCCAGCATAGCCCCCATGCCGTTTGCCAGCTGGTAGCGTCCATCCAGCCCGCGACGACGCGCAATCCTGTCGGCAAATGCCTGCGCCAGGAGAGGCGCAATGCTGTCAGCGTCCGGCGTACCACCACGGCTGTTAAGCCGTTTACAGAGCTGCTGCGCGCGCTGCTGCCAGTTCCCCTGATTACGTGAAAAAGCCTGCGCCAGATCGCAATTTGCACCACGAGGCGGCTCCTCAAGGATAGCCGCCAGTTTCGCCGCCGTGGCAATTTCATCATCCCCCTGCGCGGCCACCAGCATCGCCGCCAGCCGGGGATCGTTACCCAGCGCGGCCATTTTCTGCCCACGTGATGATAGCCTTTCGCCGTCCAGCGCCCCTAGCTGGGTCAGCAACGCGCGCGCCGCCGCCAGGTTTACCGCGGGAGGTGCATTGAGCCAGGTTAACTGCGCGGGATCGGGGCAACCCCACTGCAACAGTTCCATGATCAGCCCCGAAAGATCGCTTTGTAAAATTTCCGGCGTGCTCTGCACAGCCGCGCGTTCGGCCTGTTCTGCGCTGATGAGATGTAAACAGATGCCCGGCTCAAGACGCCCGGCACGGCCAGCTCGCTGAACCATCGACGCCTGGCTGATGCGTTGCGTCAGCAGCTTTGTCAGCCCGGTGCGCGGGTCAAAACTGGCTACCCTCTCCTGGGCGCTGTCCACGACCAGGCGAATGCCTTCAATGGTCAGACTGGTTTCGGCAATATTGGTGGCCAGTACCACTTTACGCTGCCCCGTTGGCGCGGGAAGGATGGCCTTGCGCTGGTCACTCAACGACAGTGCGCCGTAGAGCGGGCAGAGCAATACGTCGCTGCCCACCCGGGCGGCAAGCTGCTCCTGCACCCGCTGGATTTCGCCAACGCCCGGCAAAAACAGCAGCAGCGAACCGGATTCCTGCCGGAGCAAATCAGCCGTGGCGATCGCCACCGCTTCATCGAAACGCTGATGGGCAGGAAGCGGCTGATAGCGGCGCTCAACCGGAAACGCGCGCCCTTCGGAGGTGATGACCGGCGCATCCGGTAACGTCTGCTGTAGCCGCTCGTTATCCAGCGTGGCCGACATGATGAGCAGTCGGAGATCGTCCCGTAACCCCTGCTGGACGTCCAGCAACAGCGCCAGCGCCAGATCCGCCTGCAGGCTGCGCTCGTGGAACTCATCCAGAATCACCAGCCCGATGCCGGACAGTTCCGGATCGTTTTGCAGCATACGGGTGAGGATCCCTTCGGTCACCACTTCAAGCCGCGTGGACGGGCCGACGCAGGTTTCGGCGCGCATACGGTAGCCTACCGTCTCGCCCGGTTTTTCATTCAGCAGTTCCGCCAGGCGCTGCGCCACGTTGCGCGCAGCCAGCCTGCGCGGCTCCAGCAGGATAATCTTCCCGCTGATAATGCCTGCGTTGAGAATGTGCAGCGGTAGCCAGGTGGATTTACCGGCACCCGTAGGGGCGTTAAGTAAAACCTGCGGGGCATCCTGCAAGGCAGCGAGCAGTTCAGGAAGGACGACGGCGACCGGCAATGAGGACACTAACAGCTCCAGAGGGTTAACATTAGTCGGCGTACATTGTAGCATCGGCGCATATCATTACCGAGTCCCCTGTATGTCTGAGTCGAAACGACTGTTTTTCGCCATTGAGCTGCCCACGCCGATCCAACGGCAAATTGTTCGCTGGCGCGCCGAACACTTCCCGCCCGAAGCGGGCCGCCCGGTTGCTGCGGCAAACCTCCACCTGACGCTGGCTTTTCTGGGCGACGTCAGCGGCGAGAAACAGCGCGCCCTGGCGGCGATGGCCGGTCGGATTTCCCAGCCGGGATTTACGCTGACCCTTGACGATGCGGGGCAGTGGCTCCGCTCCCGCGTCGTCTGGCTGGGCACGCGCCAGCCGCCGCGCGGATTATTACAGCTTGCGAATATGCTGCGCGCCCAGGCGGCACGCAGCGGGTGTTACCAGAGCCCGCAGCCGTTTAATCCTCACATTACGCTACTGCGCGATGCCGGTCAGGCCGTTGCTATCCCGCCACCGGGATTTCACTGGGCCTTTCCGGTGACCTCTTTCGCGCTGTACGAATCTGTTTTTTCACAAGGACGCACCCGCTATACGCCGCTCCAGCGCTGGACGCTGGGCGATACCCTAAGGAATTCTGATGAAGTTTAGTCCTGCACTGCAACACGCCACGCTTATTCAACGCTACAAGCGTTTTCTCGCTGATGTCGTCACCCCAGAGGGAGAGCCGTTAACGCTGCACTGCCCCAACACCGGGGCAATGACGGGATGTGCGACACCGGGTGACACGGTCTGGTATTCCACTTCAGAAAATACTAAACGCAAATATCCTCACACCTGGGAAATGACGCAAACCCAACAAGGGGCTTTTATTTGCGTTAACACCCTGCGCGCGAATCAATTAGTTAAGGAGGCTCTGACGAACGGAACCCTTCCCGAACTGGTGGGCTATGGCACCCATAAATCTGAAGTGAAATATGGCGATGAAGGCAGCAGAATTGACTTTATGTTACAGGCGGAAGACCGTCCCGAGTGCTATATTGAAGTCAAATCAGTCACGTTAGCGGATCAGGAAAATGGCTATTTCCCGGATGCAGTCACGCTACGGGGACAAAAGCATCTGCGGGAGCTGATGAGTGTTGCGGCGGCGGGCAAACGCGCCGTACTGCTGTTTGCGGTTTTGCACTCAGCCATTGAACGGTTTTCTCCAGCCCGCCATATTGATCTCAAATACGCGCAATTGTTGAATGAGGCACAAAAGCAGGGGGTAGAGGTTTTGGCTTATAAAGCGGAACTTTCTGCCGATAATATGACTCTGAGATCCTCTCTTCCCATTGTCTTATAAGGGAATAGACGATTGATGAATAAGTGTTCTGGCCGCGTGCGCAAATACGCTTTTCCTCACAGGCTTGTCAAGTGTTACGTTTAGATAATTGCCATACGGAAAAGCATCTGCTATTTATAGCGACCTGATTTTTCCCCCAACACGGGGATCGATAGTGCGTGTTAAGGAGAAGCAACATGCAAGAAGGGCAAAACCGTAAAACATCGTCCCTGAGTATTCTCGCCATCGCTGGGGTGGAGCCGTATCAAGAGAAACCGGGCGAAGAGTATATGAATGAAGCCCAGCTGTCGCACTTCAAGCGTATTCTTGAAGCATGGCGTAATCAACTCAGGGATGAAGTCGATCGCACCGTTAGTCATATGCAGGATGAAGCGGCTAACTTCCCGGATCCGGTAGACCGTGCCGCTCAGGAAGAAGAGTTCAGCCTTGAACTGCGTAACCGTGATCGCGAGCGCAAACTGATCAAAAAGATCGAAAAAACGCTGAAGAAGGTCGAGGACGAAGATTTTGGCTACTGCGAATCCTGTGGTGTTGAAATTGGCATTCGTCGCCTGGAAGCGCGTCCGACCGCCGATCTGTGCATCGACTGTAAAACGCTGGCAGAAATCCGCGAAAAACAGATGGCGGGTTAATCCCGGTCCTGTTTACCCACTCCAAAGGCGGGAGTCTCTCCCGCCTTATTACTGTTGATATGTCTGAATCTCACTATATCGGGCGCTTCGCGCCATCCCCCTCCGGTGAATTACATTTCGGCTCGTTAATTGCCGCTCTCGGCAGCTACCTGCAGGCTCGCGCACGCCTGGGTAAATGGCTCGTCCGCATTGAAGATATTGATCCTCCACGTGAAGTTCCCGGTGCAGCAGACACCATTCTGCGTCAGCTGGAACATTACGGTCTTCACTGGGACGGCGAAGTTGTCTGGCAATCAACACGTCACGACGCCTACCGGGAACGTCTGGCCTGGCTCGCTGAGCAAGGGCTCTCATATAACTGCACCTGTACCCGCGCGCGCATACAGAGCGTGGGGGGCGTCTATGACGGCCACTGCCGCACGCTCAACCACGGCCCGGAAAACGCCGCCGTTCGTCTGATCCAGCGTGCTCCTGTGCTCCACTTTAACGACCTGCTCTCTGGCGACATTCATGCGGATGAACGGCTGGCGCGGGAAGATTTTATTATCCACCGCCGTGACGGGCTGTTTGCCTATAACCTGGCGGTGGTGGTGGATGACCACTTTCAGGGTGTCACTGAAATTGTGCGCGGAGCCGATCTGGTTGAACCTACGGTGCGGCAAATAGCGTTGTATCACCAGTTTGGCTGGACGGCACCGGATTACATTCATCTGCCGCTGGCCGTCAACGAGCGGGGCGATAAGCTGTCGAAGCAAAACCACGCCCCCGCCCTGCCAGATGGCGATCCGCGCCCCGTTTTGATCGACGCGTTACGATTTCTCAACCAGAATGTAACCAACGAATGGCAGGATCTTTCCATTGACGAATTGCTGAAACTGGCCGTTGCCACCTGGTCGCTCACGAGCGTGCCAAAAATCCAGCATTCTCAAATGCGTTGCGCTGAGCTATGATTAGCCGCTTTTTTCATAACAAAACACACTACGAGGTGTACCATTTTTACCCGAGTCGCTAATTTTTGCCGTAAAGTGCTAAGCCGCGAAGAGAGCATGGCGAATGACGCTATTGCGCAACCACAGATGTCGGTTATCCCGCGTGAGCAGCACAATATTTCCCGCAAAGATATCAGTGAAAATGCCCTCAAGGTGCTCTATCGTCTGAATAAAGCGGGCTACGAGGCCTATCTCGTTGGCGGTGGAGTACGTGATTTACTGCTGGGCAAAAAACCCAAAGATTTCGACGTGACGACCAGCGCCACGCCCGAACAGGTGCGTAAATTATTCCGCAATTGCCGTCTCGTTGGTCGCCGTTTCCGTCTGGCACACGTCATGTTTGGGCCGGAAATTATTGAGGTGGCGACGTTCCGTGGTCACCACGAAGCGGGCGCATCCGATCGCACAACTTCCCAGCGCGGCCAGAACGGTATGCTACTGCGCGACAACATCTTCGGTTCGATCGAAGAAGATGCCCAGCGTCGCGATTTCACCATCAACAGCCTTTACTACAGCGTGGCGGATTTCACCGTGCGTGATTACGTCGGCGGCATGCAGGATCTGAAAGAGGGCCTGATTCACCTGATCGGCACGCCGGAAACCCGGTATCGCGAAGATCCGGTGCGGATGCTGCGCGCCGTGCGTTTCGCCGCCAAGCTGGATATGCGCATCAGCCCGGAGACGGCAGAGCCGATCCCGCGTCTGGCGACGCTTATCAATGACGTACCGCCAGCCCGCCTGTTCGAAGAAGCGCTCAAACTGCTGCAAGCCGGTCACGGATTTGCCACCTATAACTTGCTGCGCGAATACAACCTTTTCCAGCCGTTATTCCCGTCCATTACCCGCTACTTCACCGAAAATGGTGACAGCCCAATGGAACGCATGATTGCGCAGGTCCTGAAGAATACCGACACCCGTATCCGCAACGATATGCGTGTGAACCCGGCGTTCCTGTTTGCGGCGATGTTCTGGTATCCGCTGCTGGAAACGGCTCAGCGTATTACCCAGGAAAGCGGCCTCGCCTATTATGACGCTTTCGCTCTGGCGGCAAACGACGTACTGGACGAAGGCTGCCGTACGCTGGCCATTCCGAAACGTATTACCACGCTGGTGCGTGATATCTGGCAGCTTCAGCTGCGTATGTCCCGTCGTCAGGGCAAACGCGCCTGGAAGCTGATGGAGCATCCTAAGTTCCGCGCGGCCTTTGATCTGCTCTCTCTGCGTGCTGAAATTGAACGCAACCAGGAGCTGCAGCGTCTGGCGCAGTGGTGGGCCGAGTTCCAGGTCTCCGCACCGCCGGAGCAGAAAGACATGCTCACTGGCCTTGATGAAGAGCCGGCGCCGCGTCGTCGTCACCGTCGTCCGCGCAAGCGCGCACCGCGTCGCGAAGGCACGGCATGACCCTCGCGTATATCGCTATCGGCAGCAATCTGGCCTCTCCTCTGGAGCAGGTTAATGCTGCCGTTCAGGCGCTGGGTGAGATCCCCCAGAGCCGCATTGTGGCAGTCTCCTCGTTTTACCGTACACCGCCGCTCGGCCCGCAGGATCAGCCTGATTATCTGAATGCCGCCGTGGTGCTGGACACCGCGCTGGATGCCGAAACGTTGCTTGATAACACCCAGCGCATTGAACTGCAACAGGGTCGCGTGCGTAAAGCAGAGCGCTGGGGGCCACGTACCCTTGACCTCGACATCATGCTGTTTGGCAACGAGGTGATTAACACTTCACGCCTGACGGTGCCGCATTACGACATGAAAAATCGCGGATTTATGCTCTGGCCGCTGTTTGAAGTCGCCCCCGATCTCACCTTCCCGGACGGCATCCCGCTCAGGGAGATCCTGGACAACCTCCACGCAGAAAAACCCGCTCGCTGGTAAGCCTGTGCCCCCGCGCATTAGCCACAAAATAATTGTGGCTAATAGACGACCTAAAATCATTGTTCCCTCGAATGTTACTGTTAGAATGCGCAAAGATTCGCTTTGGGTTATCAGGAAACAGTATGAAACCAACCACCATCTCCTTACTGCAGAAATGCAAACAGGAAAAGAGACGCTTCGCCACCATCACCGCATATGACTACAGCTTCGCCAAACTGTTTGCCGAAGAGGGGATCAACGTCATGCTGGTCGGGGACTCGTTAGGGATGACGGTACAAGGACATGACTCTACCCTGCCGGTCACGGTCGAGGATATTGCTTACCACACCCGCGCCGTGCGCCGTGGTGCACCTGCCTGTCTTCTGCTTTCCGATCTGCCGTTTATGGCCTACGCCACGCCAGAGCAGGCTTTCGACAATGCGGCGGCCGTGATGCGCGCCGGCGCCAATATGGTCAAAATCGAAGGCGGTGCCTGGCTGGTGGAGACGGTAAGAATGCTCACCGAACGCGCCGTGCCGGTGTGCGGACATCTGGGCCTTACGCCACAGTCCGTCAATATCTTTGGCGGTTACAAGGTGCAGGGCCGCGGTGATGCCGCGCAGACGCTGTTTGATGATGCCCTCGCGCTGGAAGCGGCGGGCGCACAGCTGCTGGTGCTGGAATGTGTACCGGTTGAGCTGGCAAAACGCATCACCGACGCGCTGTCTATTCCGGTCATCGGGATTGGGGCTGGCAACGTGACCGACGGTCAGATTCTGGTGATGCACGACGCCTTTGGCATCACCGGCGGCCATATCCCGAAATTCGCCAAAAATTTCCTTACTGAAGCGGGCGACATGCGCGCCGCGGTCAGGCAGTATATTGCCGACGTCGAATCCGGTGTTTACCCGGGTGAAGAACACAGTTTCCATTAAGGAGTCTCGTTGTGCTAATCATTGAAACCCTGCCGCTGCTTCGCCAGCATATTCGCCGTGCACGACAGGAAGGTAAACGTATCGCACTGGTCCCAACCATGGGTAACCTGCATGACGGCCATATGAAACTGGTCGACGAAGCGAAAGCCCGTGCAGATATCGTGGTGGTCAGTATCTTCGTTAATCCGATGCAGTTTGACCGCGCGGACGACCTGGCGCGCTATCCTCGTACGCTGCAGGAAGATTGCGAGAAGCTGAAAAAGCGCCATGCGGACTTCGTCTTTGCGCCGGCACCTGCAGATGTCTACCCTCAGGGTACGGAAGAGTCCACGTACGTTGATGTCCCGGGCATTTCGACCATGCTCGAAGGGGCCAGCCGTCCAGGCCACTTCCGCGGCGTGTCCACCATCGTCAGCAAGCTGTTCAACCTGGTGCAGCCGGACGTAGCCTGCTTTGGTGAGAAAGATTTCCAGCAGCTGGCTCTGATCCGTAAGATGGTTGCCGACATGGGTTATGATATCGAGATCGTGGGCGTGCCGATTGTACGTGCCAAAGACGGTCTGGCGCTCAGCTCCCGTAACGGCTATCTGACCGCTGACCAGCGTAAGATTGCCCCAGGATTAAGCAAAGTCATGAATACCATGGCAGAGCAACTGTCGGCGAAAGAATTGACCGCTGAAGAGATCGTGGCCCTGGCTGAACAAGCGCTGAACGATAAAGGCTTCCGCGCTGACGATATTCAAATCCGTGATGCTGACACGTTGCTTGAGTTAACCGACGCCAGCAAGCGCGCGGTTATTCTGGTGGCTGCATGGCTCGGCCAGGCGCGCCTTATCGACAACAAAGTGGTTGAACTGGCATAACCTTCTTACCCTCCCCTCTTACAGGAGGGGTTAACGCATGATTAAAGGTACACGTAATGATTCGCAAAATGCTGCAAGGTAAGCTTCACCGTGTGAAAGTCACGCAGGCCGACCTGCACTATGAAGGCTCCTGCGCGATCGATCAGGATTTTCTCGACGCGGCGGGTATTCTTGAAAACGAAGCGATTGACATCTGGAACGTGAACAACGGCAAACGCTTTTCCACCTACGCGATTGCCGCAGAGCGCGGGTCTAAGATCATCTCCGTTAACGGTGCCGCCGCGCACTGTGCAGACGTAGGGGATATTGTGATCATCGCGAGCTTCGTCATGATGTCCGACGAAGAGGCGCGCCGCTGGCAGCCTAAAGTCGCCTATTTTGAAGGCGACAACGAGATGAAACGCACCGCGAAGGCAATTCCGGTGCAGGTTGCCTGATGCCGCCAGGAGCGGAGCCTTCAGGTTCCGCTCCTCAAAGGAAAAGAAAACATCTTTTTTTTGTATACATAGCCTCTCCTCTATTTATTTCCCCTATTTTCTCCTCTCTTAGCGTTTCTCTTGGTTTAAAAAAAACATTATTCTGAATGATATAATTAAAGGAATGATCTTTGCCATTTATAATCTAAACAATCCAATATAATTTGGCTACAATAAAAATCGTCTCTCTCCGTTCATTCAAAACAAATTTAAAGATCATTTTCAATAACTTATCAAACATTCAATTTTTCTAATAATGGCTTTTAGCAATTTTAAATACCCAACCCATTCATAGATCCCTATCATCATTTTGCTTAAATTAAATCTGCACAATGTTTTTAAATGGAATTTAAATTATGTTAAAAAAAACGTTATTAGCTTCAGCTGTAACTTTGTTTGCAATGGGTTCTTTTTCAGCAATAGCAGACACCGATATCGGTTTAATCACCTTTGACGGTGCGGTAACAGACACAACGTGTAATATTTCCACCGCCAATGGTGAATCACAAAATAATATTACTATTACCTTACCGGTTGTTAAAAAATCTGATGTTGAATCAACCACCGTCGATACCGGTGTCGGCTCTAA
This sequence comes from Enterobacter cloacae complex sp. SHL021, assembly GCF_049237765.1. NCBI lineage: Bacteria > Pseudomonadati > Pseudomonadota > Gammaproteobacteria > Enterobacterales > Enterobacteriaceae > Enterobacter > Enterobacter cloacae complex sp. SHL021. The sequence continues at coordinate 37,409 of NZ_JBMKJG010000020.1, read as the reverse complement.
GAATTTTGAACTGCTGCTCACCAACTGCCCTGGAACATTAAAGACTGCTTCAGCAAGCTTTATGTCAAAAAATATGGGTGCCATTGCAAACGGTACCATTGAACCTGACGCCAGCGTAGCAGGCGCAGCAACCAACGTTGCACTTGCCTTGTATAATAATGCCCCTACCGAATCTTCTCGTATTATGGTCGGCCAGCCTGCTAATAATACGCAGAAAGCCAATCTCACCGCCGGTTCCGGCAAGCTGTTCTATCGCGTTGCATACGTTCCGGGTTCCAACTGGGTGAAAGACACGAACCCAGTGCAGTCAGGTAAAGTCAGCGCCAACGCGTACTTCACCATGAGCTACGAATAATTTTATCCCTCCCGTTAATGTGCCCTGCTGGGCACATTTTTGCCTATTTTTTGAGAGTAGACATGCACGTACTGAATATTAAGAGCGGACTAAAAGCCCTGCTGCTGGCCTCGATGAGCGTGTTTGCTCTTAATGCCAGTGCAGATATTGTGATTTCCGGCACCCGTGTTATTTATCCTGAATCGGCAAAAGACGTAACGGTGTCAATGGATAACCGTGGCACCCGGCCTCTGCTGGTACAGACCTGGCTCGATGATGGAAGAGATACCACTAACCCTCAGGAGCTGAAACTGCCTTTTATTGTGACGCCGCCTGTTTCGCGTGTTGAACCGCAAAAAGGGCAAACCGTCAGAATCACCTGGCTGGGTCAGGCATTGCCAAAAGATAAAGAGTCGCTGTTCTGGTTTAACGTTCTGGAAGTTCCGCCGAAGGCTAAGGAGAGCGATAACCAAAGTATGCTGCAGCTTGCTTTCCGCACCCGCATTAAACTCTTTTTCCGTCCCACTGGGTTAAAAGGGGAACCGACAGACGCGGCCAAAAATCTTAAGTGGTCCCAAACCCGACAAGGGCAAAAAATCGTTTTAAGTGCGAAAAATGATTCGCCTTATTATGTTTCGCTGGCAAGTGCGGCGCTTATTTCAGGCGGTAAAAGTTACGAGATCGAAACGCATTATATTGAACCGTTCTCAAGCCAGACGATGAATGTGAAAAATTACACCTCATCTGGAAATAGCAAAATAACCTGGCAAGCCATTAATGATTTCGGTGGAATTGATAAGTATGAGTCTATACCGCATTGATTCCCTGTCAGCTTCAGAACATTCACAAAAAGTATAATTAGCGTTGCCCTGGGACAGAGTTCATCATGCACTTTAGACGTTCGCTACTATGTTTATCGATAAGTGCGGTATTGCCGTTATGTGCATTTGCTGCTGAAAATAATAACGAAGAAGACGTGCAGTTTAACGAGCAGTTTCTTTATAACACTGGCGCATCCATTGATATCAGTCGTTTTTCAAAAGGCAACCCTGTTATTGCCGGAACCTATAAGGTGAAGATGATCGTTAACGGGAAACCTTCCGTTACCACGGATCTTCTGTTTAAGGAGAATGGCACACCGCGCGCCACTCCCTGCATCACCCCGAAACTACTCACGCAGGCAAATGTCACCACCGAGCAACTGAAACACCCTGAGGAGGATTCTGCTGACACCTGTGTCTCTATGCCAGACGCCTATCCCGGCTCGCGTGTGGCTTACGATCCCTCCACACAGGAGTTAGACCTTTCCATTCCTCAGGCTTTCGTCATTCAGCGTCCTGCGGGATTTGTCGATCCTTCACTGTGGGAAGACGGGATCCCGGTGGCCATGCTCTCATGGGATCTTAACGGCTGGCACGCAGACATGCCGGATTCCAGCACTGATACGGCCTATGCAGGTCTGCGCTATGGGGCAAACCTGGGGCCATGGCGACTCCGGGCGCGAGGCAACCTGAACTGGGATCAGGATTCCGGTACCCATTACGCCAGTCAGGATATCTATCTTCAGCGTGATATCACGCCGCTGAAAGCGCAGTTTATCGCCGGCGATTCCTATACCCGTGGCGACGCCTTCGATTCCATTAGCCTGCGCGGGGCGCGTTTGTATAACGATGACCGTATGCTTCCAAATGGTATATCGACCTATGCGCCGGTGATCCGAGGGGTTGCAAACAGCAACGCCAAAGTCACGATCGCCCAAAGCGGCAATACGATTTACGAAACCTCCGTCCCCCCAGGACCGTTTGAAATCACCGACCTCAGTACAACAGGTTACGGTAGCGATCTCATCGTCACGGTAGAAGAGACGGATGGGAGCAAACGTTCCTTCTCAGTCGCCTATTCTTCCGTCGCACAAATGCTTCGTCCTGGCTATTCCCGATGGGATGTCGGCGTGGGTGAACTGCGTGACGACAGCCTGCGTGACAAACCAAAGGTGGGATATGCGACGGGCTACTATGGCTTAACCAATACCTTCACGGGGTATGCGGGACTGGAATATACCGATAGCGATTTCTACGCCGCATTGTTGGGTATTGCCATGAATACCGGAGTCGGCGCATTCGCTCTTGATGTCACGCATTCGGATGCCCGGATAGACGGCTTACGACATCTCACGGGCGAAAGTTATCGCGTCTCCTACAGCAAACTTATGGAAGCCACGAATACCTCTTTCAACGTCGCCGCCTACCGGTTTTCAACGTCTGACTATCTCAGCCTGAACGATGCGGCCTCGTTGACCAATGAGATCAAATACCGTGACAGGGAGCGTAACCCGGAACGTAACAATAGCGACGTGTATCAGACCTTCCAGCGCATGAAAAACCAGATCCAGGTGAATATCAGCCAACCGCTGAATATTGCCGATCTTGATTTGGGATCGCTGTATGTCAACTCAACCTGGCAGGACTACTGGAATGAAAGCAGTTCGTCGGCGCAATACTCGGTTGGCCACAGTCATTCGTTAAGCTGGGGAAGTTATAGCCTCACCGTGCAGCGCACCTACAATGAGTTTGGGGAAAAAGATGACAGCGTCTATCTGAACCTCACGATTCCATTCGACACGCTGATGGGTAACAGCAAGCGAGCGGGTGGATTCTCCTCACTCACGACGGGCATCGGCAGCGATTTAAAAGGCGGCAGTAGCTTTAACGCCAGCGCTAACGGCAACACCGAAGATAACCGCTTCAGTTACAGCATTACCGAAAGCACCACGCGTTACGACGATACGTTAAATCAGTTAAGCGGGTACGGCAGTTATAACGGCCCGCATGGACCGCTAAGCCTTTCCGTCTCCGCCTCAGATGACGGTACACGACAATATTCTGCCAGCTATAGCGGCGGGATTGTTCTGCACTCCGGTGGCGTAACACTTGCTCCTGGCAGCATCAGCGAAAGCGATACGCTTGCCTTAATTAAAGCTGAGGGGGCAGAAGGCGCCCGCGTCTCTATCGGTAACGGTGAAATCGGCGCCTCAGGCTATGCCCTTATGCCCTATCTGTCCGCCTACCGTGAAAATAGCGTAGGTCTTGATATCAGCGAAATGCACTCTGACGTGGAAGTGAAAAATACCCGCTCCACCACCGTTCCCCGTAGCGGTGCCGTTGTGCTGGTTAACTTTGAAACCGATCAGGGGCGCTCAGTGTTAATGGAACTGATGCGTGACGATGGCGGGTTTATCCCGTTAGGCGCCGATGTGCAAACCGACCAGGGCGTATCCGTGGGTAGCGTGGGTCAGGCCGGGCAAGCCTGGATCCGCGGAATTGAAGATAAAGGGACGTTAAACATCGTCTGGGGAAATGAGCCCGGCACATCTTGTACCGTCTCCTACCACATCCCACCGGATGCGAAAAAGATTGGACCGACAACGCTGCTGACGGGCCAGACCTGCCGCGTCACAGCCTTATAAAGGGAGTTAAAACATGCTTTTTAGAGCCTGGAAAAAAACAGGGTTAGTTATTTTAAGCACGGGGCTAATGGCGCTGTCGCTGGAAACACACGCCGATAATCTCGATATTACCTTTACCGCAAATATCCGTGACACCACCTGCGATATGAAAATCGAAGGCGGCAGCGGTGATGGCACCAGCAATGTGATCCCAATAGGGACTAACGGCAAGGTGCGCCTGGATTACATCATCCTGAAAAATGCCAAAGCCACGACCAACTTTAAACTCAAAATGGTCTCATGCCCGCCGAGTTTGGCATCGCTGAAAACCACCATCAGCGGTAGCGCCAGCACGCTGACGACGGCAATTAAGAACTCCCTTTCCGGCGACGGCAGTGCGGAAAATATTGGCGTGGCGATTTCCCGTACCGCCACCCCGAATACCCCCTTCGTCATTAATTCATCCACCGATACACAGCGCCTCGTCTGGTCGAGCGGAGAGATAAGTGCTGGCGAGGTACCACTTCTGGCAACGCTGGTGGAAACCGCAAACGGCCAGGGCACGACCGGCAATTTTAGCGGTATCGCTACGTTTAATTTCACCTATGAATAACTGGCAGCAATGAGGAGCGTTGATATGAAAATGAAAATGACATTACTGGTGCTTGCAATGACTGCCACCCTGCCTTCCGTTGCGTTAAGTGCGATTACGGGGACGACGAGCGTGCAGGCAACGTTTACATCCACCATTGAGGCCGGGACCTGTAACGCGGAGATTCAAAACGCCAGCGGAGCCCCCATTGACATTTTGCCGTTTGGCGATGTGTTTAAGTCTGACCTGGTGAGCCAGAGCCGACGAGAAACCTTCAAAATCGCCTTCACGAACTGTGCCGGGGTAAAAAACGCCGCCATTCAGGCCATGCCGGGTGCAGGCGGGTCGTGTACCGGTAATGCATATGCAGCCGGGCATAACGTCGGTTTTGAAATCTGGAAAGGCTCTGTCGACTCAGGCTCCATATTGAACTGCGCCACTGTCCCGACGTCTGTCATCAACCTGTCTAACGGGACGGGGAATTTTGAAATGGATGCGCGCATCGTCATTGCAAATGGTAAAACGATTTCGGACGTGACGACAGGTTCGGTCAATGCGCCCGTGACGTTTACCGTGACCTATCAATAATGTTTATTCAGACAGGTAGCTTAAACAGGATGTTCCAGTCCCGCTTAATCTTAAGAAATGCGATGTCATGGCTGGCCCTCTGCATGGGGTTTCCCGCTGCGGGTTTTGCCTCCAGCCTGGAAATGGATATGACGGCAAATATTATCAACAATACGTGCCAGGTCAGTATTCCAGAAAGTGGAAACGTAACGCTGCCAACGGTGGGAAAAACGTGGTTTTATACCGCGGAGGGCACCGATCGACTTCAACCAGCAGACCCCGCGGGAGGAACACGCTTTATGATTCAGGTTGTGGACTGCAGCGGGGATGAATCGGGATCCGGACAAGCGCTGCACTTTACCTTTAAACCGCAGTCTGCCCAAATTGATGGGATTTCAAAACAGATATTCAGTAATGAAACATCCGCCCTTGCTGGCGGCGCTGAAAACGTGGGGATTGTAATTTTTTCTGAATCCAATAATCAAAACGTCCTCGACAGCGAGGGGCAGTCTGATGTGGAGGTCAAAATAGCGACCCCATCAGACCAACAAAGCTATTTGAAAGCGTATAACTTTTACGCCCGCTACCAAAATTACGGCCCGGTCAGCGCAGGAAAAGTGACCGCGCGCGCATTAGTCAGCGTGACATATCGCTAACAGGCAACGCTAAAAAGGAACAATTATGGCACAGCGTCCTGGGATAACCGTGTCCCCACGTTTTAACGGTTTTATCATTTTATTTATGTTTTTAACCATGAACGCTTTTTACGCCCATGCAGATATTGAGTGTAAATTTCGATTTGGCGACACGCAGTCCATCGGCGACTTTAATGGCGCAAAGCCGACCCTGCAAATCGTGGATAATGTCGCTGTTCCTACAAAAATCAGCTCGCTATATCGCCTGAATCTGAGCCCCGGATTAAGTAGTAAATGCACGTTAGGAAAACATGGCGAAAACATTTTCACCCTGGCAGACGCCAGTCTGTTAGTCGGCAGTATTGATGGTAAAGCTTTATTCAAAACCAATGTAACCGGAATAGCCTATGCTCTGGCTTTTGGCACAGTAGACAATACTGCCACGGCCTATTTCGCTCCCAGTACGAGCTGGTTTCTTGCATTACACATGAATGACCAGGATGAGCTGCTGGATAATCGCGCCTGGCGGGCCATGGTCGAATTTTACCAACTTCCCACGTTTGCCGGTATTCCTGCTAACGTAGTATCTATTGGCCCGGTTGGTGGAACAATTGGAAAAATTACCATTGGAGACCCGGTGGGATCCGATCCAGACGATCATCCCAAACCGACCATTACCATAGCCAATATGGCCTTCATTACACCAATAGAAAAACCCACCTGCACGCTCACGGCTCCCAAAACCGTAGACCTGGGGGATTATGGTGTATCCGATATCGAGAACGATAAAACCATAAACGCCGATTTTGGGGTGACAGGGAATTGCACCAACACCCGTAAAGTCACCGTGAAGTTGACCACCAGTAAAACAACCGGGACTGATGGCTCATTACTCGCCAACATCGCATCGTCGAACGCGGCACAAGGCGTGGGCGTGTTACTGAAGTGGCCGAACAACAGGCAGATAGTGCCTAATTCAACTAGCAGCTATACCGCACAAGATAATACTACCCTCACGATATTCAGTTGGTTACTTACGGCCCGGTTAGTTAAGTCTGATACAGAAAAAGTCACTTCAGGCACGTTCAGCGCCATCGGCACCCTGCAGTTTACCTACGAATAGCTTACCCCTGCGGCTGGTTGCTGATCAGCCGCGACATGGTCTCCAGCGAATCCGTTCTTAAGATGTACAGGCGTTTCAGTAAGAACGGATTATCCCCCGGCTTGACCTTCCCTTTTACCGTTGTCACTGCGAGGTGAAAACCGGCGTCATTCGCGGCTTTTATGGCTTTATTGTCATAGCCACCAAACGGATAAGAGAGATACAGCACGCGCGGGTTAAACTGCGCCAGCGCCCGGCGCGAGCGTTCGAAATCAAACAAAATCACGTGGTAGCTGCGGCTCAGTAGAATCGGATGCTTGTTACCATCCACGCGGTGCAGGAAGTGCGTGTGGGACTGAATGTCAAACACGTCCTGGATGCCCTTCAACTCCTGAACGCTCATAAATTGAAGTGATTTCGGATCCCACTTCTGCGGATGTCGCTTAATGCGGGATGAGATGATAAACGCCGTGGCGTTAAACCCGTACTCTTTCAGAATCGGGTAAGCATAGCGGCTTACGGACTTTAGCCCGTCATCAAACGTAATCACCACCGATTTGGCCGGCAGGTTCAGTTTGTTACGCACATACCCTTCCAGCTGGTACATCGTCAGGGTGGTATACCCCTGGTCACGCAGCCAGGCCATCTGGTTATTGAACGCGCGCACGCTGGTGGTGGTAGAGGTATGCCGGAAACGCGTGTTCTCTTCATCACGCAGAATATGATGGTAGGTCAGCACCGGGAGGCCATTATCTTCCTGCGCGTCCAGGCTGCTGATCCATGCCAGGCGATTGCCGATACGGATCTGGTACCACGTCTGGTTTAAGCGGTCTTTGAGTTTGCTTAAAACCGGATACCGAAGATTGGCGCTCAGCGTACCGAATGGCGCACTGCCGCTGGACGGCGCGTTGTAGACCGGTGTGTCTTTCCAGGTGATCAGGTTTTGATTACTGAGCGGCTTATTAAGATCGCCAAGGCTGTCCTCAACGCGCTGCTTTCCCTGCACCTGCTCCAGATGGCCTTTATCGATAAATCCAGTCCCGAAGCCGAAGCGAAACTCGTAATAATCCGCAGCGGTAGGCACAACGGCAAGGATCTGTCCGGCTCTGACATGGCCGACGTTAACGACCTCGTTTCCCACCTGCGCCCAGATAGCCGCATCTTCAGTGGTTTGCATGTACTGGGCAGGAAGACCTTGCTGACTTAATAAACTGGCTGATGCCCCGCCAGAGAGAACCAGCAGGCACAGGAACAAAATACGCGTGAACATGTATGTGATATCGGCACGAATAAACTGGTGCCATTGTAACAAATGCACCATCAATACCAATGTTTAATTCTTATACAGGTCGTGAAGAAGAACGAAGGGGGGATTTTTCTGCTGCTGATGCCACAAGCTGCTGACGCCCGGCTCACCCTGCGCCACGATGGCATCGCGAAACTCTGCGCTGCTTAATAATTCACGCCGTGGATACATTAACTCAAGCAGGGGAAGATCAATACCGGAGATCACTTCGCAGCCGTCGTGTTTGTGGCTCAACAGAGCAGCCGCACGATACGGCGCAGCGCCAGATTTATCGGTGAGAAAGATAACGCCTTCGCCAGTGTCGGTTTCATGCAGGGCATCACACATCATCCGGCTCAGCATGTTGGTGCTCAGCCCTTGCCAGTAATTCACCGCACGACACTGCGCCAGTGGACCAAACCTGGCTTCAAGCTTTATCAACATCTCCTGCGCCTGTTCATCGTGGCAGGTAATGACCCATCCCAGCATAACTCTCTCCTTAGCAGGCGAGTAGTTTAGCGAAGTGAAGATTAGCTTACGGTGATAACAGTCAAAGAAAAGGCCCGGCAACTAGAAAGTCACCGGGCGGAAGGTTAGCTGCGCAGTCCGCGTCCGCGCTGGATTAAGTACCAGCACAGCAGGTAGAAGGCGACGATAAATACCACCAGCACCGCAACGGTAGTGAACAGCGGTACGTCAGTAATGCCGAGAAAGCCGAAGCGGAAACCACTGATCATGTAGACAATCGGGTTCAGGTGTGACAACGCCTGCCAGAACGGCGGCAGCAGCGTCAGGGAATAAAACACCCCACCCAGATAGGTCAGCGGCGTCAGCACAAAGGTCGGGATCAGGCTGATATCGTCAAACGTTTTGGCAAACACCGCGTTCAGCAGACCGGCAAGCGAAAACAGGATCGCCGTCAACAGCAGCGTCAGCCCCACGAACAGCCAGGAGTGCACCTGGAACGGCACGAAGAACAAGGAGATAGCCGTCACCAGGATCCCGACGCACAGGCCGCGCGCCACACCACCGCCAACGTAACCCGCGATGATTACATGCGTTGGTACCGGTGCCACCAGCAGCTCCTCAATGTTGCGCTGGAACTTAGCGCTAAAGAAAGACGAAGCCACGTTGGCATAGGCGTTGGTGATCACCGCCATCATGATCAAACCCGGAACGATAAACTGCATATAGGTAAAGCCATGCATCTCACCAATGCGGGAACCAATCAGATTACCGAAGATGATGAAATAGAGCGTCATGGTGATCACCGGCGGCACCAGGGTTTGTACCCAGATGCGCATAAAGCGGTTAATCTCTTTCGCCCAGATGCTTTTCAGCGCGACCCAATAAAGATGCGTCATGCCTTGTCTCCTTGTTTATCCTGCACCAGAGAGACAAACAGCTCTTCCAGTCGGTTCGCTTTGTTACGCATACTTAAAACCTGAATGCCCTGGGCACTCAGCTGGGAGAAGACGCTGTTAATGCCCTGCTCCCGCAATACTTCCACCTCCAGCGTGGAGGTGTCGACCAGGCGATACTGGTACCCTTCAAGCTTCGGCAGCGCGCTTTTTGCCGCCAGATCCAGAATGAACGTTTCTGATTTGAGCTTCGAGAGCAGATCCTTCATTGAGGTGTTTTCCACCAGCTCGCCGTTCTGAATGATGCCGATGTTGCGGCACAGCATTTCCGCTTCTTCAAGGTAGTGCGTCGTCAAAATAATGGTGGTGCCTTTGTCGTTGAGATCTTTCAGGAACCCCCACATTGAGCGACGAAGCTCAATATCTACCCCGGCGGTGGGCTCGTCGAGGATCAACAGTTTTGGCTCATGCATCAGCGCACGGGCAATCATCAGACGGCGCTTCATGCCGCCAGACAACATACGCGCACGTTCGTTACGTTTTTCCCATAGATCAAGCTGCTTCAGGTACTTTTTGCTGCGAGCTAACGCTTCTTTTCGCTCAACGCCATAGTAGCCCGCCTGGTTGACGACGATCTGCTGCACCGTCTCAAACGGGTTGAAGTTGAACTCCTGCGGTACCAGACCGAGCTGACGTTTGGCGTTGACTACATCTTTTTGCAGATCGTAGCCAAACACGCAGACCCGGCCAGAGGTCTTATTGACCAGCGAGCTGATAATGCCGATGGTCGTCGATTTCCCCGCGCCATTCGGCCCCAGAAGCGCATAGAAATCCCCCGCTTCTACTTTGAGATCTATCCCGCGTAGCGCCTGAACGCCGCCCGGATAGGTTTTTTTAAGCTGCTCAAGCTCCAGTGCAATCGCCATGAATTAAACTTACCTTAGTTTCTGACACACGTTGTGTGGTTTCATTAAAAGTCGGGTTACCCTATAGTAGCGCAACGCAATCACTTGGTTACAGGTCGCTAACCTCCATGAACAACATAGATACACTCATCAGCAACAATGCACTATGGTCAAAAATGCTGGTGGAGGAAGACCCCGGTTTTTTTGGAAAGCTCGCGCAAGCGCAGAATCCACGCTTTCTCTGGATTGGATGTTCCGACAGCCGTGTTCCGGCTGAGCGACTGACGGGCCTTGAGCCCGGCGAACTGTTTGTTCACCGTAACGTTGCCAACCTGGTGATTCATACCGATCTCAACTGCCTGTCTGTCGTTCAGTACGCCGTAGACGTCCTGGAGGTCGAGCACATCATTATTTGCGGTCACTACGGCTGCGGCGGCGTGCAGGCCGCTGTGGAAAACCCGGAACTGGGGCTCATCGATAACTGGCTGCTGCACATCCGCGATATCTGGTTCAAACATAGCTCACTGCTGGGTGAAATGCCGCAGGAGCGCCGGATGGACACGCTGTGTGAACTGAACGTGATGGAGCAGGTGTATAACCTGGGTCATTCAACGATCATGCAGTCAGCGTGGAAGCGCGGGCAGAAGGTCTCTATCCACGGCTGGGCGTACGGCATTCACGACGGCCTGCTGCGCAATCTGGAAGTGACCGCCACCAACCGCGAAACGCTGGAGCAGCGTTACCGTTCGGGCATTGCCAACCTCAAGCTTAAGCATGTGAACCATAAATAAAGCGGGGATTTTCTCCCTCTCCCTGTGGGAGAGGGCTGGGGTGAGGGCACCAGGCCGCACTACTCGTCCAGAAGCACAACCTTCCCAACATACGGCAGATGGCGATAACGCTGCGCGTAGTCAATACCGTAACCGACGACGAACTCGTCCGGAATAGAGAAACCAACAAACTCCACCGGTACCTGCACTTCACGGCGGTCTGGTTTATCCAGCAGAGTACAGATGGCCAGGGATTTCGGCTCACGCAGGCTCAGGATCTCGCGCACTTTAGAAAGCGTGTTACCGGAGTCGATGATGTCTTCGACGATCAACACATCTTTGCCACGAATATCTTCATCCAGATCTTTCAGGATTTTCACATCACGGGTTGTGGACATGCCGCTGCCGTAGCTGGAGGCGGTCATAAAATCGACCTCATGTGACACCTGCACTTCACGGCACAGGTCTGCCATGAACATGAAAGAGCCACGCAACAGACCAACCAGCACCATTTCGCTGCCGCTGTCCTTGTAATGTTCGGTGATTTGACGACCCAGTTCGGCGATACGCGCTTTGATCTCGGCTTCCGGGATCATCACTTCAACAGTATGTTTCATATTACTAACCATATGATTTTAATGAAAATCTCTCAATGCGGATGAATGTTATTCCGGCATCGATACGCAAGCCAGCCATTATATCAGCAAATGGCTAAGCCTGGCGTATGAGTTATAAAAAGCAAATATTGTGATTCCGATCACACTTGTTAATACCTATAATTAGTTGCTAGCAAATTATTAACAAAAACTGACGAGTACACTTTCTATGGCTGAAACAAACTCTAAACGGCCGCGTCTACTGGTGACACTAACAGCGTTATTCGCCGCCTTCTGCGGCCTGTACCTGTTAATCGGTGGCGTCTGGCTGGTCGCAATTGGCGGCTCCTGGTACTACCCCATTGCGGGCCTGGTTATGCTTGGCGTAACTGTTCTGCTCTGGCGTAGAAAACAATCCGCACTGTGGCTTTATGCGGCATTACTCCTCGCAACCATGATCTGGGGCGTCTGGGAAGTCGGGTTCGACTTCTGGGCACTGACGCCACGCAGCGACATTCTGGTCTTCTTCGGTATCTGGCTGATCCTGCCGTTCGTCTGGCGTCGCCTGATTGTGCCTTCCAGCGGTGCCGTTGCAGCGCTGCTTGTCGCTCTGCTAATCAGTGGCGGTATCCTGACCTGGGCCGGCTTTAACGACCCGCAGGAGATCAACGGTACGCTGAATGCAGAATCCACCCCTGCGGCGGCTATCTCGCAGGTGGCTGACGGCGACTGGCCAGCGTATGGCCGTAACCAGGAAGGTCAGCGCTACTCCCCGCTGAAGCAGATCAACGCGGACAACGTGAAAAACCTGAAAGAAGCCTGGGTATTCCGTACCGGCGATCTGAAGATGCCAAACGATCCGGGTGAACTGACCAACGAAGTGACGCCAATTAAAGTGGGCAACATGCTTTATCTGTGTACGGCGCACCAGCGCCTGTTCGCGCTCGACGCGGCCACCGGTAAAGAGAAATGGCACTTCGATCCGCAGCTGAACTCCAACCCGTCGTTCCAGCACATCACCTGCCGCGGTGTCTCTTACCACGAAGCGCGTGCGGATAATGCCAGTCCGGACGTCATTGCCGACTGTCCTCGCCGCATTATGCTGCCGGTGAACGATGGCCGTCTGTTCGCGATTAACGCCGAAACGGGCAAGCTGTGCGAAACCTTCGCCAACAAAGGTATCCTGAACCTGCAGACCAACATGCCGGACACCACGCCGGGTCTGTATGAACCCACCTCACCGCCAATCATCACTGATAAAACCATCGTGATTGCTGGTTCGGTCACGGATAACTTCTCCACCCGCGAAACCTCTGGCGTTATCCGTGGTTTCGACGTGAATACCGGTAAACTGCTGTGGGCCTTCGATCCGGGCGCGAAAGATCCTAACGCGATCCCGTCTGATGAACACACCTTTACCTTCAACTCGCCAAACTCCTGGGCACCGGCTGCGTATGATGCGAAGCTGGATCTGGTCTACCTGCCAATGGGCGTGACCACGCCTGATATCTGGGGCGGTAACCGTACCCCTGAGCAGGAACGTTATGCCAGCTCCATTCTGGCGCTGAACGCGACCACCGGGAAACTGGCGTGGAGCTACCAGACCGTTCACCACGATCTGTGGGATATGGATATGCCGTCCCAGCCAACGCTGGCAGACATTACCGTTAACGGCAAAACCGTTCCGGTGATTTATGCTCCGGCGAAAACCGGTAACATCTTCGTACTGGACCGCCGTAACGGCGAGCTGGTTGTGCCTGCACCGGAAAAACCGGTTCCTCAGGGCGCGGCTAAAGGCGATTACGTCACTAAAACGCAGCCGTTCTCCGAACTGAGCTTCCGTCCGAAGAAAGACCTCAGCGGCGCAGACATGTGGGGTGCCACCATGTTTGACCAGCTGGTGTGCCGCGTAATGTTCCATCAGCTGCGCTATGAAGGCATCTTTACCCCGCCTTCTGAGCAGGGCACGCTGGTCTTCCCGGGTAACCTTGGGATGTTCGAATGGGGCGGGATCTCCGTTGACCCTAACCGCCAGGTAGCGATCGCCAACCCGATGGCGCTGCCGTTTGTCTCTAAACTGATCCCACGTGGTCCAGGTAACCCAATGGAGCAGCCGAAAGACGCGAAAGGCAGCGGTACCGAAGCCGGTATTCAGCCGCAGTATGGCGTACCGTTTGGCGTGACCCTGAATCCGTTCCTGTCTCCGTTTGGTCTGCCGTGTAAACAGCCTGCCTGGGGGTATATCTCCGGTCTGGATCTGAAAACCAACCAGATCGTGTGGAAAAAACGTATTGGTACCCCGCAGGACAGCATGCCGTTCCCGATGCCGGTTCCGGTGCCGTTCAACATGGGTATGCCAATGCTGGGTGGCCCAATTTCTACCGCCGGTAACGTGCTGTTCATCGCGGCAACCGCAGATAACTACCTGCGCGCGTACAACATGACCAACGGTGAGAAACTGTGGCAAGGCCGTCTGCCAGCCGGTGGACAGGCAACGCCGATGACCTATGAAGTGAATGGCAAGCAGTACGTTGTCATCTCTGCGGGCGGTCACGGTTCGTTTGGCACGAAGATGGGCGACTATATTGTCGCGTATGCGTTGCCGGATGACGCAAAATAAATGCAAAACGGCAACTTCGGTTGCCGTTTTTTATGTTTGTTCCCTCTCCCACCGGGAGAGGGCCAGGGTGAGGGCATCAGGCCGCACCTGCGAAATGTAGGCCGGGTAAGGCGAAGCCGCCACCCGGCTTTTTTATACGGTAAAACCCAGCATCATCCCCGTATCTTCGTGTTCCAGCAGATGACAGTGCGCCATATAGGCAAACTCCTTTGGCGCCTCGTGGTCAAACTTCACCAGCACCTCGCTGACGCCGCCTTCCACTCTCACTGTATCTTTCCAGCCCGCGCGATGCGGATCCGGCGCTTTGCCGTTCTCTGAAAGAATACGGAACTGGGTGCCGTGAATATGGAACGGATGCAGCATCATGTCGCCTTCGCCTGAAATCACCCAGCGCTCAAACTGCCCTTTTGTAGCAGCAAACATTGGCGTGTTCATATCGAACGCTTTGCCGTTGATCATATTGGCGTTGTGGAAATCAAACCCGTGACCGCCGTGATTCATACCGCCCATCGTGCCGTGATCCATGTTCATATGGCCCATCATCTGCCCGTGGTGCATCCCCGCCATCGCCTGATCGCCATACTTTTTCATCAGCGCCTGCATGCCCATCATGTCGAGCATCGGATCCATGGAGAGCTGCAGCTTACGTTGCGTAAGCCCATCCAGGGATGGAAGCGCCGGCAGCGTGGTTAAGGTGTCCGGCAGCGTACCGGAGGCGGTGATCTGCAGCGGCTGAATACGTAAAACCGGGTGTGGCTTATCGAATGGCGCAACGGCCATCCCCATCTGGCTGACCAGGAGCGTCACCAGGTCAAATGACTTACCGTCGCTGATGTCCACCAGCACCTCAAAGCGCTCGCCCATCAGCACAGGGAGTTCATTCACTTTGACCGGCTCAGGCAGCAGTCCTCCGTCGCTCGCCACGACGTACAGCGGACGATTATCGCTGGTGGCAAAGTTCAGCGAGCGCGCGTTGCATCCGTTGAGCAGACGTAACCGCAGCCAGCCTTTTGGTGCAGCGTGCTGGGGGTAGATCGCGCCATTAGTCAGCAGCGTATCGCCAAACCAGCCTACCGCCGCGGTCATCACATCCAGCTGATAATCAATCTGACCGTCTGTGGAGAATTTTTTGTCCTGCACAATGACCGGCACATCGTCGATACCCCACTGTTTGGGCAGACGCAGCAGGCGACTTTCGTCATCTTCAATCAGCACCAGGCCTGCCAGCCCCATGGCCACCTGATGGCCCGTTTTACCATGCTGATGCGGGTGGAACCAGCAAGTTGCCGCCCGCTGCTCGGGGATAAAGGTCACGGTGCGCTTCCCGCCCGCTTTTATAATCCCTTGCGGGCCGCCGTCGACCTCGCCCGGCACTTCCAGCCCGTGCCAGTGCAGCGTCGTCTCTTCTGCCAGCGTGTTGTGAATATCAACGGTGACGGCTTTTCCTCTGCGCAGCTGCAACGCCGGGCCAAGCACATTGCCGTTATAGCCCCAGGTGGTGGCGTTATATTTGCCAAAGGCCGTTTTACCGGACTGAACCACTAACTGGATACGGCCACGGGCATCGGCGGTCAATAAATCAGGAATGGGTAAGGCAGGTCTGTCAGCCGCCAGAACCGCGCGACTCCACAGTGGTAATGCGCTGGCAACCCCCAACGCAACGGAATATTTTAGAAATTCACGACGTTGCATATTCATTTCCTTATTTCGTGCAGACGATCTTTTGAGCATAAACCCTCCCCTTACCGGAAGGTCAAGTAACGCGGCAATAATAAAGATCGTCGCACTGGCACCAAATATGCTAACGTTGATTTTCCGTGATGCAGTGGTAGAAGCAATGAAGACGTTTTTCAGGACAATTTTGTTCACCAGCCTGATGGCAATGTGTGCCAACAGCTATGCGCTCAGTGAAAATGAAGCGGAAGATATGGCCGATCTGACGGCGGTTTTTGTGTTCCTGAAAAATGATTGTGGCTACCAGAATTTACCCAACGGGCAAATTCGTCGCGCACTGGTCTTTTTTGCCCAGCAGAACCAATGGGACCTCAGCAACTACGACAGCTTCGACATGAAAGCGCTCGGTGAAGACAGTTACCGTGATTTAAGCGGTATTGGCATCCCAACGGCAAAAAAATGCAAAGCGCTGGCCCGCGATTCGCTTAGCCTGCTCGCCTACGTGAAATAACCTTCCCGACGCCTCTTGTTTCGCCTGGAACCGTGCAACCACGGTTATAGTTAGCTATCATGTTTCGCTCATTTTTCGTGAGTGTAACGGATGTTAACGAAGAGGAGTCCGCGTATGGCCGACCACACGTTGTGGCATGAAACACTGCATGACCAGTTTGGTCAGTACTTTGCCGTTGATAACGTGCTTTATCATGAGAAAACCGATCATCAGGATCTGATCATCTTCGAGAATGCCGCTTTTGGCCGCGTAATGGCGCTGGACGGCGTGGTGCAAACCACCGAGCGAGATGAGTTTATCTATCATGAGATGATGACCCACGTCCCGCTGCTGGCCCATGGCCACGCGAAGCACGTGCTGATTATCGGCGGCGGCGACGGGGCGATGCTGCGCGAAGTCTCCCGCCACCAGTCCATTGAAACCATCACCATGGTAGAGATCGACGCGGGCGTGGTCTCATTCTGTCGTCAGTACCTGCCTAACCATAACGCGGGTAGCTACGACGATCCGCGCTTTAAGCTGGTGATTGACGATGGCGTGAACTTCGTCAACCAGACGACTCAGACGTTTGACGTCATTATCTCCGACTGTACCGACCCTATCGGCCCGGGAGCCTCGCTGTTTACCTCATCGTTCTACGAGGGTTGCAAGCGTTGTCTGAACCCTGGCGGTATCTTCGTGGCGCAAAATGGCGTCTGCTTCCTGCAGCAGGATGAAGCGCTCGACAGCCACCGCAAACTGAGCACCTATTTTGGCGATGTTAGCTTCTATCAGGCTGCCATTCCGACCTACTACGGCGGGATCATGACCTTTGCCTGGGCGACGGATAACGACGTCCTGCGCCATCTCTCCACGGAAATTATCCAGGCGCGCTTCCATCAGGCGGGTCTCCAGTGCCGTTACTACAATCCGGCGGTCCATACCGCAGCCTTTGCCTTGCCACAGTACCTGCAAGATGCACTGTCCTCCCAGGGGGTGAACTAATTGAAAAAGCTTAAACTGCATGGCTTTAACAACCTGACCAAAAGCCTGAGTTTTTGTATTTACGATATCTGCTATGCCAAAACAGCGGAAGAGCGCGATGGCTACATCGCCTATATCGATGAACTCTACAATGCCAACCGACTGACCGAGATCCTGTCGGAAACCTGCTCTATTATCGGCGCAAATATTCTGAACATCGCCCGCCAGGATTATGAACCTCAGGGCGCCAGCGTGACCATTCTGGTCAGCGAAGAGCCGGTCGATCCTAAGCTTATCGACAAAACCGAACACCCGGGCCCGCTGCCTGAAGTGGTTGTCGCCCACCTCGATAAAAGCCATATCTGCGTGCACACCTACCCGGAAAGCCACCCGGAAGGCGGCCTGTGTACGTTCCGCGCCGATATCGAAGTATCCACCTGCGGCGTGATCTCCCCGCTAAACGCGCTGAACTATTTAATTCACCAGCTGGAATCCGATATCGTCACCATTGATTATCGTGTGCGTGGTTTTACGCGCGATATCAATGGCATGAAGCACTTTATCGATCACGAGATCAACTCCATTCAGAACTTTATGTCCGAGGACATGAAATCGCTGTACGACATGATGGACGTGAACGTGTACCAGGAGAACATCTTCCACACCAAGATGCTGCTTAAGGAGTTTGACCTTAAGCACTACATGTTCCACACAAAGCCAGAAGATTTAAGCGAAGAAGAGCGTAAAGTCATTACCGACCTGCTCTGGAAAGAGATGCGCGAAATCTACTACGGCCGCAATATTCCGGCCGTGTAAGACTCGCACGGAGCAAGGACGCTCCTGTGTGCTATTTCTGTTTCATAAACTCCCGGTACGCCGCCACGACCTGCAGAAAGTCCTCCACGCCGCACAGCGACAGGCTCTCTTCGTCGTAGTAGCTCATCCCCTCTTCCATCTCGTCGCCCGAGAATTCCAGCTGATTGGCCCGCACCATCACCTCTTCGCCATCCATCCACAGCGTGTATTCATGACCCGCACGTTGCCAGGAGCGTTCACTGCCTTTTATCGCATTCGCCGCCTGTTCAACTTCATCAAGAAGCGCAAGATTTTCTTTCACTTCTTCGTTAAACCAGTGTCCAACGGCTTCGTGGCCCATCGACATACGCACTTTCACCACCCCGGTGATGTCGCGCAGAAATTCGTAATCCATAGTGTTTTCCTCTGCAAAGCCATTACGGTAATTATCGCAGCAGAGAGGAAGAAAAAAAGCGTGTGAGGTGGGAGGAATGAAAATAAAAAGGTGAGAGCAAGGCCCTGCGGCCTGATGCCCTCACCCCGGCCCTCTCCCACGGGAGAGGGTGCAAACACTAAAAACCGTCTCGTGGAGACGGTTTTGCTTTTATACCGCCGTCTGGAAGATCACCCCGTCAGCTTTCTCGGTGTACTGAGAGAGCTGGTCAAAGTTCAGATAGCGATAGGTATCCACCGCCGTCTTATCAACCTGAGCAACGAAGGTCTGGTACTCTTCCGGCGTTGGCAGTTTGCCAATCAGCGCCGCAACCGCCGCCAGCTCAGCAGACGCCAGGTAGACGTTCGCACCGGTACCTAAACGGTTCGGGAAGTTACGGGTAGAGGTGGAGACCACCGTCGCACCGTCTGCCACGCGCGCCTGGTTACCCATACACAGGGAACAGCCAGGGATTTCGATGCGCGCACCGCTCTTACCAAACACGCTGTAGTAACCCTCTTCAGTCAGCTGCGCCGCATCCATACGGGTTGGTGGCGCTACCCAAAGGCGGGTTGGCAGTTGGCCTTTATGAGTATCCAGCAGTTTACCGGCAGCACGGAAGTGACCGATGTTGGTCATACAGGAACCGATGAACACTTCGTCGATCTTATCGCCCTGCACGTCAGACAGCAGACGCGCATCGTCAGGATCGTTCGGTGCACAGAGAATTGGCTCTTTAATGTCTGCCAGATCGATGTCGATCACCGCCGCATATTCTGCGTCAGCATCGGCTTCCAGCAGCTGCGGATCCGCCAGCCATTTCTCCATCCCCTGAATACGACGCTCCAGCGTACGACGGTCGCCGTAGCCTTCCGCAATCATCCACTTCAGCAGGACGATGTTAGAGTTCAGATACTCAATGATCGGCTCTTTGTTCAGCTTGATGGTACAACCCGCGGCGGAACGCTCTGCAGACGCATCGGTCAGCTCGAATGCCTGCTCAACTTTGAGGTCCGGCAGCCCTTCAATTTCCAGGATGCGGCCAGAGAAGATGTTCTTCTTACCTTTCTTCTCAACGGTCAGCAGGCCCTGTTTGATGGCATACAGCGGGATAGCGTGAACCAGGTCGCGCAGGGTGATACCCGGCTGCATTTTACCTTTGAAGCGCACCAGTACCGATTCCGGCATATCCAGCGGCATCACGCCGGTCGCTGCGGCAAACGCCACCAGACCGGAGCCCGCCGGGAAGGAGATACCAATCGGGAAACGGGTATGGGAGTCACCGCCGGTACCTACAGTATCCGGCAGCAGCATACGGTTCAGCCAGGAGTGGATAACGCCGTCGCCCGGACGCAGAGAGACGCCGCCACGGTTCATGATGAAGTCTGGCAGCGTGTGGTGCGTGGTTACGTCAACCGGCTTCGGATACGCCGCCGTGTGACAGAAGGACTGCATGACCAGATCGGACGAGAAGCCCAGGCACGCCAGGTCTTTCAGCTCGTCACGGGTCATTGGGCCAGTGGTGTCCTGAGAGCCCACAGAGGTCATCTTCGGCTCGCAGTAAGCGCCAGGACGGATACCGGCCACGCCGCACGCGCGGCCAACCATTTTCTGCGCCAGCGAGAAGCCACGATTGCTTTCTGCTACGTCTTTCGCATGACGGAACACGTCTGAGTGCGGCAGACCCAGCGCTTCACGCGCTTTGGTGGTCAGGCCACGACCGATGATCAGCGGGATACGGCCACCGGCACGCACTTCGTCGATCAGCACATCGGTTTTCAGCTCGAAGCTCGCCAGCAGCTCGTTGGTGTCGTGGTTACGGACTTCACCTTTATACGGGTAAACGTCAATCACGTCGCCCATGTTCAGGTTAGAGACATCCACTTCGATTGGCAGTGCGCCAGCATCTTCCATGGTGTTGAAGAAGATTGGGGCAATCTTACCGCCCAGGCACAGGCCGCCACCGCGTTTGTTCGGCACATGCGGAATATCGTCACCCATAAACCACAGGACGGAGTTAGTGGCGGATTTACGGGAAGAACCGGTACCGACAACGTCACCGACGTAAGCCAGCGGGAATCCTTTTTTCTGCAACGCTTCGATCTGTTTGATCGGGCCGACAACGCCTGGCTGATCCGGCTCAATGCCTTCACGGGCGTTTTTCAGCATCGCCAGTGCGTGCAGCGGGATATCCGGGCGAGACCATGCATCCGGTGCCGGAGAGAGGTCATCGGTGTTGGTTTCACCGGTGACTTTGAATACGGTAACGGTAATTTTTTCAGCCAGCGCAGGACGGTTCAGGAACCATTCGGCATCGGCCCAGGACTGCATCACCTGCTTCGCATAGACGTTGCCTGCTTTGGCTTTTTCTTCCACATCGTAGAAGTTATCGAACATCAGCAGCGTTGAAGAGAGCGCTTTAGCGGCAATCGGTGCCAGCTTGTCGTTATCCAGCGCGTCAATCAGCGGATGAATGTTATAACCACCCTGCATGGTGCCGAGCAGTTCAATGGCTTTTTCAGGAGTAACCAGTGGGGAGGTGGCTTCGCCTTTGGCGATAGCAGCAAGGAATCCGGCTTTTACGTAGGCAGCTTCATCTACGCCAGGCGGTACGCGGTTGATCAGCAGATCTAACAGGAATTCTTCTTCGCCCTTAGGCGGGTTCTTCAGCAGCTCGACGAGCGCGGCCATTTGGGTTGCATCTAACGGTTTGGGTACAATTCCCTCGGCGGCACGTTCTGCTACGTGCTTACGGTATTCTTCTAGCACGACGGTTCTCCTCGCTCTCATTGTCATATGCGGCGGGCGTTCTCTTCACGCTCCTGTGAGACAGCAGTTTGTAGGGTAAATGCCCGATACCGCGTCGGGCAGCATAGCAGGATTTCTGCACAGTGTTAATCCGTTTACAAAAAAGCAACATTAAAAAATTTGCTGAATCGTTAAGCATGGTGTAGAGGGCAGACGGGGGGAATTTTGGCAACAAAAAAACCGCCTGAAAGCGGTTTATTTGTTGCCTTGCGGTGGTAGCACACCGGGTTGGCAGATTTGCGGCAACACCAACGTGAAATATTGTGCATCACTCCCTGTGGGCTTGCAAGCTGCTATCACGATTTTGCGTAGCACCTTCCCATTTCGTATGAAAGCCCATGTAATTGCATTTTTTGCCTTCTTCAGATCCATTGAATTGACTATTCTTCTCCGCGGCCTGCTCCGCTGGTGTAGCAACCAGTCACCGGGCCCGGGAGCAGTTCCTTCATCTACGCGGCAACATCAACTTGCCAGGTTCTGCCTTTCCCGGTGAAGAATGAACCCGCGTAGCCTGTACAGGAACGCACGCAATGGAGATGCGAATCACTGCGCTGATCGTTGCGCTCGGTTTACTGCTTACGGCACTGCACGGTGGCTGGAACATATCC
Source organism: Enterobacter cloacae complex sp. SHL021 (assembly GCF_049237765.1). Taxonomy (NCBI): domain Bacteria; kingdom Pseudomonadati; phylum Pseudomonadota; class Gammaproteobacteria; order Enterobacterales; family Enterobacteriaceae; genus Enterobacter; species Enterobacter cloacae complex sp. SHL021. The sequence goes on along the minus strand of NZ_JBMKJG010000020.1, from coordinate 15,405 downwards.
GACATCACGGTGCTGTTTGTTGTAAACCTCGGCAACTAGCTGCTGGCCGCTCGCAAGAGCGGCCTTCTGAAATCCCAGCGGCTTTTCAGCTATCACATATAATTGTGTAATAAATACTCACACTCTTTATCCGGACGTACCGGCAGTTCCCCAACAAAAGTCAAAACAGTAAAAGGCGAGTGAATAATACTCACGCCAACCGTAACGCCTCACGGCACAGCGCTTGTCTCGTTGGAGTCATTTTATGAAGTTGCCCTTTAAACCACATCTGCTTGTTCTTCTGTGCAGTGCCGGGCTGTTTGCCGCCTCAGGCGTCATGTTTGTCAAAAGTCGGGCGACAGAGCCTGTCGTCCCCGCTCCCGTCGCACAACAACCGGTACCCCCCGCAGCAGTGCAACCCGCCCCTGTCGTCGCCCCAGCCTATACGGCCGCGCAAATCGATCAGTGGGTTGCTCCCATCGCGCTCTATCCGGATGCCCTGCTGTCACAAATTTTAATGGCCTCGACCTACCCGGCCAACGTCATCCAGGCGGCGCAGTGGTCCAAAGACAACCCTAAAATGGAAGGAGACGCCGCTATCCAGGCCGTTGCCAGCCAGCCCTGGGATCCCAGCGTAAAATCGTTGGTCGCGTTTCCTCAACTGATGTCGCTGATGGGTGAAAACCCGCCGTGGGTACAAAATCTGGGGGATGCGTTTCTCGCGCAACCGAAGGATGTCATGGATTCCGTCCAACGCCTGCGCGCGCTGGCTCAAAAGACCGGCGCCTTACAATCGACGCCTCAGCAGACGATCACCACCGTGACGAAACCTGCCCCGGCCAAATCGGCCACCAGCGAATCGACGACTTCCACCACGCCTGCCCCGACGGTGATCAAAATTGAATCCGCGGATCCGCAGGTCGTTTACGTCCCCACCTATAACCCCAATACCGTTTACGGTACCTGGCCAAACACTGCCTATCCGCCAACCTATCTTCCTCCTTCTCCGGGAGAGCAGTTTACGGACAGTCTGGTCAAAGGCTTAGGCTTCAGCCTGGGTGTGGCGACAACCTACGCCATCTTCAGCAACATCGACTGGGATGATGACGACGACTGGGACCACCATCATGACGATGACTGGAATCACGGCGGCTATAACCGCAACGGTGATAACAATATCAATATTAACGTTGAGAACTTCAACAAAATCAGTGGTCAACGCCTGACGGATGCCAACCGCACCTGGCAGCATAACCCGGCGTATCGGGAAGGTGTGCCCTACCCCACCAGCCAGCTTAATAACCGCTTCCATTCCACTAACACGGTAACGGGGCTCAGTTCTACGCAGCAAAAACCGGTTAACCGCGACAGCCAGCGTCAGGCGGCCCTGAGCCAGATGGAGAAATCGACGGGTAAAACCTTCCCGCAAACCGCGCGTCCGGGAACCAAAGATGCACAGCGCCAGGCTTCAGGCGAACAGCTGAAGCAGATATCCCAGCGCAACAACTACCGTGGCTACGACACCAGACCGCAAACGGCAAAGCGAACCACCACGCAGCAGCGTGATAATCGCCATGCCGTAACACAGCGGCAGGAGAAACGGATCGCGCAGCCTGCTCAGCAACGCCATATCCCGCAGCGAACCAGCCAGCCTCGCGCGAATGCCCTGAGTGGTAACGACAGCCGCTCTGCCAACTGGCAAGCCCAGCAGCAGCGAGGTGCGCAAAGCAGACAACTGGCTGCCCGTCATCAGCAGCCGCGTCAGGCCCCTGCCGGACGTGCTGAACACCGTGAATTCCGTCATCGTTAAGGGAGCCAACATGAAAAAGAATCTTGTCTGTGGAATGGTGTTGTTCATGATGTCCGCCGCTGCGATGGCACAGCAATCCTTCAGCACGCCCGTTCAGGCGACCGATGCGCTGGCGCATGCCATCAGTGAACAGAATGAAACGGCAATGAACAATCTGCTTGGAGAGAACTGGCGCGATTTTCTGCCGCCTGAAGGGGTCGATCCTGATGCCGTCGATCGTTTCCTCCGCGACTGGAAGGTGCGGCACAACACGGTTATCGACGGTAATACGGCGCATCTGGTCGTCGGAAATAACGACTGGCAGTTGCCTATCCCGGTTGTCAAAACCGCTGCCGGATGGCAATTCGATATCAAGGAGGGCGCCGAGGAGATCCTGACCCGCGAGATCGGGCGTAACGAGCTTGCCGCCATCGAAGCATTACATGCCTATGTGGATGCCCAGCAGAGCTATTTCGCCATGAATCAAAAATACGCGCAGAAAATTGTCAGCTCTGAAGGGAAAAAAGATGGTCTCTACTGGCCCGTTTCGCCGGGTGAAGCCCCCAGCCCGCTGGGACCGGCCTTCAGCCCCAAAGAGCCCGGTGCAGGCTATCACGGCTATCGGTTCCGTATCCTGCCTGATGAAAAAGGCTTTGCGATGGTGGCGTGGCCCGTCAGCTATGGCCAGACAGGCGTCATGAGCTTTGTGATAAACCAGGATGACAAAGTGTACCAGGCCGATCTCGGCAATGACTCTGAGCAGAAAGCCCAGGCGTTAACCGCCTATAGCCCGGATAAAACCTGGCAGCCTGTGGCTCCCTGAATCCAGCACATAAAAAAAGCGGCCACAGGCCGCTTTTTTTGTCTGAAGAAACTTATTTCTTCTTCGCTTTCGCGTTTGGCAGGTCGGTGATGCTACCTTCAAACACTTCTGCCGCCAGGCCCACGGACTCGTGCAGAGTTGGGTGAGCGTGGATGGTCAGCGCGATGTCTTCCGCGTCGCAACCCATTTCGATCGCCAGACCGATTTCACCCAGCAGCTCGCCGCCGTTGGTACCGACAATCGCACCACCGATAACGCGGTGAGTCTCTTTGTCGAAGATCAGTTTGGTCATACCGTCTGCGCAGTCGGAAGCGATAGCACGGCCAGAAGCAGCCCACGGGAAGGTGGCGGTTTCGTAGCTGATGCCTTTCTCTTTCGCTTCTTTCTCGGTCAGACCGACCCATGCCACTTCTGGCTCGGTGTACGCGATAGATGGGATCACTTTCGGATCGAAGTAGTGTTTCATGCCGGCGATAACTTCAGCGGCAACGTGACCTTCGTGAACACCTTTGTGCGCCAGCATTGGCTGACCGACGATATCGCCGATAGCAAAGATGTGCGGCACGTTAGTGCGCAGCTGTTTGTCAACGCGGATGAAGCCACGGTCGTCCACTTCCACGCCAGCTTTGCCCGCGTCGAGGTTCTTACCGTTCGGCACACGGCCGATCGCCACCAGCACGGCGTCGTAACGCTGTGGTTCGGATGGCGCTTTTTTACCTTCCATGGAAACGTAAATACCGTCTTCTTTCGCTTCAACGGCAGTCACTTTGGTTTCCAGCATCAGGTTGAATTTCTTGCTGATACGCTTGGTGAAGACTTTAACGATGTCTTTATCCGCAGCCGGGATAACCTGGTCGAACATTTCAACCACGTCAATGTCTGAACCCAGTGCATGGTACACGGTACCCATTTCCAGACCGATGATACCGCCGCCCATAACCAGCAGACGTTTTGGAACGGTTTTCAGTTCCAGGGCATCGGTGGAATCCCACACGCGTGGATCTTCATGTGGAATGAATGGCAGTTCGATTGGACGAGAGCCCGCCGCGATGATCGCGTTGTCGAAGTTGATTACGGTTTTGCCGTTTTCGCCTTCCACTTCAAGAGTGTTCGCGCCGGTGAATTTACCCAGACCGTTAACCACTTTCACTTTACGGCCTTTCGCCATGCCAGCCAGACCACCGGTCAGCTGAGTGATAACTTTCTCTTTCCAGGTACGGATTTTATCGATATCGGTTTTCGGCTCGCCGAAGACGATACCGTGTTCAGCCAGCGCTTTGGCTTCTTCGATAACTTTCGCTACGTGCAGCAGCGCTTTAGAAGGGATACAACCTACGTTCAGACAAACACCACCAAGGGTGTTGTAACGTTCTACGATGACGGTTTCCAGACCTAAATCAGCGCAACGGAAGGCTGCAGAGTAACCTGCGGGACCTGCCCCAAGTACCACGACCTGAGTTTTGATTTCAGTACTCATCATGACCTCTTATTGATTTCCGGCGGTCCAGGTACTTGTCGCCCTTCATCCACCGGGACGTTCTATCCGCCCGCAGTTTACAAAATTGTTAACAATTTTGAAACAACAAACGGCTCACGAATTGTCGCTTTCGCCAATAACCTCACAAACCACATGAGATTAACAGAAAAAAGCCGGCCGACTGGCCGGCTTTTCACTTACATCACCAGGCGGCGAATGTCACTCAGCATGTTGTTGATGATGGTGATGAAACGCGCACCATCAGCACCGTCGATCACGCGGTGGTCGAAGGACAGAGAGATTGGCATCATCAGACGCGGCACGAACTCTTTGCCATTCCACACCGGCTCCATCGCGGACTTGGACACACCGAGGATAGCCACTTCCGGCGCGTTAACAATCGGTGCGAAGTGGGTAGTACCCAGGCCGCCGATGCTGGAGATAGTGAAGCAACCGCCCTGCATTTCGCCGGCAGTCAGCTTACCATCACGCGCTTTTTTGGAGATGGTGGTCAGTTCACGGGACAGCTCAGTGATGCTCTTCTTATTCACGTCTTTGAAGACCGGAACAACCAGACCATTTGGCGTATCAACCGCAACACCGATGTTGATGTATTTCTTCAGCGTCAGCTTCTGGCCATCTTCGGACAGGGAGCTGTTGAAGCGTGGCATCTGCTCCAGGGCAGCGGCAACGGCTTTCATGATGAAGACCACTGGGGTGAATTTCACGTCCAGTTTACGCTTCTCAGCTTCGGCGTTCTGCTGTTTACGGAACGCTTCCAGATCGGTGATATCGGTTTTGTCGAAGTGCGTAACGTGCGGGATCATGACCCAGTTACGGCTCAGGTTAGCACCAGAGATTTTCTGGATGCGGCCCAGTTCCACTTCTTCAATTTCACCGAACTTGCTGAAGTCCACCTTCGGCCATGGCAGCATGCCCGGGATACCGCCGCCTGCGGCTGCAGCTGGTGCAGCTTCAGCGCGTTTCACCGCGTCTTTCACATAAGCCTGAACGTCTTCGCGCAGGATACGACCTTTACGGCCAGTCCCTTTCACTTTCGCCAGGTTCACGCCGAATTCGCGCGCCAGGCGACGAATCAGCGGGGTCGCATGGACGTAAGCGTCGTTTTCAGCGAACTCAGATTTGCTTTCCGCTTTTGCAGCAGGTGCCGCTGGTTTAGCAGCCTGAGCCGGTGCAGCAGCCGGTGCTGGAGCAGCCGCGGCAGCCGGAGCGGCTGCAGGCGCAGCGCCTTCCACTTCGAAGACCATGATCAGAGAGCCGGTAGAGACTTTGTCGCCGGTGCTGATTTTGATCTCTTTAACGGTACCCGCGAACGGCGCAGGCACTTCCATAGAGGCTTTGTCGCCTTCAACGGTGATCAGTGACTGTTCAGCGGCAACTTTGTCGCCCACTTTCACCATCACTTCGGTCACTTCGACTTCGTCACCGCCGATGTCAGGAACGTTAACGTCTTTCACACCGCCTGCTGCTGGTGCAGCCGCTGGAGCCGGAGCAGCAGCCTGAGCTGGCGCAGCGGCAGGTGCAGCACCCGCCACTTCGAAGATCATGATCAGAGAGCCGGTAGACACTTTGTCACCGGTGTTGATCTTGATCTCTTTAACGGTGCCCGCGAACGGCGCCGGCACTTCCATAGACGCTTTATCGCCTTCTACGGTGATCAGAGACTGCTCAGCTGCAACGGTATCGCCCACTTTCACCAGGATTTCAGTGACTTCAACTTCGTCACCACCGATGTCAGGCACGTTAACTTCTTTCGCTGCCGCGGCAACTGCTGGAGCAGCGGCGGCCGGAGCTTCTTTCTTCTCTTCCTGCGCAGGTGCAGCAGCTGCTGCACCGTCGGCGGAATCGAAAATCATGATCAGTTTGCCAGTCTCGGTTTTATCGCCAACAGAGACTTTGATCTCTTTAACGATGCCAGCCTGAGGAGACGGGACTTCCATAGAGGCTTTGTCGCCTTCTACGGTGATCAGCGACTGTTCAGCTTCAACTTTGTCGCCTACTTTGACCAGGATCTCGGTGATTTCAACTTCATCAGCCCCGATGTCCGGTACATTGATTTCGATAGCCATTATTCTTTTACCTCTTACGCCAGACGCGGGTTAACTTTTTCTGCATCGATGTTGAATTTGGTAATTGCGTCCGCAACCACTTTCTTATCGATTTCGCCACGTTTAGCCAGTTCGCCCAGTGCTGCTACAACCACGTAAGAAGCATCAACTTCGAAGTGGTGACGCAGGTTTTCGCGGCTGTCAGAACGACCGAAGCCGTCAGTACCCAGTACGCGATAATCATCAGCTGGAACGTAAGTACGAACCTGCTCAGCGAACAGTTTCATATAGTCAGTAGACGCCACCGCTGGCGCGTCGTTCATCACCTGAGCGATGTACGGAACGCGTGGGGTTTCCATTGGGTGCAGCATGTTCCAGCGCTCACAATCCTGGCCATCACGCGCCAGTTCAGTGAAGGAGGTCACGCTGTACACGTCGGAACCCACACCGTAGTCTTTCGCCAGGATCTGCGCTGCTTCACGAACGTGACGCAGAATAGAACCGGAGCCCAGCAGCTGAACTTTACCTTTGCTACCTTCGATGGTTTCGAGTTTGTAGATACCTTTACGGATACCTTCCTCGGCACCTGCTGGCATTGCCGGCATGTGGTAGTTTTCGTTCAGGGTGGTGATGTAGTAGTAAATGTTCTCCTGCGCTTCGCCGTACATGCGCTGCAGACCGTCATGCATGATGACTGCCACTTCGTACGCGTAAGACGGGTCGTAAGAGATACAGTTAGGGATAGTCAGAGACTGAATGTGGCTGTGGCCATCTTCGTGCTGCAGACCTTCACCGTTCAGGGTCGTACGACCGGAAGTACCACCAATCAGGAAGCCGCGAGCCTGCTGGTCGCCTGCCTGCCAGCACAGGTCACCGATACGCTGGAACCCGAACATAGAGTAGTAAATGTAGAACGGGATCATCGGCAGGTTGTTGGTGCTGTAGGAGGTCGCAGCAGCCAGCCAGGATGCGCCTGCGCCCAGCTCGTTGATACCTTCCTGCAGGATCTGACCTTTCTCGTCTTCTTTGTAGTAAGCAACCTGCTCACGGTCCTGCGGGGTGTACTGCTGGCCGTTCGGGCTGTAGATACCGATCTGACGGAACAGACCTTCCATACCGAATGTACGCGCTTCGTCAGCGATGATTGGCACCAGACGATCTTTGATCGACTTGTTCTTCAGCATCACGTTCAGGGCACGAACGAAAGCGATAGTGGTGGAGATCTCTTTGTTCTGCTCTTCCAGCAGCTGAGAGAAGTCTTCCAGCGCTGGCAGTTCCAGTTTCTCGGTGAAGTTAGGCTGACGAGCTGGCAGGTAGCCTTTCAGCGCCTGACGACGTTCGTGCAGGTACTTGTACTCTTCAGAACCTTCCGGGAAGGTGATGTAAGACAGGTTTTCTACCTGCTCATCGGTCACTGGCACGTTGAAACGGTCGCGAATATAGCGCACGCCGTCCATGTTCATTTTCTTAACCTGGTGAGCGATGTTTTTACCTTCTGCGGTATCACCCATGCCGTAACCTTTAATGGTGTGGGCCAGGATTACAGTCGCTTTACCTTTGGTTTCGCGCGCTTTTTTCAGTGCAGCGTAGATTTTCTTCGGATCGTGACCACCACGGTTCAGCGCCCAGATCTGCTCGTCAGTCCAGTCTGCAACCAGTGCGGCGGTTTCAGGATATTTGCCGAAGAAGTGCTCACGAACGTAGGCACCGTCTTTGGATTTGAAGGTCTGGTAGTCACCGTCAACGGTTTCATTCATCAGCTGGATCAGTTTACCGCTGGTGTCTTTACGCAGCAGTTCGTCCCAACGGGAACCCCACATTACTTTGATAACGTTCCAGCCAGCACCTGCGAAGATGCCTTCCAGTTCGTTGATGATCTTACCGTTACCGGTTACCGGACCATCCAGACGCTGCAGGTTACAGTTGATGATGAAGCACAGGTTGTCCAGCTTCTCACGGGTAGCGATGGTGATCGCACCTTTAGATTCTGGCTCATCCATCTCACCGTCGCCCAGGAAGGCGTAAACGGTTTGCTCAGAGGTATCTTTCAGACCACGGTGTTCCAGGTACTTCAGGAATTTCGCCTGATAGATTGCACCAATTGGGCCCAGACCCATGGATACGGTCGGGAACTGCCAGAATTCAGGCATCAGTTTAGGGTGCGGGTAAGAAGACAGACCTTTACCGTGAACTTCCTGACGGAAGTTGTTCATCTGCTCTTCAGTCAGACGACCTTCCAGGAATGCACGTGCATAGATGCCCGGAGAGATGTGGCCCTGGAAGTACACCAGGTCGCCGCCGTCTTTCTCGTTAGCAGCACGGAAGAAGTGGTTGAAGCACACTTCGTAAACGGTCGCAGAGGACTGGAAGGACGCCATGTGGCCACCCAGCTCCAGATCTTTCTTGGACGCACGCAGAACGGTCATGATGGCGTTCCAGCGGATGGCAGAACGGATACGGCGTTCCAGATCCAGATTGCCCGGGTATTCCGGTTCGTCTTCAACGGCAATCGTGTTTACGTAGTTGCTAGCCCCTGCACCTGAAGCAACCTTCACGCCGCCTTTGCGGGCTTCAGAAAGCAGCTGATCAATCAGATACTGAGCGCGCTCAACACCTTCTTCACGGATGACCGATTCGATCGCCTGTAGCCAGTCGCGAGTTTCGATCGGATCCACGTCATTTTGGAGACGTTCTGACATGGGGGTATTCCTTATCTATCTAATACGTTGATTTGTCTGGAACCTGTCCCATTGTATTTTCGTCAGAAAACACAATAAGACAGGTTCTGCGTTTAGTTGCCGCGCTCTAAAAGTACCTGGCGCTTAATCCTTTCGTTGCTGTATGCGGCGTAATGAACGTTCGCGACGCGATTGTTCTCGGCTGCGGTCCAGCAAGATTTCCTCAATGAAAGCCAGATGTCGGTGCGACGCTTCGCGCGCCTGCTCCGGTTCCCCGGCCATTATCGCCTCGAATACTCGGGTGCGATGGTTGCTTACCAGCGGGAGCATGTCCCGACGGGCATACAACAATTCAAAATTTTGACGAACGTTCTGGGCCAGCATCGGCTCCATGCAGCGTAGCAGATGGAGGAGCACTACGTTGTGTGCCGCTTCGGTGACGGCAATCTGATACTGGACGACGGCATTGGACTCGGCGTCTAAATCGCCGGACTGCTGTGCCCGTTCAATGGCCTGATGCAGTTCGCGGATACGCACGCGATCTTCATCAGTGCTGCGAAGGGCGGCGTAATAGGCCGCGATACCTTCAAGCGCGTGACGGGTCTCAAGCAGATCAAACTGGGATTCTGGGTGGTCAGAGAGAAGTTCTACCAGCGGATCGCTGAAGCTCTGCCACAGGCTGTTTTGAACAAAGGTTCCGCCGCCCTGGCGACGAAGCAGCAAGCCCTTTGCTTCGAGGCGTTGAATCGCCTCACGCAGAGAGGGGCGGGATACGTCGAACTGTTTAGCCAGCTCGCGTTCTGGCGGAAGTTTCTCACCCGGACGCAGTGTCCCCTCGAGGATTAAAAACTCCAGCTGCTGCTCAATCACATCGGATAGTTTTGGTTGGCGAATTTTGCTGTAGGCCATATTCCCTGTCTTACGCCTTTTTGCCCGGAGTCAATTGGTCTTACCAATTTCAAGTTCGTATCGCTAAAGTAACAAAGTATTCACCTTCTGTCCATATTGGTTTTGATTGAAATCAGTAAACCCTGCACATTTTAACAACCTTACAGAAATAACGTTTCAGAAATGTAACTTTGCACAAATGAGCTGATTACTACCAAAGAGGGAGTTTTAACCATAATGAAACGAGGGTTTTTGCAATCTGAAGCGATTCAACAACGCAAAAAATGAAAATTCGCCCACTTTTAAGGCATTTCTATTCTATAGGTTGGGGTAGTAAGAATTAACGGTGCGATTTACAAATGCTTTCTTTTTATTCAACTCGTCATCAGCCCTTCATAAAGCAGGTGCATTCACAGGCGCTTACCACTATTCTTGCGCTTACGGAAGACATCTCCGCTTTTTTCGGTCTTATTAACCGTAAAGAAATAAATACAGAAAACGGATATTCATAATTACACACGCACAGCGTGAACATAACAACCACACACGAGGTTTCAAATGGAAGCTCAACAGCACGGCGATCAGCTAAAGCGCGGCCTTAAAAACCGCCATATACAGCTCATCGCATTGGGTGGTGCTATCGGCACAGGCCTGTTTCTGGGAAGCGCATCCGTCATCCAGTCCGCCGGTCCAGGCATTATTTTGGGTTACGCTATCGCAGGTTTTATTGCGTTTCTGATCATGCGCCAGTTAGGTGAAATGGTCGTTGAAGAGCCGGTTGCAGGCTCGTTCAGCCACTTTGCCTACAAATACTGGGGCAGTTTTGCCGGTTTCGCTTCCGGCTGGAACTACTGGGTGCTTTACGTTCTGGTGGCCATGGCAGAACTGACCGCCGTGGGGAAATACATTCAGTTCTGGTATCCCGAGATCCCAACCTGGGTTTCTGCGGCAGCGTTCTTCGTCATTATCAACGCCATCAACCTGACCAACGTAAAAGTGTTCGGTGAGATGGAGTTCTGGTTTGCCATCATCAAAGTCATTGCCGTGGTGGCGATGATTATCTTTGGCGGCTGGCTGCTGTTCAGCGGCAACGGTGGCCCACAGGCCACGGTGCGTAACCTCTGGGAGCAAGGTGGATTCCTGCCTCACGGGATGACCGGTCTGGTGATGATGATGGCCATTATTATGTTTTCCTTCGGGGGGCTGGAGCTGGTGGGGATCACCGCCGCTGAAGCCGACAACCCGGAGCAAAGCATCCCGAAAGCGACGAATCAGGTTATCTACCGAATTCTGATCTTCTATGTGGGTTCACTGGCCGTTCTGCTCTCGCTGCTGCCGTGGACACGCGTCACGGCCGACACCAGCCCGTTCGTCCTTATCTTCCACGAACTGGGCGATACCTTCGTGGCGAATGCGCTCAATATCGTCGTGCTGACGGCGGCGCTTTCCGTTTACAACAGCTGCGTGTACTGCAACAGCCGCATGCTGTTCGGCCTTGCGCAGCAGGGTAACGCACCAAAAGCCCTGCTGAACGTCGATAAGCGCGGCGTGCCGGTCAATACCATCATTGTTTCGGCTATCGTGACGGCGCTTTGCGTGCTGATTAACTACATGGCACCTGAATCGGCGTTTGGCCTGCTGATGGCCCTGGTGGTCTCGGCTCTGGTGATTAACTGGGCGATGATCAGCCTGGCGCACATCAAGTTCCGCCGCGCTAAACAGCAGCAGGGCGTAACCACCCGCTTCCCTGCCCTGCTCTATCCGCTGGGTAACTGGGTTTGCCTGCTGTTTATGGCGGGCGTGCTGGTAATTATGCTACTCACCCCAGGCATGGCGATTTCCGTTTACCTGATCCCGGTCTGGATTGCGATCCTCGGCGTGGGGTATCTGGTAAAACAGAAAAACGGTAAAACCGTAAAAGCACATTAATAGCTCTTCAGCTCAGCACTCGTTTCGCGGGTGCTGAGCGTTTGTTACCTTCCTCACAAATTCACCTCGTCAGCCGCTTTATCCATATCACCGCCCTGATACTGCAACGCATATATCGATTAGCCAGCAAATAATTCTCTCCATACCGTCACCCGGAGAGCAGTCAATGGATAACAATAAACTGTCAGTAAAAGAGAAGATCGGCTATGGGATGGGCGATGCAGGATGCAACATCATCTTCGGCGCCATCATGTTGTTTGTTAATTATTTTTATACCGATATTTTTGGGCTGGCACCTGCGCTGGTCGGCGTGTTGCTGCTGTCCGTGCGCGTCATTGATGCCGTTACGGACCCGATCATGGGAGCCATCGCGGACCGTACCCGCAGTAAATATGGGCGGTTTCGTCCATGGCTTTTGTGGATTGCGTTCCCCTATGCGCTGTTCAGTATCCTGATGTTCACCACGCCAGACTGGAGCTATAACAGCAAAGTTATCTATGCCTTTGTGACCTACTTCCTGCTCTCGTTAACCTATACGGCCATCAACATTCCCTACTGCTCGTTGGGCGGCGTGATCACCAATGACCCAAAAGAGCGCGTGGCCTGCCAGTCCTATCGCTTTGTGATGGTGGGTATTGCCACGCTTTTACTGTCGCTCACGCTCCTGCCGATGGCGGACTGGTTTGGTGGCGATAACAAAGCCAAAGGCTACCAGATGGCGATGACCGTGCTGGCGCTGATTGGTACCTGTATGTTCCTGTTCTGCTTCGCCACCGTGCGCGAGCGCGTACGTCCGGCGGTGCAGACCCATGATGAGCTGAAAAACGATCTGAAGGACGTGTGGAAAAACGACCAGTGGGTACGCATTCTGCTGCTGACGCTCTGCAACGTCTGCCCGGGCTTTATCCGCATGGCGGCCACCATGTATTACGTCACCTGGGTAATGGGCCAGAGCACTCACTTTGCCACCCTGTTTATCAGCCTGGGCGTGGTGGGAATGATGCTCGGCAGTATGCTGGCGAAAGTGCTGACCGACCGCTGGTGTAAACTGAAAGTGTTCTTCTGGACCAACATCGTGCTGGCGCTTTTCTCCTGCGCGTTCTATTTCTTCGACCCGAAAGCGACCGTCACCATCGTGGTGCTCTACTTCCTGCTTAACATTCTTCACCAGATCCCGTCTCCGCTGCACTGGTCGCTAATGGCCGATGTGGATGACTATGGCGAGTGGAAAACCGGTAAACGCATCACCGGGATCAGCTTCTCGGGCAATATCTTCTTCCTCAAGCTGGGGCTGGCGATTGCTGGCGCGATGGTGGGCTTCCTGCTCTCCTGGTATGGCTACGACGCCGGTGCGAAAGCACAAAGCGCAGAGGCCATTAACGGGATCGTTCTGCTGTTTACCGTGATCCCGGGTGTGGGGTATTTGATCACTGCGGGCGTAGTACGACTGCTGAAAGTGGATCGGGAAACCATGAAACAGATCCAGCTCGACCTGGAGAAACGCCGCACCAACTACAGCGAACTGAACGCCTGGCAGGAAACGAGAGCCGAAACAAAAGAAGGAACGCCGCATGCATAACTGGCCTAACCCGTTTATAGAACAACGCGCTGACCCGTACATTCTGCGTCATGAAGGGCAATATTATTTTATCGCCTCCGTGCCGCAATACGACAGGCTGGCGATCCGCCGGGCAGCGACGCTGGAAGGGCTGCGCAGTGCCGACGAGGTGGTCGTATGGCGCAAACCGGAGACCGGCCCAATGAGCCAGCTTATCTGGGCACCGGAACTGCATCATATCGACGGCAAGTGGTACATCTATTTTGCCGCCGCGCACACCCAGGCGCTGGACGGTCTGGGCATGTTCCAGCACCGCATGTTTGTGCTGGAGTGTGCCGACCGCGACCCGCTAACCGGCACGTGGACTGAAAAAGGCCAGGTAAAAACGCCGTTCGACACCTTTGCGCTGGACGCGACCACGTTCGTGCATCAGGGGAAACGCTGGTATCTGTGGGCGCAAAAAGCCCCGGATATCTCCGGCAACTCCAATCTCTATTTATGTGAAATGGAGAACCCGTGGACGCTGAAAGGCGAGCCGGTGATGCTCAGTAAACCGGAATATGACTGGGAGTGCCGCGGCTTCTGGGTCAACGAAGGCCCGGCGGTGCTGTTCCACGGCGACAAGTTGTATATCAGCTATTCCGCCAGCGCGACCGACGAGAACTACTGCATGGGGCTGCTGTGGACAGAGATCAATGCCGATCCGCAAAATCCTGCCAACTGGCACAAGGCCTCGCGCCCGGTCTTCATCACCAGCTACGAAAACCGCCAGTATGGGCCAGGCCATAACAGCTTTACGCAAACGCCGGAAGGAGAAGATGTGCTGGTGTATCACGCGCGAAATTACACCGAAATTGAAGGCGATCCGCTTTATGACCCCAATCGTCATACCCGCCTGAAGCTCGTCCGCTGGCACGAAAACGGGATGCCTGATTTTGGCATCCCGCCTGCCGATACGCCGTAACCGCTACGGCACGCGGGTTCAGACCAGCGTGCCGTAAATGGTCAGCAACGCCACGATAACGACCACCACAAACGACGTTTTCTTCGCCATCGAGACCGCCGCTTTCGGCGTTTCTATCTTGTCGGTATGCGGCTCACGCGCCAGAGAGAACTGCGCCAGGCGTGTCAGCACCTGGTACTGCGAGGTATGACGGTCGCCAAGCGAGGCGAACCACGCCGGGAGCGCTTTTTCGCCGTGGCCAATAAGCGCGTAGACCACACCCACCAGACGAACCGGAAGCCAGTCGAGCACGTGCAGGATCGCATCAATGCCGGAGAGCAAACGTTCATGCGGGGTGAGATAGCGGGCAAGCCAGGTCTGCCAGGCGCGCAGGAACGCATATCCCATCAGCAGTACCGGCCCCCACGGGCCCCCCACCACAAACCAGAACAGCGGCGCCAGGTAGTAGCGGAAGTTAATCCACAGCAGCGCGTTTTGCAGTTCACGCAGGAACTCGCGTTCATCGCAATCCGGCGGCACGCCGTGGATCATCGTCAGCTCGCTGGCCATGGCGCTACGTGCATGCGCATCATCACGGGAAGCGGCTTTCAGATAAGCGTGATAGTGCATACGCACCTTGCCTGCGCCAATACACAGCACGCCGAGCAGGATCCACACCACCAGTAGCGGCACGTTGAAAAAGAGGCCGTATAACGAGCGCAGCAGCAAGAACGTAATCACCATCACGCCCGCGGTCATCAGCAGCGTACGCAGCATGGAAAAATGGTTAATCCGGCGGAAAAGCACCTCCAGCCGGTGATCCAGATGCCAGTGCTCACCGAGTTTGAACAAGCGTTCAGCGATGATAACCAGCAGCATGGTAAACAACGTCATGTTATCTCCTTATTCTGACGACGCGGTAAGCATGGCGCGAAACCGGGGCCAGTCAAATGCAGGGCCAGGATCGGTTTTTCGCGCCGGGGCGATATCACAGTGTCCCGTCATGTTCTCTGCAATCGCAGGGTAAAGCCTGATGAGCGTTTGGGTGATATCCACCAACCGCTGGTACTGTGCATCGGTATAAGGGGTGGTGTCCGTGCCTTCCAGTTCAATCCCAATAGAGAAGTCATTGCAACGCTCGCGCCCCTGATACATCGAGACACCCGCATGCCAGGCGCTGATGAATCCCCTAATGATTTTGGTAAAAATCATTAAGTTAAGGTGGATACACATCTTGTCATATGATCAAATGGTTTCGCGAAAAATCAATAA
>NZ_JBMKJG010000019.1:0-108979 GCF_049237765.1 Enterobacter cloacae complex sp. SHL021 | reverse complement strand
TGAGGTCTCTTCTGATTTGTTAGCGCAACCAGTAGATCACACTTCATCGTGCTTTTCATTTTTCTGGGGAACCCTCAGCCCACAGGGAGAGGGCGAAAACCATAAAAAAACCCGCCGAGGCGGGTTTTTTGCTTTTACATCAGCGGCATTGCTCGCTGCACGATATCAATCAGCGGCTGCGGATAGATACCGAAGATCAGCACCAGCAGCGCGGAGATCAGCACCACAATACCACCTGCGCTGTACTGCCAGTTGCCTGGTGCGTCACGGTTGAGCTGCTGAGGCGCGCTCAGATACAGGCTCACGGCCACACGCAGATAGTAGTACAGACCGATTGCCGAGCCGATAACCACGCCCGCAGTCAGCCACCACAGGTGCGCCTGCACACCGACAGCCAGCACGTAGAACTTACCGATGAAGCCCAGCGTCATTGGGATACCCGCCAGAGAGAGCATCATCACGGTCATCACCGCAGACAGGATCGGACGGTGCCAGAACAGGCCACGGTAGGAGAACAGTGAATCTGCATCCGGGCCACGGTACGGGCTGGACATCAGGCTCACCACGCCGAACGCGCCGAGGCTGCTGAACAGGTAACCGGCCAGGTAAACGCCTACGGTTTCCATCGACATCTCACCGCTCTGCAGCGCAATCAGTGCCACCAGCAGGTAGCCCAGATGAGAGATGGAGGAGTAACCCAGCAGACGTTTAATGTTGGTCTGGCTCAGCGCCATCAGGTTACCAAAGATGATGGAGACGAACGCGATAATCCCCAGCACCGTGCGAACTGCTTCGCTGTCACCTACCGGTGCGTACAGGAACAGGCGCATGACCACACCGAAGATAGCGATTTTGCTCGCCGTCGCCAGGAAGGTAGAAACCGGCGCCGGTGCGCCCTGGTAAACATCCGGGGTCCACAGGTGGAACGGAACCAGAGAGAGTTTAAAGCCGAGGCCAACAATCATCATGCCCAGACCCGCCAGCAGCAGCGGCTCGTGCAGCATGCCGTCGCCGAGGCTCTTGCCAAGCGCCATGAACGAAAGGTTACCGGTCTGCGCGTACAGCAGCGCAATACCAAACAACAGGAAGGACGAGGCAGCAGCAGACAGGATGGTGTACTTGATGCTCGCTTCCAGAGAGCGCTTCTGACGGAAGGCGTAACCAATCAGGCCGAACAGCGGCAGAGAGATAAGCTCAATGCCGAGGAACAGCGCAGCCAGATGGTTTGCATTCGCCAGCAGAATGCCGCCGAGTGCGGCAATCAGTACCAGCAGGTAAAACTCTTCTTTGTTGTCGTTGTAGCCTTCGAGCCACGGATAGGCAAAGGTACAGGTCGCCAGGCTCGCCAGCAGAACCAGCCCCGTGTACAGCATGGCATAGCCGTCAACGCGCATCAGCGGGGTGACGTCCATCGCCCCGCCCTGGCCAACAAACCAGAGAGAGACTAACGCGGCGTTCAGTCCGATGACCGACAGCGTGGCATTCAGGAAGTGATTGCGTCGCCACGCAATGGAGAGCATCACAACCACCACCGTCAATCCGACGATCAGCAGCGGTAGCAGCGCGATCAGTTGTTGTGGAGTTATTGTCATGGCGAATTACGGCCTTGTAGTAGAAGCAGAATTAACAAACCACTGCTGGATATTACCCATCGCGGAGTGCGAGGTATCCAGAATCGGCTGCGGGAAGAAGCCCAGCAGCACCAGCAGTACGACCAGCAGCAGGATGATGAACAGCTCACGCAGCGACATCCCCGGCAGTTCTTGTGCAGCAATTTCGCTCTTCGCTTTACCGAAGTAAGCACGGTGCAGCATCGCCAGCGAGTAGACGGACGCGAACACCAGACCAAAGGTGGAGATGACGGTAATCATCGGTACCACTTTGAAGCTGCCGAACAGAATCATAAATTCGCCGACGAAGTTACCGGTACCTGGCATACCCAGGGTCGCCACCGCGAAGAACATGGACAGCGCCGGCAGCCATTTAATTTTGCTCCACAGACCGCCCATCATACGCATGTCACGGGTATGCAGACGTTCGTACAGCTGACCACAGAGGATGAAGAGACCGGCTGCGGACAGACCGTGCGCAATCATCTGGATCACCGCGCCCTGGTACGCCAGCTGGCTGCCGGTGTAGATAGCAATCAGCACGAAGCCCATATGGGAAACGGAGGTGTACGCAATCAGACGTTTGATGTCGTACTGCGTGAATGCCATCCAGGCACCGTAGAAGATACCAATCACACCCAGCCACATGGCAATCGGTGCGAACTCAGCGGACGCGTTCGGGAACAGTGGCAGCGCGAAACGCAGCAGACCGTAGGCTGCCGTTTTCAGCAAGATGCCCGCCAGGTCAACAGAACCTGCGGTTGGCGCCTGAGAGTGCGCATCTGGCAGCCAGCCGTGCAGCGGTACGACCGGCATTTTCACCGCGAAGGCGATGAAGAAGCCGAGCATCAGCAGGTATTCCACACCGTGAGACATCGGGGTCTTCAGCAGGTCTTCATAGTTGAAGGTCCAGACACCGGTCGCATTGTGGTGCACAAACACCAGCGCCAGAATGGCAATAAGCATCACCAGACCACTCGCCTGGGTATAGATGAAGAACTTAGTGGCCGCCGTGATACGCGTTTTACCGTCGGACGCCTTATGGCCCCACAGCGCTATCAGGAAGTACATCGGCACCAGCATCATCTCCCAGAAGAAGAAGAACAGGAACATGTCGATGGCAAGGAACACGCCGATTACGCCGCCCAGGATCCACATCAGGTTCAGGTGGAAGAAGCCCTGGTATTTTTCGATTTCTCGCCAGGAGCAAAGTACCGCCAGAACGCCGAGCAGACCGGTCAGCACCACCATCAGCAGCGACAGACCGTCAATCGCCAGGTGGATCGTAATGCCGAAACGCGGGATCCACGGCAGGATAAACTCAGACTGCCACTGCGGAATGCCCGCAGACTGGGTCAGGGAGTAGCCACCCTGCAACCAGAGTTGCAGACCAAGCGCGAGCGTCAATCCCATGGTGATCAGCGCGATCCAGCGCGGCATCTTCACGCCAAAGCGTTCAGTCTGCCAGCACAGGAAGCCGCCGATGAAGGGAATTAATATTAGCCAGGGTAGTAACATGGCGATTTACATTCCTTTTTAAGGCCCCCAGCAGGGGCCTGATTTTCAACGAATTCGAATAAAATTCACTTTACGATCAACGCAACACCATCAGCAGCGCCAGCACGACAACCGCACCGATGCTCATGGACGCCACATACCAGCGCAGGTAACCGTTCTCGCTGTACAGCAGGCCTTTACCTGCAAAGCGGGAGAGGATCGCCGGGATATTCATCAGGCTGTTCAGTGGGTCGCGCTTCAACAGCCACGCAATGCCCAGGAACGGCTTAACGAAGATCATGTCGTACAGCCAGTCGAAGCCCCACGCGTTGTACCACCAGGTGCCCAGCAGGCGGCCTGGCGCACTGTTGGCAACGGCAGTCACCAGCGTGCGTTTGCCCAGCCACAGCCATGCAGCAATCAGGATACCCGCGATAGCGACCACACCAGAGGTGATTTCAAGCGTCAGAACGCGGCCGTGCTCAAGCTCGGTGGTGTCTGGCAGTACACCCTGCAGCGGCGGCACAATCATCGCGCCAACGAAGGTGGACAGGACCAGCAGCACAATCAGCGGCAGGTGGTGAGTAATCCCCTTCCCTGCATGAGCGTGAATTTGTTCTTTACCGTGGAATACGATGAAAATCATACGGAAGGTATACAGGGAGGTCATAAACGCACCGACCAGACCCGCAACCATCAGATTGATATGACCATTCGCCATGGCACCGGCAAGGATTTCGTCCTTACTGAAGAAGCCCGCGGTAATCAGCGGCAGTGCCGCCAGCGCCGCGCCGCCCACCAGGAAGCAGACATACACCAGCGGGATGGACTTACGCAGTCCGCCCATCTTGAAGATGTTCTGCTCGTGATGGCAGGCCAGGATCACGGAACCGGATGAGAGGAACAGCAGCGCTTTAAAGAACGCGTGCGTCATCAGGTGGAAAATCGCCGCGTCCCACGCCTGAACGCCCAACGCCAGGAACATGTAGCCAATCTGGCTCATGGTGGAATAAGCAAGAACGCGTTTGATGTCGGTCTGCACCAGCGCGGCAAAGCCTGCCAGCACCAGCGTGACCGCACCGACGATACCCACCAGATGCAGAATTTCCGGGGTCATCAGGAACAGGCCATGGGTACGCGCAATCAGGTACACACCGGCGGTGACCATGGTCGCGGCGTGGATCAGCGCGGAGACAGGGGTTGGACCCGCCATCGCGTCGGCCAGCCATGTCTGCAACGGCAGCTGTGCAGATTTACCCACAGCACCACCAAGCAGCATCAGCGTTGCCCACCACAGCATGTTGTTGCCTGCGGCGAAGTGTGCCGGCGCCAGTTCCACCATTTCGCGGAAGTTCAGCGTGCCCAGTTCGTTGTAGAGAATGAACAGCGCGAACGCGAGGAAGACGTCACCCACACGGGTCACGACGAACGCTTTCATGGCCGCTGCGCCATTCTTCGGATCGGTGTAGTAGAACCCGATCAGCAGGTACGAACAGAGACCCACGCCTTCCCAGCCCAGATACATCAGCAGCAGGTTATCGGCCAGCACCAGAACCACCATGCTGGCGATAAACAGGTTAGTGTAGGCGAAGAAGCGGGAGTAGCCCTCTTCACCGCGCATGTACCAGGAGGCGAACATATGGATCAGGAAGCCCACGCCGGTCACCACGGAGAGCATGGTCAGCGAGAGACCATCCAGCACCAGGTTAAAACCGATGTTGAAATCACCGACCGACATCCAGGTCCACAGCGGCACGCTGAAGGCCTGACGCCCGTTGTTGAAGAAATCGATACCCGCATACGCTGTTACCAGCGCAGCCAGACCGACAGATCCCATGCCGACGGTCGCAGACAGATTCTCAGACCAGCGGCCGCGAGAAAACGCCAGCAGCACGAAGCCAATCAGCGGAAAAATAATGGTTAAGGCAAGCATGTTCATCCACGCAACTCACTTACTGAATCGATGTTCAGGTTCTGGCGGCGACGATGGAGCTGCAGCAACAGCGCCAGGCCAATACTCGCTTCGGCAGCCGCGAGGCTGATGGCGAGAATGTACATCACCTGACCATCGGTCTGGCCCCAGTAGCTTCCGGCGACCACGAAGGCCAGCGCGGAGGCGTTAATCATGATTTCCAGACCGATCAGCATAAACAGCAGATTGCGGCGGATAACCAGACCGGTTAAGCCCAGAACGAATAAAATCGCAGCGAGGATCAGTCCATGTGTTAAGGGGATCATGCGCGTTCCTCCGTTTTTCTTTTCGCGCGGTCGTCAGTGCGGTTGCTCAGCACCTCACCAGCACGCTCTTCGCGGCCAACGTGGAAGGCAACAACCAGACCCGCCAGCAGCAGCATAGAGGCCAGTTCAACCGCTAGAACGTATGGGCCAAACAGCGTGATACCCACTTCTTTCGCGCCGATTGGCGTACCGTCGATGCCCTGGTCGTTCACGCCGAGAATGGCATAAACAATTACCACCAGCATGATGGCCGACAAAATTGCCGGGCCAATCCACACCTGCGGTTTTAACCACTGACGTTCCTGCTCAATTTCAGAGCCGCCCAGGTTCAGCATCATCACCACGAAGACGAACAGCACCATGATGGCACCGGCGTAAACGATGATTTCCAGCGCACCGGCAAAGTGCGCGCCGAGCGCAAAGAACACCCCGGAAATAGCCAGCAGCGAAATGATTAAGTACAGCAGCGCATGCACCGGATTGGTGTGCGTAATCACTCGTAGCGTAGCCAGGATGGCGATAAGGCCACAGATATAAAAAGCGAATTCCATTGCCCTCTCCTTACGGTAACAGGCTCTTGACGTCGATAGGCTTGGCTTCGTTCTCTGCTTCGCCCTTATCTTTGCCGTCGATTGCCATACCCGCCATCCGGTAGAAGTTATATTCCGGGTATTTGCCCGGACCGGAAATCAGCAGATCCTCTTTCTCGTACACCAGGTCCTGACGCTTGTACTCACCCAGTTCGAAGTCCGGGGTGAGCTGAATCGCCGTGGTTGGGCACGCTTCTTCACACAGACCACAGAAGATGCAGCGTGAGAAGTTGATGCGGAAGAACTCAGGGTACCAGCGGCCGTCTACCGTCTCTGCTTTCTGCAGAGAGATACAGCCTACCGGACACGCTACCGCACACAGGTTACAGGCAACGCAGCGCTCGGAACCGTCCGGGTCGCGCGTCAGCACGATACGGCCACGGTAGCGCGGCGGCAGATATACCGGCTCTTCCGGGTACATCCGGGTTTCGCGTTTGGCAAACGCGTGCAGGCCGATCATCCAGATACTGCGTACCTGGGTACCAAAGCCTACCAGTAATTCTTTTAAGGTCATGGTCTATAGCCCCTTATGGCTGCTGCCAGAGAATGACAGCCGCCGTTACCAACAAGTTGACGAGCGTCAGCGGCAGGCACACTTTCCAGCCGAAGGACATTACCTGGTCATAACGCGGACGCGGTAACGCTGCGCGAATCAAAATGAACATCATCATGAAGAACGCGGTTTTCAGCGCGAACCAGATGAACGGCGGTAAGAACGGGCCATGCCAGCCACCAAAGAACAGCGTTACCATCAACGCGGAAATGGTGACGATACCGATGTACTCGCCCACGAAGAACAGACCGAATTTCATACCGGAATATTCAATGTGGTAACCGTCGGCCAGTTCCTGTTCGGCTTCTGGCTGGTCAAACGGGTGACGGTGACACACCGCCACGCCCGCGATAGCAAAGGTAACAAAACCAAAGAACTGCGGGATAACGTTCCAGATGTCGGCCTGGTTGTTAACGATGTCGGTCATGTTGAATGAACCGGCCTGCGCCACCACGCCCATCAGGGAGAGCCCCAGGAACACTTCGTAGCTCAGCGTCTGCGCGGAAGCACGCATCGCACCCAGCAGCGAGTATTTGTTGTTACTGGACCAGCCTGCGAACAGTACCGCGTAAACCGCGAGCCCTGCCATCATCAGGAAGAACAGAATGCCGATGTTCAGGTCAGCCACCACCCAGGTCGGGCTGACAGGAACGATAGCAAACGCCAGCAGCAGCGAGGTGAAGGCGATCATCGGTGCCAGCGTAAAGATCACGCGATCCGAGAAGCGTGGGATCCAGTCCTCTTTGAAGAACATCTTGATCATGTCCGCGACCAGCTGGAGTGATCCCCCCCAGCCAACGCGGTTTGGTCCATAACGGTTCTGGAACAGACCAAGCAGACGACGTTCACCAAAGCTCATGAACGCACCACAGGTGACCACCACCAGCAGAATGACAATCGCTTTCAGAATGCTCAGCAGGATGTCGATAAGATCCGGCGTTAACCAACTCATGCTTTTGCCTCCTGCAGGTTATCAAGACGCGCACCCGCCAGTACCGGCGCGATGCCAGGCATACCCATCGGCAGACCGACCTGCCCTGCTGTCAGGCTTTCAGAGATAATCAGCGGCAGGCTGATGGTCTGGCCCTCGTAGCTAAAGGCAATGTTCGCACCCGCGTTCACGCCAAGCTTCGCGGCGTCTGCCGGGTTGAGCTTGATGTACGGCTGCGGCATACGCTGCTGGAATACCGGTGAACGCTGGGACAGCTCGTCGCTACCAAACAGATGGTAGTACGGCGCAATACGCCAGCTACCGTCCTGCGCCTGGAAGCTCGCCGGAACGGTGGTGAAGAAGTCCAGACCGGTTTCGGAGGCTTCAATCAGACGCACGCCCGGATCGCCGTGACGCAGTGAACCGCCCACTTCCGCCTGGAACTTGTTCCACGCCTGCGGGGAGTTCCAGCCCGGCGCCCATGCGAATGGGATCTGTGAACGCGGCGCAGACGGCTGGTTGTTCCCTTCCATGGAGAAGGCGAACATGGTGTCTTTATCCTGCGGCTGACGCGGTTCGTGCACGCTGATATTGGCACGCATCGCGGTACGGCCACTGTAACGGTGCGGTTCACGCGCCAGTTTCTGGCCGCGAATACGGAAGCTCGCTTCAGGCGCGGCATCTTTAATGCCCGCCAGCTGAGGCAGTTTTTCGACTACCGCATCGATAACGTGGTCGAGCTGCGTCCAGTCCACTTCACGGCTCTGCACGGTGCTGTGCAGGGAGTGCAGCCAGCGCCAGCTTTCCAGCATCACGGTGTTGCTGTCGTAGTACGCCGGGTCATAAACCTGGAAGAAACGCTGTGCGCGGCCTTCGTTGTTAATAACCGTACCGTCGCTTTCTGCGAAGCTTGCCGCAGAGAGCACCAGGTGCGCTTTATCCATAATCGCGGTGCGCTGATGGTCGATTACCATCACCAGCGGTGCTTTAGAGAGCGCAGCGTCAACGCGCGCGGCAGAGGCATGGCGATGCAGATCATTTTCCAGCACCACAACGGCGTCAGCGGCACCGGACTCCAGTTCGCTTAACGCTTCTTCCAGCGAGCCGCCGCCAATCATACCCAGACCGATGCTGTTCACCGCACGGGCAATCATGGTGACACCAACGTCCGCACCGCGGCCTTTCAGGGCTTTGGCGACGTTCGCTGCAGCCTGAATGATCTCGGCGCTACCGGCGTTAGTCCCGGAGATAATCAGTGGTTTCTTCGCCCCCGCCAGCGCCTGAACAATCACGTCGACTTTGCTTTGCAGGTCACGATCCAGTTCAACGGCCGGAGAGTTATTGTCCAGCGCATGGGCAATGGCAAAGCCAAGACGCGCCTGATCTTCAACCGGCGCGCAGTAGGTCCACGCGGCGATATCATCCAGACGGGTGTTGTCGACGTTCGTCACAAACAGAGGATGCTTCGCGCGCTGGCCGATGTTGAGGATTGCCGCAATCTGCCAGTCAGCCACTTTCTGTGCCGCTGCCATTTCACGTGCTTTACCCTTCACCGCCTGGCGAACCGCCAGAGCCGCGCGAGCGCCGGTCTGCGTCAGATCTTCGCCCAGCACCAGAACCGCATCATACGATTCGATTTCGCGCAGCGCAGGGGTATGAATACCGCCTTCGCGCAGCACTTTCAGTACCAGCTGCAGACGTTCCTGCTCGCCCTGAGCGATACCGGTGTAGAAGTTTTCCGCCCCCACCAGCTCACGCAGCGCGAAGTTGCTTTCGATGCTGGCACGCGGGGAGCCGATACCGATCACTTTCTTCGACTGGCGCAGAATATCTGCCGCACCCTGCATCGCCTGTTCAGCGTTCAGGGTGATAAAGTCGTCGCCACGGCGCTGAACCGGCTGACGCGGACGGTCTTTCAGGTTTACATAGCCATAGCCGAAACGACCGCGGTCGCACAGGAAGTAATGGTTTACGGTACCGTTGTAACGGTTTTCGATACGACGCAGTTCGCCGTAGCGCTCACCCGGGCTGGTGTTACAGCCCAGCGAACACTGCTGGCAGATGCTTGGTGCAAACTGCATGTCCCACTTACGGTTGTAACGCTCGGAGTGAGTTTTATCGGTGAATACGCCGGTCGGACAGATTTCTACCAGGTTACCGGAGAATTCGCTCTCAAGCGTACCGTCTTCCGGACGACCGAAGTAGACGTTGTCATGTGCGCCATACACACCCAGATCCTGACCGTCTGCGTAATCTTTGTAGTAACGCACGCAGCGGTAGCAGGCGATGCAGCGGTTCATTTCGTGAGAGATGAACGGCCCCAGGTCCTGGTTACGGTGAGTACGTTTAGTAAAGCGATAGCGACGGAAGCTGTGACCGGTCATTACGGTCATATCCTGAAGGTGGCAGTTGCCGCCCTCTTCACAGACCGGGCAGTCGTGCGGGTGGTTGGTCATCAACCATTCCACAACGCTTTCACGGAACTGTTTTGCTTCTTCGTCATCAATCGAAATAAAGGTGCCTTCGGTGGCTGGCGTCATACAGGACATCACCAGGCGACCACGCGTGTCTTCCGCGTTTTGATATTGCTTCACCGCACACTGGCGGCAAGCACCGACGCTGCCCAGCGCCGGATGCCAGCAAAAGTACGGAATATCGAGGCCAAGAGACAGACAAGCTTCCAGCAGGTTGTCCGCCCCGTTGACTTCGTATTCTTTGCCGTCTACATGAATCGTAGCCATTAGCATGCTTCCAGTTGTCTCGAATTGCTTCGAGCGTTAATCAAAATTCTGTTTTTACCAGCGTGCTTTCAGCAGGTTCGGCTGAATACCATTGATTGAATGGGTATTGCTGAACGGCTGCTTGATGCCTGCTTCGAATTCGTCGCGGAAATATTTAATCGCGCTCTGCAGCGGCTCGACGGCACCCGGTGCGTGGGCACAGAAGGTTTTGCCCGGCCCTAAGAATCGACACAGTTGCTCAAGTGTCTCGATATCACCAGGCTGGCCTTCGCCGCGTTCGATAGCACGCAGGATCTTCACGCTCCACGGCAGACCGTCACGGCACGGTGTACACCAGCCGCAGGACTCACGGGCGAAGAACTCTTCCAGGTTACGCACCAGCGAGACCATGCCGATCTCGTGGTCGACGGCCATCGCCAGCGCCGTACCCAGACGGCTGCCTGCTTTACCAATGCTTTCGAACTCCATCGGCAGGTCAAGGTGGGCTTCGGTCAGGAAGTCTGTCCCTGCCCCACCCGGCTGCCAGGCTTTAAATTTCAGGCCATCGCGCATGCCACCGGCGTAGTCTTCAAGAATTTCGCGGGCGGTGGTACCGAACGGCAGTTCCCAGACGCCAGGGTTTTTCACGCGGCCGGAGAAGCCCATCAGCTTGGTACCGGCATCTTTGCTTGAGGAGATGCCCTGATACCACTCCACGCCGTTGGCGAGGATAGCCGGAACGTTACACAGGGTTTCGACGTTGTTCACACAGGTCGGTTTACCCCACACGCCGGAGCTTGCCGGGAACGGCGGCTTGGAACGCGGGTTCGCACGGCGGCCTTCCAGGGAGTTAATCAGCGCGGTCTCTTCACCGCAGATATAACGCCCTGCACCGGTGTGCACGAACAGCTCGAAGTCAAACCCGGTGCCGAGAATGTTTTTGCCAAGCAGGCCCGCTTCGGTCGCTTCGGCAATCGCGCGACGCAGGTTTTCCGCCGCTTCGATGTACTCACCGCGCAGGAAGATGTAACCACGGTACGCTTTCAGCGCGAACGCGGAGATCAACATGCCTTCCACCAGCAGGTGCGGCAGTTGCTCCATCAGCAGACGGTCTTTATAGGTACCCGGCTCCATTTCATCCGCGTTACACAGCAGGTAACGGATGTTCATGGATTCATCTTTTGGCATCAGGCTCCACTTCAGACCGGTGGAGAAGCCCGCGCCGCCGCGGCCTTTCAGACCCGACTCTTTCACCGCATTAACGATGTCGTCCGGCGCCATGCCGCCCAGGGCTTTACGCGCCCCGGCATAGCCATTTTTGCTCTGGTATTCGTCGAGCCATACCGGCTGTTTGTCATCGCGCAGACGCCAGGTCAGCGGATGCGTCTCAGCAGTACGAATTACAGTTTTCATTTGTACTGCTCCAGCAGGTCAGGAATGGCTTCCGGCGTCAGATGGCTGTGAGTATCCTCATCAATCATCATGGTCGGCCCCTTGTCGCAGTTACCCAGGCAGCAGGTTGGCAGCAGAGTAAAGCGACCATCGAACGTGGTCTGGCCCGGCTTGATATTGAGTTTTTTCTCAATCGCAGCCTGAATGCCCTGATAACCGGTAATGTGGCAGACAACGCTGTCACAGTAGCGGATCACATGGCGGCCCACCGGCTGACGGAAGATCTGGCTGTAGAACGTGGCTACGCCTTCTACGTCACTGGCCGGGATACCCAGCACTTCTGCGATCGCATAGATCGCCCCATCCGGCACCCAACCACGCTGTTTCTGTACGATTTTCAGCGCTTCAATGGACGCCGCACGCGGGTCTTCGTAGTGGTGCATCTCGTGCTCAATGGCGGCACGCTCTGCTTCACTCAGCTCAAAAGCCTCGGTTTGTGGTTGTTGATTCTCGTGCATAATTAGCGGTCCACATCTGACATAACAAAATCGATACTACCCAGATACACAATCAGGTCGGAGACCAGACTGCCGCGGATGGCGGACGGGATCTGCTGCAGGTGCGCAAAGCTCGGCGTACGCACGCGGGTACGGTAGCTCATGGTGCTGCCGTCACTGGTCAGGTAGTAACTGTTAATACCCTTGGTCGCTTCGATCATCTGGAAGGATTCTTGTGCCGGCATGACCGGGCCCCAGGAAACCTGCAGGAAGTGGGTGATCAGGGTTTCGATATGTTGCAGCGTGCGCTCTTTCGGTGGCGGCGTCGTCAGCGGGTGATCCGCCTTGAACGGGCCTTCCGGCATGTTGTTGAGGCACTGCTCAAGGATGCGCAGACTCTGGCGCAGCTCTTCTACTTTCAGCATCACGCGGGTATAGCAGTCGGAAACACCGCCGCCAACCGGGACTTCAAAGTCGAAGTTCTCATAGCCAGAGTAAGGACGCGCTTTACGCACGTCGAAATCAATACCGGTCGCACGCAGGCCAGCACCGGTGGTCCCCCACTCCAGCGCCTCTTTCGCGCCGTAGGCAGCAACGCCCTGGGAACGGCCTTTCAGGATGGAGTTACGCAGCGCGGCTTTCTCATACGAGGCCAGACGTTTCGGCATCCAGTCAAGGAATTCACGCAGCAGACGGTCCCAGCCGCGCGGCAGATCGTGTGCCACACCGCCGATACGGAACCAGGCCGGGTGCATACGGAAACCGGTAATCGCTTCCACCAGATCGTAAATTTTCTGACGGTCGGTAAAGGCGAAGAAGACCGGGGTCATCGCGCCAACGTCCTGAATGAACGTGGAGATGTACAGCAGATGGCTGTTAATACGGAACAGTTCTGACAGCATAACGCGAATCACGTTAACGCGATCCGGCACAGTGATGCCTGCCAGTTTCTCAACGGCCAGCACGTAAGGCATTTCGTTTACGCAGCCGCCGAGGTACTCGATACGGTCGGTATACGGAATGTAACTGTGCCAGGACTGACGCTCGCCCATTTTCTCAGCACCACGGTGGTGGTAACCGATATCCGGAACGCAGTCGACAATCTCTTCGCCATCAAGCTGAAGAATAATACGGAATGCACCGTGCGCAGACGGGTGGTTTGGACCGAGGTTGAGGAACATGAAGTCCTCGTTTTCGGTACCGCGCTTCATGCCCCAGTCTTCCGGCTTGAAGGTCAGCGCTTCCATCTCCAGATCCTGCTTGGCTTTGGTCAGCTCAAACGGATCGAATTCAGTCGCACGTGCCGGGTAGTCTTTACGCAGCGGGTGGCCGGTCCAGGTCTGCGGCATCATGATGCGCGTCAGATGCGGGTGGCCGTCGAAGGTCATACCGAACATTTCCCAGGTTTCACGCTCGTACCAGTTGGCGTTCGGGAAAAGTTTGGTGAGCGTCGGCAGATGCATGTCGTTTTCAGACAATGCCACCTTGAGCATGATATCCGTATTGCGGTCTATTGAGATCAGGTGGTAGAAAACGGAAAAATCCGCAGCAGGGAGACCCTGGCGGTGCGTGCGCAGACGTTCATCCATGCCGTGTAAGTCAAACAGCATGACGTAAGGTTTTGGCAATTTCTTGAGGAAATCGACAACTTCCAGCAATTGTTCACGCTTCACCCAAACAACGGGTACCCCGGTGCGGGTCGCCTGAACAGTAAAGGCATCCGGCCCAAAACGGTTGCGCAGTTCGCCAATGACGGGGTCATCCAGATGATCCCGGGTCTGCCAGGCGGCTTCTTGCGCGGTTAAGTCGGTCATATTGTTCACCATTGCAAATGGTCCGTGGTGACTGTTAAGCCTGGCTTCGCGCTATTTGAGTAGTGATATGCGAAGGTGTTCTCCAGGCCCACAGGCGCAAATTAAATTTCGTCAGGCGTACGCAGGTTGGTGACGGCAATACGTTCACCACGTTTACGCTCGCGCTCAGACTGCATGTTCGCGCGATAGACACCCTGATCGCCAACAACCCACGACAGCGGGCGGCGTTCTTTACCGATAGACTCCTGCAGCAGCATCAGCGCTTGCATGTAAGCTTCCGGACGTGGCGGGCAACCCGGGATGTATACATCCACTGGAATAAACTTATCTACGCCCTGCACAACGGAATAAATGTCGTACATACCGCCAGAGTTTGCACATGCGCCCATGGAGATAACCCATTTTGGCTCCAGCATCTGGTCATAAAGACGCTGAATAACCGGTGCCATCTTGGTAAAGCACGTACCGGCCACCACCATCAGGTCAGCCTGACGTGGGGATGCACGCAGTACCTCTGCCCCAAAACGCGCAACGTCATGCACCGCAGTGAATGACGTCACCATTTCAACGTAGCAGCAGGAAAGGCCAAAGTTGTATGGCCAGATGGAGTTCTTACGACCCCAGTTGACCATATCGTGCATGGCATGTTCGAGCTTGCCCATGTACACGCTTTTATTGACTTCTTGCTCCAGGGGGTCGGTTACGATCTCCTGTTTTTGCAGGGGGTAACGGTCATTCTCACCGTTAGGATCTATGCGGGTGAGCGTATAATCCATCTTATTGCCTCGCTGTTACTGCTGACGATTAGAGATACTGTTTTCCGGGTTGATGTGTTCACGACGTGAACGCGCAGGCGTCCAGTCAAGCGCGCCAATACGCACCAGATAAACCAGACCGGCCAGTAGCACTAAAATGAAAATTGCGGCCTCGACAAAGCCTACCCAACCACTTTCGCGGATGGAGGTCGACCATGCGAAAAGGTAAAGCGCTTCCACGTCAAAGATGACGAAGAACATGGCTACCAAATAGAACTTGGCAGACAGGCGTAAGCGAGCGGAACCTACTGAATCAATACCTGATTCGAAAGGGGTGTTTTTGTGCCTTGCGCGGGCGCGACCGCCCAGGAACCAGCCGCCGACTAACATCAGGCAGCACAGGCCAATGGCTACAATAAGAAAGATTGCGAATGCCCAGTGATGAGCGATGACTTCTGTGGATGTTGACATACTCATTGCTTACTCATCAAAAGTGATACCAACGACACTGCTCTTGCTGGCAGATGGGCATCACATCGATTCATGGGGAGGAACAAATAACCTTACACTAACTGTCAGAAATGAGACGTAGACAGCAAAATGATGGGGTTTTTTACTCCTTTCTATAACCTATTGTCAACTTTA
This sequence comes from Enterobacter cloacae complex sp. SHL021, assembly GCF_049237765.1. Lineage (NCBI taxonomy): Bacteria > Pseudomonadati > Pseudomonadota > Gammaproteobacteria > Enterobacterales > Enterobacteriaceae > Enterobacter > Enterobacter cloacae complex sp. SHL021. The sequence goes on along the minus strand of NZ_JBMKJG010000019.1, from coordinate 93,737 downwards.
ACAAAGGTTTCTTCACATTAAATTACATCGAGCGATTCTCATTAACATTTGGTGCCCTTTAACCCTGGTGGTTCCCTGACTTTTCGTCAAATGCATGTTGTTGAATCGTGTCCGTTTTGGAAGTAAAAAAAATAACCCTCCTATTTTGACAGGATTTGCCAACGATTCCTCCCCCTAAATGGGAGTATTTTCTTGATCTGAGACACGCTTTTGTTAATTCAACCAGTAAAACGGCAACATCTTTCCTGTTTTATTAACATGCCGGGCGCGGGAAGGAAGTGAGAAAAGAATTTGTTCAGACTTTAATCAACTGTATTTTACTCATTGATAATTAAGAACTCTTTTCATTTCACTCTCATTAGCGGAGAGAATTTGTGCAAAAAAAAAGCCACTCCATGCGAAAATCGCACGAGTGGCATTTTTTTACACTTACATTTTGTTACCAGAATTTTGAGCTCTCGATCACTCAAAGTCACCTTCAACGATCAGGGAGTCATCCCCCCCTTCGTGGGTAACATGCTCGAACTGCCACGGGTTATGGTAGTTCTCCATTGCTTCGAACACCACTTTCGCCAGCTCGTTGTTACTGGACGTGTTGTGGCACAGCAGATACTCCGTATCCGGCAGCGGAGGGAGTCCATCGGATTTTCCCAGCACCCGCAGATCCGGGCTCATCATCTCCACCGGACGCGCCGTTACGCCAAGGCCGGCTTTGACCGCTGCGCGAACGGCAGGCAATGTGGAGGCCACATACGCCAGTCGCCACGGAATGTTGGCTTCGTTGAGCGCCGCCAGCACCATATCGCGGAATGGGCTCGGATCGTCCAGTAAGACCAGTGGAACAGGCTCGCCTTGCTGAAGCACATATTCCGCCGCGCAATACCAGTGCGTAGGAGACGTTCGCAGCGTCAGGCAATTAAATTGGCCGGGACGATGCGTGGTGACCACGAGGTCAACCTCGTTCTCTTTTAACATCTCAATCATAAAAGCATTACGCTTCACGCTAACATCCAGCGCAAGCTTCGGATAAACCGAACTGATTCGATTAAGAAGGAACGGCAATATAGTATCCGCTGACTCATCAGATGCACCTAACGTTAGCACACCCTGAAGGTTGCTAAACATTAATGACATACATGCTTCGTCATTAAAGCGAAGTATTTTCCTGGCATAACCCAGTAGCTGAATACCGTGTTCCGTTAAGAGCTTATTACGGCCATGACGGGCAAAAAGCTCTTTACCAACCAGTTGTTCCAGACGCTGCATTTGCTGACTGACGGCGGACTGGGTTCGGCAAACTGCGGCAGCAGCTGCTGCAAAAGTGTTGAGGTCTGCGACCGCAACAAACGTTCTCAGCAGATCGAGGTCGAGATTCATTATCGGACGATTTGCATTTATCATATCTATTCACTTTCAGGTTGCTCGTGCGGAGCTGCCCGGGTTGAAGCTGTGTGTAACAGTTAAGCAATTCCTTCTGGAGTTTTCCCTCGCATCCCGGCCCGGCAGACTGCCTGACAGATAGTTATTGTGCTGCTTTAGTGTATATATCAACAGTCAGAAAGCACGTTTCATGACGTTATTTTTATTCTCTTAAACGTTCAGGATATTTAGATGATCGCAGGTTAATGTAAATTACATTAAAGGTATGACACCTTTTCTGCCATCTTTATCGCAGCGCTGTCAACGTTGCAGGTTGTGCTTTGCACACGCCAGCCAGAGATAACTCCAACAATAACAATCAATTAATTCAGAAAATCAGGGCAAGATATACAAATCACATACGTCTTTCCTCTGCTTTCCTTAAAGACATCTTAACTCAAATCCACTTTATTTATAAGTCTTATCGCAATATTCAGGATTAAAGGTTGTTGTTAGGCTTCTAAACTAATTTTATTAAAATTAACTAAAGTTGCATTTTGTAGGTTAATAATAAATAAATTTTAATTTAGATTAAGGCCAATCATTAATAACACTTAACATTAATTTCACATGAGCAACTTTTAACCAAAGCCTACTATTACAGCGTGATCTATTGAAGCACTCAGATTTTACGAAAAGTCACTCAGGTAAACTTCCGCCTTAACCCTGGCCGCTATTTTATTTTTAATAGCACAATATGCAACAAAGATTAAAATTAACAGCACATTTAACCTAATAAAGTGCTTTCATGCATAACTTTAGACCAGAAAATTTCAACGCAGGCAGCGAAAGAGATTCAACAGAATTTTTTCTATTGCACAAAATCTTCTTCTGTTTACCCTTCAAAACGAAGCGAGGGGGGAGTACATTGTTCCGTGCTGACTTCCACGGCAGGGAGCGGCAATAATAGCGAAAAGGTTAAAGGTTCATGTCCCCTATCGAAAAATCCAGCAAGCTAGATAACGTCTGTTACGACATCCGTGGCCCGGTTCTCAAAGAGGCAAAACGCCTGGAAGAAGAAGGCAATAAGGTTCTGAAACTCAACATTGGTAACCCTGCGCCGTTTGGTTTTGAAGCGCCGGATGAAATCCTGGTTGATGTGATCCGCAACCTGCCTACTGCACAAGGCTATTGTGATTCAAAAGGACTCTACTCCGCACGCAAAGCCATTATGCAGCACTACCAGGCACGCGGTATGCGTGACGTTACCGTTGAGGATATTTATATCGGCAACGGCGTCTCTGAGCTGATCGTGCAGGCCATGCAGGCATTGCTGAACAGCGGCGACGAAATGCTGGTACCCGCCCCGGATTACCCGCTGTGGACGGCGGCCGTATCACTCTCCAGCGGTAAGGCGGTGCACTATCTCTGCGACGAATCCTCTGACTGGTTCCCGGTCCTCGATGATATTCGTGCAAAAATCACCCCGCGTACGCGCGGCATCGTGATTATTAACCCGAACAACCCGACGGGTGCCGTCTACTCTAAAGCGCTGCTGATGGAGATCGTGGAGATCGCCCGTCAGCATAACCTGATCATCTTCGCTGATGAAATTTACGACAAGATCCTGTATGACGCCGCGCAGCACCACTCTATCGCCGCGCTGGCGCCAGACCTGCTGACCGTCACCTTTAACGGCCTGTCTAAAACTTACCGTGTGGCCGGTTTCCGCCAGGGCTGGATGGTCCTGAACGGTCCGAAAAAACATGCGAAAGGTTACATTGAAGGGCTGGAGATGCTGGCTTCCATGCGTTTGTGTGCCAACGTTCCGGCCCAGCACGCGATCCAGACGGCGCTGGGCGGTTATCAGAGCATCAGCGAGTTCATCGTGCCCGGCGGCCGCCTGTACGAACAGCGTAACCGCGCCTGGGAGCTGATCAACGACATCCCTGGCGTCTCATGCGTGAAGCCTAACGGTGCGCTTTACATGTTCCCGAAAATCGACGCGAAGCGCTTCAACATTCACGATGACCAAAAAATGGTGCTTGATTTCCTGCTGCAAGAAAAAGTGCTGCTGGTTCAGGGCACGGCCTTTAACTGGCCATGGCCGGATCACGTTCGTATCGTGACGTTGCCGCGCGAAGACGACCTCGAAATGGCCATCAGCCGCTTCGGGCGGTTCCTCTCCGGCTACCACCAGTAACACAAGCATTCTGCCGGGTGGCGCTGCGCTAACCCGGCCTTCAAAATCCGCAAATTTGCATCTTCCCTCCCCTCCCCGCACAATGAAGTCTGTCGCAGTGAAGACAAAAGGTAACCTATGAGTCAGAGTCATTTTTTTGCCCACCTCTCCCGCCTGAAACTCATCAACCGCTGGCCTTTGATGCGCAATGTGCGCACCGAAAATGTCTCAGAACATAGTCTGCAGGTTGCAATGGTCGCGCATGCCCTTGCGGCCATTAAAAACCGCAAATTCAACGGTCAGGTCAATGCGGAACGTATCGCGCTGCTGGCGATGTATCACGATGCGTCAGAAGTGCTGACCGGGGATCTCCCCACGCCGGTGAAATACTTCAATTCGCAGATTGCACAGGAATATAAGGCCATTGAGAAGATTGCCCAGCAGAAACTGATTGAGATGGTCCCGGAAGAGCTACGCGACGTCTTTGAGCCGCTGATTGACGAACATCAGTATACGGAAGAGGAAAAGTCACTGGTGAAGCAGGCGGACGCGCTGTGTGCCTATCTGAAATGTCTGGAAGAGTTGTCCGCGGGGAATAACGAATTTTTACTGGCCAAAACGCGTCTGGAGAAGACGCTGGAATCCCGCCGCAGCGAAGAGATGGATTATTTTATGCAGGTGTTTGTGCCGAGCTTCCATTTATCGCTGGATGAGATCAGCCAGGATTCTCCGTTGTAATTTTTCGCCGGGTGGCGGCTTCGCCTTACCCGGCCAACGTTTCTGCGCTCACGCTAAAACGGGAATAACACCGGAATCAGCACCACACATACCAGCATCACCAGTATGGTGAACGGTACGCCAATCTTCACGAAATCGCTAAAGCGGTAATTCCCCGGCCCCAGTACCAGCGTGTTAACCGGCGAAGAGACCGGCGTCATAAACGCCGCAGAGGCCGCCATCGCCACCATCATTGCAAAGGGGTACGGCGACACGCCCATCGATTTCGCCATCGCCAGTGCAATGGGCGCCATCAGCACCGCCGTGGCGGTATTGGAAATGAACAGCCCTATCGTGGCGCACATCACGAACAGGCACACCATCATCATATACGGACCGTATCCCCCGCCGATGTCCATGAGCCCTTTAACCACTAAATCCACCCCACCGGTTTTTTGCAGGGCAAGGGCGAATGGCATCATCCCGACAATCAAAATGATGCTTGGCCAGTGAATTGCTTTATAGGCGCTCTCGGCATCAATACAGCGAAACTTGCCCATTAACAGGCAGGCAATAATCGCCGCCACCGGGTTCGGGATCTCGTCGGTGAGCATTAGTGCCACCATCAGCACCAGACAAAAAATGGCGTGAGGCGCCTGGCTGTGGGCCGGAGAGGCATCGCTCTCCTCAACGGGCATGTTGAGTACCACAAAATCGCGGCCTTTTTGGCCGAGCTGGCTGATAAGCTTCCAGTTACCCACCACGAGAAAAATATCGCCCAGCAGGATGGGCTCATCCACCACGGCCCCTTCCATCGCCACACCATCACGCTTCAGGCCGACGACATTAAGACCGTAGCGGGTACGGAACCCCATTTCACGCACGGTTTTGCCCAACAATTCCGATTCCGGGATCAGCGACACTTCCGCCATACCCACATCCAGCGCCTGGTCGGAGAAATACTCTCCGCGTAGCACCATCGGCTCCAGCAGCTGCTCGCTGCAAAACTCACGCAGATCGACCTCTGCGGTGGACATATCGATCAGCAGAACGTCACGCGCCCGGAATTCGGACACCCCGTTCACGTTGACGATGACCCGGCGAAAGCGACGCCAGCGCTCTACGCCGATCACGTTCGCGCCATACCGCTCGCGCAGCTTCAGGTCATCCAGGCGCTGGCCAACCATTGGCGAACCGGGGCGAATAGCCAGACGGCGGGCGCGGCCGGCCAGACGGTACTCTTTGATCAGATCGCGGAAGGTGCGTCGTTTCCAGCCATCTTTAGTTTTGTCCTGCTTCTCGCCTTTCAGGGCGAAGCGAGTCAGCAGCATATACACCACACCCATCAACAAAATGACCAGCCCAAGCGGGGTGACGCTGAAGAAGCTAAAGCCCTCCAGCCCTTCACGTATCAGCTCGCTGTTGACCACCAGGTTTGGCGGCGTGGCCACCAGGGTCATCATACCGCTGATGAGCCCGGCAAAGCTCAGGGGCATCATCAGGCGCGACGGTGAGGTTTGCATCCGCATGGAGACGCTCAACACCACCGGGATAAAGATGGCAACGACGCCCGTCGAGCTCATAAAGGCTCCCAGCCCGGCGACCGTAAGCATGAGGTAGATCAGCATTTTGGTTTCGCTGTTGCCGGCCACCCTCACCAGCCATGCCCCCACGAGTGTCGCCACGCCAGTGCGCACCAGCCCGTCGCCGATAATAAACAGCGCGGCAATCAGAATGACGTTGGGATCGCTAAACCCCGAGAAGGCTTCCGGCAGCGTGAGCGTACCGCTCAGCGCAAACGCAACGATAACAAACAAAGCGACGGCATCCATGCGCACTTTGCCTGTAGCAAACAGAATGATGGCGATTAAAAGCAGGCTGAGCACCCAAATCAGTTCACCGTTCACAACATGTCCTTGTCAGAGAGAGATGCGAAATTGTGCCATAAAAAAGCCCCAGCAGCGTGGGGCTAAATCATGGGATTACATTTTTAGCGAGACGGTTACAATACCGTCTGGCGCCTTAGCGATATCAAGCGCGGTCAGCGTATTGAGCACAAAGTCCGCCTCGTCCAGACGGGGAGAATCGGCCGGAACGTTGACGGCAATAACGTGGCTGCCGGCGTTCAATCCGGCCAGCACGCCCGCTGCCGCATCTTCCACCACCACGCACTCCGCCGGGGGGATGCCCAGCAGTTCTGCACCCAGCAAAAAGGCATCAGGTTCCGGTTTGCCGCGTTTTACGCGCTCAGCGGTAATGAACACGTCCGGCGTGGGTAAACCCGCCGCCTTATGACGAGCGTGAGCCACGGGAACCGAGCCGGAGGTGACAATGGCCCACGGAATTTGCGCTTCATTCAAATGCTCAAGCAGTTCACGAGCACCGGGTAACGCAGTAATGCCGTCCGTATCAGTGGCTTCAATGTGTTCCAGATATTTAAACTCTGCCTGAATTTCGTCCTCAGAGCGTCCCGCCAGAAAATGGCGGAGCGAGGTTATGGCCTGTTTGCCGTGGATAAAATTCAGCACGTCCTGATGGTCGATGCCATGTCTGTCCGCCCAATGGCACCATGAACGCTCTACAACCGGTAGCGAATCCACCAGCGTACCGTCCAGATCAAACAGAAAACCTCTACACTGCACACGCACCTCCGTCAGGCATTAATGATTTGTTGAATTTCGTTGCTGCTTAAGTGGTACTGGCGCGGGCAGGCGTGCCATGCGCTCAGCATGCGCTGGTATTTTTCCCACATAGGGGTCTGCGCGTTAAAGCCGTGGGTGCCCGCATCAAAGTGCGTATAACGCCCTTCTGTATTCACCATAAAGCGGACATAGCTCAGATAGCGCGCTTCCGTTGCGGCATCAAAGCCTAAGAAAGTGACGCGGCGCTCATCAATGGACTGCTGATCTTTCAGGTTGGTCCAGGACACGTGAAGCGCGTGGTACATCTCCATAATGTCGATCACGATGCGGCAGGTTTCTTCTTTCAGCTCGCCAAACTCGCGGTCCAGTTCACGCATCTGCAAACCAAAGCCGCGTTCGACGATAGTCTGCAGGCGGCTGTAGCGCTCAGCGTTATCGGGATCAAGCATAGTCATCATTTTGTACTGGTTGGACAAAATCAGACGTTGAGCATGGGTCATTTCCATCTTTCGACTCCTGTAGCGCATGGCACTTGAAAAAAAAGACACGGTAACGGTGTGTTACTGTGCCTTCTTTTATTAGTCGTTTCGATGATCAATCACAAATCATCGAGGAATGTTTTATCAAGTTGCTTAAAAGCTCGCTTAAGCGTGTCAGCCAGCGCCTGATAATCGGGCTTGCCTTCAACCGGAGCGAGTGCCTGACCGGCTTCTTCCAGTTTCCCGCGAACGTCATAAAACCAGTGTAAAATAGAAGGCGGCAGAGGTGTGATTGAACGCTTACCTAACCACCACAGCCCCTGCATCGGCAGGCTCAACGCAAAAAGCGCCGTCGCCACGGCAGGGCCGAGCTGTCCGCCCAGCGCAATTTGCCAGCAGAGGGTAAAAATAGCGACAGGAGGCATGAAGCGAATCGCGTAGCGCGTGGCGCGGATTGTGCGATTCTCAATGAACATGGGCGCAAGGCGTTTTTCCATCGGCCACGTCTTCGCGTAATGCTGTCCCCGACGAAACAGACTAAAAAAATTCACGGACGGGATCTCAGGTGTCGACATGGCATACCTCAACTTCACATATAAAAATTAAAATTTTCGTGCAAAACCACAACAAGCTATGACAACGTTCAAAATATTTTGTCATCACTACCCCGTATCGGGTATCCTGTGCCAGCCTGATAGGGCCGTAGACGAGAATCGTTAACTCGTCAAATTATCGCATATTATGCCATTGTCTGAAAAATGTTCAAAATGGCTTAAAATCATAGGTATTTCTTCCATCCTGCCAGAATGTTCGTTTGGCATGATGTTAATCATAAATGTCTGGGTCAGCATGCGTTACGCTTTTAGACTCTTTGACGTTTTTTTAGCCACGTATCAATTATAGGTACTTCCATGTCGAGTAAGTTAGTACTGGTTCTGAACTGCGGTAGCTCCTCACTGAAATTCGCCATCATCGATGCGCTCAACGGTGACGAGTACCTCTCTGGTTTGGCCGAATGTTTCCATCTGCCTGAAGCACGTATCAAGTGGAAGATGGACGGCAGCAAACAAGAAGCGGCTTTAGGTGCAGGCGCCGCTCACAGTGAAGCGCTGAACTTTATCGTTAACACTATTCTGGCACAAAAACCAGAACTGTCTGCTCAGCTGACTGCGATTGGTCACCGTATCGTCCATGGTGGCGAGAAATACACCAGTTCCGTCGTGATTGACGACTCTGTTATCCAGGGCATCAAAGACTCTGCATCTTTTGCACCGCTGCACAACCCGGCACACCTGATCGGTATCGCTGAAGCGCTGAAATCCTTCCCGAATCTGAAAGACAAAAACGTGGCCGTGTTTGACACCGCGTTCCATCAGACCATGCCGGAAGAGTCTTACCTCTATGCCCTGCCATACAGCCTCTACAAAGAGCACGGTGTTCGTCGCTATGGCGCGCACGGCACCAGCCACTTCTATGTGACTCAGGAAGCGGCAAAAGTGCTGAACAAACAGGTTGAAGAAGTGAACATCATCACCTGCCACCTGGGCAACGGTGGTTCCGTTTCTGCAATCCGCAACGGTAAATGTGTTGATACCTCCATGGGTCTGACCCCGCTGGAAGGTCTGGTGATGGGTACGCGTTCCGGTGACATCGACCCGGCGATCATCTTCCACCTGCACGACACCCTGGGCATGAGCGTTGACCAGATCAACAAAATGCTGACCAAAGAGTCTGGCCTGCTGGGTCTGACCGAAGTCACCAGCGACTGCCGTTACGTTGAAGACAACTACGCAGAGAAAGAAGACGCTAAACGTGCAATGGACGTTTACTGCCACCGTCTGGCGAAATACATCGGCTCTTACACTGCGCTGATGGATGGCCGTCTTGACGCTGTTGTCTTCACCGGTGGTATCGGTGAGAACGCGGCAATGGTTCGCGAACTGTCCCTGGGCAAACTGGGCGTTCTGGGCTTTGAGGTTGATCACGAGCGTAACCTGGCTGCCCGCTTCGGCAAGTCTGGCTTCATCAACAAAGAAGGCACCCGCCCTGCTCTCGTTATCCCAACAAACGAAGAGCTGGTCATCGCGCAAGACGCGCACCGTCTGACTGCTTGATTCCACACCGCCAGCTCTGCTGGCGGTGCTGTTTTGTCACCCGCCACAATCAGGCGGTAACGAAAGAGGATAAACCGTGTCCCGTACTATTATGCTGATCCCTACCGGAACCAGCGTCGGCCTGACCAGCGTCAGCCTTGGCGTGATCCGTGCTATGGAACGCAAAGGCGTTCGTCTGAGCGTCTTTAAGCCAATCGCCCAGCCACGTGCCGGTGGCGATGCGCCAGACCAGACCACCACCATCGTTCGTAAGAACTCCAATCTGCCAGCGGCCGAACCGCTGAAGATGAACCACGTTGAATCTCTGCTCTCCAGCAACCAGAAAGACGTGCTGATGGAAGAGATCATCGCCAACTACCACGCCAATACAAAAGACGCGGAAGTGGTGCTGGTTGAAGGCCTGGTTCCGACCCGCAAACACCAGTTTGCCCAGTCGCTGAACTTCGAAATTGCGAAAACCCTGAACGCCGAGATCGTCTTTGTGATGTCTCAGGGCACAGATACCCCAGAGCAGCTGAAAGAGCGTATCGAACTGACCCGCAGCAGCTTCGGTGGTACTAAAAACACCAACATCACGGGCGTAATTGTCAACAAACTGAATGCGCCTGTGGATGAGCAGGGCCGTACGCGTCCTGACCTGTCCGAGATCTTCGACGACTCTTCCAAAGCGAAAGTCATTAAAGTTGACCCGGCTAAACTGCAGGAATCCAGCCCGCTGCCGGTTCTGGGCGCGGTGCCGTGGAGCTTCGATCTGATTGCCACCCGTGCCATCGATATGGCGCGCCACCTGAACGCCACCGTGATCAACGAAGGCGACATCAATACCCGCCGCGTGAAATCCGTGACCTTCTGCGCCCGCAGCATTCCGCACATGCTGGAGCACTTCCGTGCAGGTTCCCTGCTGGTAACCTCCGCAGACCGTCCAGACGTGCTGGTTGCTGCCTGCCTGGCCGCGATGAATGGCGTAGAAATCGGCGCTATCCTGCTGACCGGTGCTTACGAGATGGATCCACGCGTCAGCAAACTGTGCGAACGCGCGTTCGCGACTGGCCTGCCGGTATTCATGGTTAATACCAACACCTGGCAGACCTCCCTGAGCCTGCAGAGCTTCAACCTGGAAGTGCCGGTTGATGACCACGAGCGTATCGAGAAAGTTCAGGAATACGTTGCAAGCTACATCAACGCAGACTGGATCGAATCCCTGACCGCGACCTCCGAGCGCAGCCGTCGTCTGTCTCCTCCGGCCTTCCGTTACCAGCTGACCGAGCTGGCGCGTAAAGCGGGCAAACGTGTTGTTCTGCCAGAAGGCGACGAACCACGTACCGTGAAAGCGGCAGCTATCTGTGCAGAGCGCGGCATCGCGACCTGTGTGCTGCTGGGTAACCCGGATGAGATTAACCGCGTTGCGGCATCCCAGGGTGTTGAGCTGGGTGCTGGCATCGAAATCGTTGATCCAGAAGTGGTTCGCGAAAGCTACGTTGCCCGTCTGGTCGAACTGCGTAAGAACAAAGGCATGACCGAAGCCGTTGCGCGTGAGCAGCTGGAAGACAACGTGGTGCTGGGTACGCTGATGCTGGAGCAGGACGAAGTTGACGGCCTGGTATCCGGTGCGGTTCACACTACCGCGAACACCATCCGTCCACCGCTGCAGCTGATCAAAACGGCTCCAGGCAGCTCTCTGGTTTCCTCCGTGTTCTTCATGCTGCTGCCTGAACAGGTTTACGTTTACGGCGACTGTGCGATCAACCCGGATCCAACCGCAGAGCAGCTGGCTGAAATCGCAATCCAGTCCGCGGACTCCGCGATTGCCTTCGGTATCGAACCACGCGTCGCGATGCTCTCCTACTCCACCGGTACCTCTGGTGCAGGTAGCGACGTAGAGAAAGTGCGTGAAGCGACCCGTATTGCACAGGAAAAACGCCCTGATCTGATGATCGACGGCCCGCTGCAGTACGATGCCGCAGTTATGGCTGACGTTGCGAAATCCAAAGCGCCAAACTCCCCGGTTGCAGGTCGCGCTACCGTGTTCATCTTCCCGGATCTGAACACCGGTAACACCACCTACAAAGCGGTACAGCGTTCAGCAGACCTGATCTCCATCGGGCCTATGCTGCAGGGTATGCGCAAACCTGTGAACGACCTGTCCCGTGGCGCGCTGGTAGACGATATCGTCTACACCATCGCACTGACGGCGATCCAGTCTTCGCAGCAGCAGTAAATAAGGTCTTGCCGGATGGCGCTTCGCTTATCCGGCCTACAGGACCGTAGGCCCGGTAAGCGCTAGCGCCACCGGGCAACAAAAAGGCGACCCCACGGTCGCCTTTTTTATTTACAGCAGCTCTCGCGCCGCTGAAACAATGTCATGCGCCGTCAGGCCATACTCCTTCTGCAGGAAGTCCTGCGTCCCTACCTGGCCGTAACGCTCCTTCACCCCCACGCGACGCATCGGCACCGGGCAGGTCTCCACCAGCACTTCCGCCACCGCCGAGCCCAGCCCGTTGTGAATGCTATGGTTTTCGCAGGTCACGATCCGCCCGGTTTTCTCGGCGTAGTTTTTCACCAGCATCCGGTCGATGGGCTTCAGGGTAAACATGTCTATCACTGCCGCGCTAACGCCCTCCTGCTCAAGCTGACGGGCCGCTTCCAGCGCTTCGGCCACCATAATGCCGTTGGCAATCAGGGTAATGTCGCTTCCTTCGCGCAGGACATTGCCTTTGCCGATGGTAAACGTTGAACCCGGGGCATACACGCTTGGCGCCTGCTTACGGATAGTACGTACCCAGTAGAACCCGTCGAGGTCGATAAGCTGGCGCAGTATGTCTTCAAACATCACCGCGTCAGTCACCTCCAGCACTACCGAATGCGCCAGACCGCGCACAATGCCCATATCCTCGAACGACATATGCGTCCCGCCGTTGTGGCAGGCCGTCACGCCCGCATCCGAGGCAATAACCTTCACGTTATTTCGCTGGTAGTCCAGGGACATAAACAGCTGGTCGAAGCAGCGACGGCTGGCAAACGCGGTAAAGGTATGAACAAACGGCTTGCGGCCGGTGAGTGACAGCCCGGCCGCGGTACCGATCACGTTGGCCTCCATAATGCCGCAGTTGATCACATGTTGCGGATAATCGCGCGCCACGCCGTCCATCGCCATTGAGCTCATCAGATCCGCTTCCAGGGCGATGATCTCGCTCCCGGCTTCAATCTGTTTTGCCACAAAGCCCGCGTAGATCTTACGCATCTCTATGGCATCTTTCTGTCCTGCAGGTGCAACCTTAATCATGAGTTACCTCCAGCTGGCGGATCGCCTCGTCGAGGGCCGCTTTGCTCTCCGGGGTCAATCGCAGATGGTGCGAGTTACCCAGCTGTTCCAGATACGCCACTCCCTGTCCTTTGATGCTGTCGAGGATCACCACCCGCGGACGCGCATCCGCTGGCGGAACCGGTGCGGTGACCTTCAGCAGTGCCGGGATGTCATCTCCTTTCACCGTCACCACGTCAAAACCAAAGGCGCGGAATTTCCCTTCCAGATCGAACGCGCAGATGATCTCATCCAGCTCGCCATCAAGCTGTTGTTTATTCCAGTCCACAAACACCGTCAGGTTGTTAAGACGATGGTGGGCAATAAACTGGAACGCTTCCCAGCACTGCCCTTCGTTCAGCTCGCCGTCACCGACGATGCAAAAGACCCGATTTGACCGCCCGGCCAGCTTGTGCGACAGCGCCATGCCGCCCGCGATGGAGATCCCCTGGCCAAGCGAACCGGTCGTGGCATCCACACCGCGTGTTTTTAGCCGGTCCGGATGGCTTGGCAGGCGTGTGCCGTTCTGGTTAAGCGTGCTCAGCTCTTCCATCGGGAAATAGCCCTTAATCGCCAGCGTACTGTACAGGGCCGGTCCCGCATGGCCCTTCGACAGGACAAAGTAGTCTCGTTCTGGCCAGTCCGGGTCTGCCGGGTCAATTTTCATTACCGCACCGTACAGTACGGCCAGCGTTTCGACGACCGACATACTGCCGCCGTAGTGACCAAATCCCAGCTGCGTCAGCGATTTCAGGGTCTCGAGTCGAATTTGACGCGCGAGTTCGGTTATCTCATTCTCGTTCATGATTTGGCTCCGGTGTTTTCCTGCGCATTACCACCCGCAGATTTGTTTTTCGCGAACACGTTGTACGCCACCAGCAGCGCGAACAACGCAACGACAAGCCCGGTGATGGCCAGTGGTGACAGGAAGCGCGCCAGGTTGCCAAGCACAATCCCGACGGCGCCGAAATCAGCGTCCGAGAAAGTGGTATTGGCAAAGCCAATGGCTCCCAGTACAGGCAGCAGCAGCACCGGCAGGAAGGTGATTAAGAGCCCGTTGGCAAAGGCGCCAATCATTGCCCCGCGACGTCCACCGGTGGCGTTACCAAACACGCCCGCGGTTGCGCCGGTGAAGAAGTGCGGCACCACGCCCGGCAGGATCAGCACCCAGTTAAACTGGCCGCAGATAATCAACCCCACAATCCCCCCGAGGAAGCTGAACAGGAAGCCAATCAGCACCGCGTTGGGCGCATACGGATAGACCACCGGGCAGTCCAGGGCCGGACGCGCATTGGGCACCAGTTTTTCTGAGAAGCCGGTAAAGGCCGGGACGATTTCTGCCAGGATCAGGCGTACACCCTGCAGGATGATGAACACCCCTGCGGCGAAGGTGATTGCCATGATAATGGCATAGACCAGGTAGTTCTGACCGCCGCTGAAGGTCGCCTCGACGTATTCACGCCCGGCGCTCACCGCCATGATCAGGTAGATAATCATCATGGTCAGAGAGATGGAGATCGAGCTGTCACGCAGGAAGCTCAGGTTCTTCGGCAGGTTCATCTCTTCGGTTGAACGTGAACCTTTGCCGACCTTGCTGCCAATCCAGCCGGACAGCACGTAGCCCAGGGTGCCGAAATGGCCGAAAGCAATATCATCGTTGCCAGTAATGCGCTTCATGTAACGCTGCGCAATCGCCGGGAAGAAGGCCATGACCAGCCCGAGGATCAGCGACCCCGTAAAGACCAGACCTACCCCTTCAAAGCCCGCAACCGTGAGGATCACCCCAATCATGCACGCCATGTAGAACGTGTGGTGTCCGGTCAGGAAGATATACTTCAGACGGGTAAAGCGGGCGACGAGAATATTGGCCACCATCCCAAACGCCATAATCAGCGCAGTCGAGGCCCCATATTTTTCCAGCGCAATGGAAACAATCGCTTCATTATTGGGGATAATGCCCTGGATATTAAAGGCGTGTTCAAACATACCGCCTAATGGATTTAAAGACCCCACCAGCACGGTGGCGCCACCGCCCAGCACAATAAACCCGAGAATAGTTTTAATGGTCCCTTTTACAACGTCAGAAAAGGCTTTTTTCTGCGCAACGAGACCAATTAAGGCAATCAGGCCTACCAGCACGGAAGGGACTTTTAAAATATCGACAACGAAATTCAGCGTTTCAAGGATAAACATATCCACCTCGCCTTATCAGGGTTATTGTCTTTCGAACCAGGCACGCAGCTGCGCTTCAAGTTCGTTGATATCGATGATGTTGTTGATCACCACCAACTGGTTTTCCGGCACGCTGGCGCTGGAGGCAATATCTTTCGCCATCACGAAAAGATCGGCCGCACCGGGCGTGGCTGAAGAGAGATCGGAGTGCTCAACCTCGGCGTCAATGTCCAGCTTCTTAAGCACTTTTTTAATATTCATTTCGACCATAAAACTACTGCCCAGGCCAGAACCGCATATAGCCATGATTTTCATTGTTGTCCCCTTTTTTGCGTAGAGTATGTCCCATCACGCTTGCGCGTAATGTGTATGACGAGTCGGATTAAATAATTAAATCAGAAGCGGTCAATTATCGTTTTTATTTCCTCCAGGGTATTCGCCTGATGTAATTCTGCCATATCCTCATCGCTTGAAAATAATTCAGCCAGCGCGGAGATCATTTCGATATGGCTGTGTTTATCCGGTGCTGCCAGCATAACGATCACATCGACGGGATCAAATTCGCCTGCACCGAATGAAACGCCCTTCCTGAGTTTTAATAATGAGAGGCCCAGTCCTTTTGCCCCCTCTTCCGGCCGCGCATGCGGCATGGCCAGCCCTGGTGCCAGCACATAATAGGGTCCTAAAGTGTGGTGCTGCTCAATGATGGCCGTTACGTATTCCGGCGCAATGACCTGCAGCTCCAGCAACGGTTTCGCGCATATCTCCAGCG
The DNA here is from genome assembly GCF_049237765.1 of Enterobacter cloacae complex sp. SHL021. Taxonomy (NCBI): domain Bacteria; kingdom Pseudomonadati; phylum Pseudomonadota; class Gammaproteobacteria; order Enterobacterales; family Enterobacteriaceae; genus Enterobacter; species Enterobacter cloacae complex sp. SHL021. The sequence goes on along the minus strand of NZ_JBMKJG010000019.1, from coordinate 77,999 downwards.
CCTGCGGCCAACTCTCAACGCTATCCTGCAGCGTGATGGTTGTATCATATATCCACTTTTTGAGCATTTTCCCTCCCGACATCGCGCTAAAGATGAACAAACTTTATTCAACGCATAACGAATTGGCTGCGATCGGGATCACAAAGATAGCGCTACCAAGATCTAACATGCGGAAGTGTGATAGCGCTATCAAATTGACATCCTGGCGCGAAATCACAGCAAAAAAAGGGATTTAAGGCGTATACTGCCTGTCACGTGAAGCGAAGGATGAAATGAGTGGCGTCCTGTCAGCAGGAAGGTGTATGTCTCTAACCCGAAAACGGCGCAGTACCGGTAAAGTGACACTTGCCGATGTCGCACAGCTTGCCGGTGTGGGCACAATGACCGTGTCCCGTGCTCTCCGCACGCCTGAACAGGTTTCCGATAAACTGCGAGAAAAAATAGAAGTCGCGGTACAAGAGTTAGGCTATATGCCCAATCTTGCAGCCAGTGCGCTGGCTTCGGCCTCGTCGTGGACGATCGCGATGGTCGTCCCCAATCTTTCCGAAGCCGGTTGTTCCGAAATGTTCGCCGGGCTCCAGCAGGTGTTACAGCCCGCCGGCTATCAGATCATGCTGGCCGAATCCCAGCATCGTCTTGAACAGGAAGAGAAATTGCTGGAAACGCTGCTGGCGTCAAATATCGCCGCAGCGATATTGCTCAGCGTCGAACATACTGACACCGTGCGTCACTGGCTAAAAAACGCCTCGATTCCGGTGATGGAGATGGGCGCCATGCGCGCCGATCCTATCGATATGAATATCGGGATTGATAACGTCGCGGCCATGTATGAACTTACGGAAATGGTCATCAAACGCGGCTACCAGAACATCGGCCTGCTGTGTGCCAACCAGGAGCAGTGGATTTTCCAGCAGCATTTGCAGGGCTGGTACAAAGCGATGCTGCGCCACCATATGTCGCCTAACCGGGTGATTAACGCCGCCATGCCGCCGAGCTTTTCAACGGGGGCCGCACAACTTCCTGAATTTCTGCTGGCGTGGCCGGAGCTGGATGCGCTGGTTTGCGTCTCAGATGAACTGGCCTGTGGCGCGCTGTACGAGTGCCAGCGCAGGCGGATCAAGGTGCCGGACGATCTGGCCGTGGTCGGGTTTGGTGACAGCGACGTCAGCCGTGTCTGTCAGCCGCCGCTGACGACGATGGCAGTACCCCATCGTAAGATTGGTATTGAAGCGGGACGTGCATTGCTGGAACGTCTGAATGACGGAGACTGGCGCGATCAGAAACCCATCGCATCCAGTCTGTGTCTGAGGGAGAGCTGCTAAAGCTTATTCGGCCTCTTCTTCTTTCTCGGATTTGGTCGATTCGTTTTTGGCGTTGCGGGTCATCCACAGCGCCAGTGCTTTTAACGAATCCGGCGTGAACTCGTCACAACGCGCGGTGATCTCTTCCGGCGTCATCCAGCTCACTTCGCTCACTTCTTCTTCCTGCAGGGCGAACGGCCCGTGGGAAACGCAGCTAAACAGCCCGCCCCAGACACGGCAATGTTCGTCTTCAAAATAGAACTGTCCATGCTCGGCAAACGGTACGCCCGCAATGCCTAGCTCTTCTTCCGCTTCACGGCGTGCGGAATCCAGCAGGACCTCATCCGCCTGAACGACACCGCCCGCAGTGGCATCCAGCATACCAGGGAGAAAATCTTTGGTGTCCGTGCGGCGTTGAACCAAAATTTTGCCCATGCCGTCATGAACAACAATATACGTCGCACGATGACGCAGGCGTTCAGCGCGCATTTGTTCGCGGCTGGCCTGCGCGATCACTTCATTCTCTTCGTTGACAATGTCAACCCACTCTGTACTTGCCAAATGACTCTGCTCCACCATCGGGAAACCTTCTCGTCTAAGCGCTCTTACGGCGCGTTTACAGTTGAGGTGTAACTTACGGATTAATCGCTACCTGTGCAATAACTTGCTGATCATTAAGTGCGATAACGCTTAACGTATGCTCATCAAGCATGCCATAGCTCGCCGGGTATCCGCCTTTCGGAATGCTGACCGAACCTGGGTTGAAGTGATAAATCTCCCCGCGTTTTTCTGCTACCGGAATATGAGTATGGCCGTAAACCAGGACATCGCCAGCGGCCAGCGCCGGGAGATTATCCGGGCTAAAAAGATGACCATGGGTGAGGAACAGACGGCATTTTTCCAGCAGCACCTGTTGCCACGGAGCGGTCATGGGGAAGTGCAGCAGCATCTGGTCCACTTCGCTGTCGCAGTTACCGCGCACGGCAATAATGCGCGAGGCATACGGGTTGAGTTTTTCCGCCACCTGCGCAGGGGCATAGCCTTCCGGCAATGCGTTACGTGGGCCATGGTTCAACACGTCACCCAGAATAACCAGCCACTGCGCCCCACTTTGTGCGAACAGGGAAAGAACGCGCTCGGTCGCGGGCAGCGATCCATGGATATCCGACGCAAACATCAGTTTCATCAGTCACTCCTCAGAAAAACAGACTGCCCTTATCATACCTTAAGCGCCAGGGCTTATCAGCCGACGCGCTTAGCGGAGAGTGCCACATAGCGCTGCACCGACGCACGTTGCCACTGGAAAGTGGCGTAATCCACCAGCAGCTGGGGAACGTCATCGCCGTTAAGGATCAAGCGGTTCAGCATCAGCGCCAGGTCGGTATCGGCAATACACCATTCGCCAAACAGGTTCGGGTTACCGTGGGCCAGCAGCGAGGTGGCGGTGTCAATCAGCTTTTGCGCGCTCTGCGCCCCCTCAGTACTCAGGGCGGACTTTTTCACACCCGCAAATACCACATCCGTGGAGCGTTCAACGCGAATCGGCACCAAATCGCTGCGTAGCCACGCCTGGATTTGCCGTGCCCGGGCCCGCTTTTGCAGATCGTGAGGATAAATACGCTCCCACTCTGGTGGCGCGAACCGATCTTCCAGGTATTCATCGATCGCAGACGATTCGCTCAGGGCGAAACCATCAATGTCCAGTACCGGCACGCGCCGGGTCAGATCGTAACCCTGCCACTGCGGTTTCAGGTGTTCACCGCCGTCCAGATCAACGGTTTTCAGGCTAAATGACAGCCCTTTTTCCGCCAGCGCCACGTACACGCTCATGACATAGGGTGAAAAGAATTGGGCATCGGACCACAACGTGATTACAGGCTGGTTCATAACATCCTCATCGGCTGATCGGTATTCCCTCAACATATAGTCTCTTTACGCCGCTGTCACTTGATGAAAACTCACGATTTTGCACAACCACCTATACTGATTGGTCATGGCATTACACTTCACACTGACAGGAGTTGAGAATGATCGACCTTTATTACGCCCCTACTCCAAACGGCCATAAGATCACCCTCTTTCTTGAAGAAGCCGAGCTGGAATACAGGATCATCCGCGTGGATATCAGCAAAGGCGATCAGTTCAGGCCTCTCTTTCTGGCCATCTCACCGAACAACAAAATCCCGGCCATCATCGATAACCTGCCAGCTGATGGCGGCAAACCGTTGAGCCTGTTTGAATCCGGGGAGATTTTGCTCTATCTGGCGGAGAAAACCGGCAAACTGCTGAGCGAGGAACTGCGCGAGCGTCACCACACGCTACAGTGGCTGTTCTGGCAGACAAGCGGCCTGGGCCCGATGCTGGGGCAGAACCACCACTTTACCGCTTACGCGCCACAACCCATCCCGTATGCGATAGAGCGCTATCAGGTGGAAACGCAGCGGCTGTACGGCGTACTGAACCGTCGGCTGGAAAAATCACCGTGGCTCGGGGGCGATCATTACAGTATCGCCGATATCGCCTGCTGGCCGTGGGTGAATACCCATGAACGTCACCGTATTGATTTAGCCTCTTACCCGGCGGTTAACAACTGGTTTGAACGTATCCGCACCCGCCCGGCGACCGAGCGTGCGATGAAAAAAATCCAGGAGATTTAGGCCTGCGTCCGGTTGGGCGCGTGTCAGGCTCTCATGTATTATGGGGAGGAAATACTGACACGGAGAAGACCTGCAATGTCGCAGCATGACGCTATTATTCGTATAAAAAATTTACGCTTACGTACCTTTATCGGTATCAAAGACGAGGAGATCGCCAACCGTCAGGATATCGTGATTAATGTGGTTATCCACTATCCGGCAGACAAGGCGAGAGGCAGTGAAGATATCAATGACGCGCTGAACTATCGCACGATTACGAAAAGCATCATTCAGTACGTGGAAAATAACCGCTTCTCTCTGCTGGAAAAATTAACTCAGGATGTGCTCGACATCGCACGCGAACATCACTGGGTCACTTATGCTGAAGTAGAGATCGATAAACTTCACGCCCTGCGTTATGCCGACTCCGTCTCCATGACGTTAAGCTGGCAGCGCCGGGCGTAAACCTGGAGGTTGTATGAAGATTCTGCTGACCGGCGGTACAGGCCTGATTGGCCGTCATCTCATTGCGCGCCTGCAGGCGTTACATCACGACATTACCGTGGTAACGCGCAGCCCTGAGAAAGCGCGCCAGGTGCTGGGTGCCGGTATCGACATCTGGAAAAATCTGGCTGACCGGCAGAATCTGGACGGCTTTGACGCCGTCATCAACCTGGCCGGTGAACCTATCGCCGACAAACGCTGGACGGAAGAGCAAAAACAGCTGTTATGCAGCAGCCGCTGGAACATCACCGAAAAGCTGGTCGAGCTCATCCGTAACAGCCATACCCCGCCATCGGTACTGATTTCCGGTTCTGCGGTAGGCTATTACGGCGATCTCGGTGAGGTGGTCGTGACCGAAGAAGAGCCGCCGCACAACGAGTTTACCCATAAGCTCTGCGCCCAGTGGGAACGTATTGCCTGTGCTGCCCAGAGCGATAATACCCGCGTGTGCCTGCTGCGTACCGGCGTCGTTCTCGCGCCGAAAGGCGGCATTCTGGCGAAGATGCTTCCTCCGTTCCGGCTCGGACTGGGCGGCCCCATCGGTAATGGTCGTCAGTATCTGCCGTGGATCCACATCGACGATATGGTCAACGGTATTCTCTGGCTGCTGGATAACGATCTGCGTGGGCCGTTCAATATGGTTGCGCCGTACCCGGTGCGTAACGAGCAGTTTGCCCACGCGCTGGGTCATGCTCTGCATCGCCCGGCGATTTTGCGCGTGCCCGCAACCGTGATTCGCCTGATGATGGGTGAAGCGTCCGTGCTGGCGCTGGGCGGGCAGCGCGCGCTGCCTAAACGGCTGGAAGCGGCCGGGTTTGCGTTTCGCTGGTATGACTTAGAAGAGGCGTTGAGGGATGTGGTGGGGTGAATATGTTACATTTGTACGCCATGTCCCGATGAAATGGCGTAACTATGGCAACCATCACCACACCCCGGCTTCACCTCACCCCTTTCGAGCCCACTGACTGGGCCTTCTTCCGCTCGTTGCGGGAAGATCGCAATATCATGCGTTACATGGCCGCCATCGCGCCGGAAAAAGAGACCCGGCGCGTATTTGCTGCGCGCTTAACGGCGGCGCACGTTTTTGTGATTCGTTTTCATGATGATGACACGCCGCTGGGCGATATCGGCCTGCAAATCAGCCCAGAGAATCGTGAAGAGGCGGATATTGGCTATACGGTTGTGCCTGCTGCACAGAGGAAAGGTATCGCCAGTGAGGCGTTGCGGGCGGTATGTGAATATGCGTTTAACCAGACCGGCGTGAAAGCGATTAACGCCTACGTACTGGCGGACAATGGCGGGTCGGTGCGGGTGCTGGAGAAAGCGGGGTTTGTGCGTACGCAGGTGCTGGAGAAGGCGTTCGAGATTGACGGCGTACGGTATGACGACTGGGTGTATCGGCTGGAGTGCGGTGCGGTCTGATGCCCTCACCCCGGCCCTCTCCCACAGGAGAGGGAGAAAACCCAGCCTGTAGGCCCGGTAAGCGAAGCGCCACCGGGCGATTGGGCTGCACTGCGGCCCTCTCCAGGGGGAGAGGAAGAAAGGCAAAACCTACTTCAAAGAGCCCTTCAGGAACTGCTGCAAACGCGGGCTTTGCGGATTCGCCAGCACCTCATCCGGATGTCCCTGCTCTTCGATTTTCCCCTGATGCAGGAAGATCACGTGGTTCGAGACGTTGCGGGCAAAGCCCATCTCGTGCGTTACTACGACCATGGTTTTACCCTCTTCGGCCAGCTTCTGCATGATGCGCAGTACTTCGCCAACCAGTTCCGGGTCAAGTGCTGAGGTCGGTTCGTCGAACAGCAATACTTCAGGCTCCATCGCCAGCGCACGGGCGATAGAGACACGCTGCTGCTGACCACCAGAGAGATGCACCGGGTACTTTATCTGCTGTCGCTCATCGATACCCACTTTCGCCAGGTATTTCACCGCGCGCTCACGGGCCTCCTGCTTGCTTAAACCCAGCACCTGAACCGGCGCTTCCATAACGTTCTCCAGCACCGTCATGTGGCTCCAGAGGTTGAAGTGCTGGAAAACCATTGTCAGTCGCGTGCGCAGCAGGCGCAGCTGGTTCTTATCTGCCACCTTCAGCTGGCCGTCTTTATCCCGGGTCAGATTGATATTCTGCCCGCTCACCACAATTGAGCCTTCACTCGGCTTTTCGAGGAAGTTGATGCAGCGCAGGAAGGTACTTTTCCCCGAGCCAGATGATCCGATAATACTGATCACGTCGCCTGCATTTGCCTGCAGCGACACCCCTTTCAGCACTTCATGTTCGCCGTAGCGTTTGTGCAAATCAATTACGTTTAATTTGTTCTCAGCCATCATCATTCTCAGTGCGTCGAAGAGGGTTTTATATGCTGCAACCAGCGCTTTTCTGCCTTACGGAACAGGCTAATCAGGACGTATGAAATAATCAAATAGAGCACTGCCGCAATGCCAAACGCGGTAAACGGCTGATAGGTCGCAGAGTTGATATCGCGGGCGATTTTAAGCAGGTCCGGCACCGTGGCGGTAAAGGCCAGCGCGGTGGAGTGGAGCATTAAAATCACTTCGTTACTGTAGGCTGGCAATGCGATACGCAGCGCCGACGGCAGAATAATGCAACGGTACAGTTTCACCGACGAGAAGCCGTACGCGCGCGCCGCTTCGATTTCTCCGTAAGGAACGGAGCGGATGGCCCCGGCGAAAATCTCGGTGGTGTAGGCGCAGGTGTTGAGCGTCAACGCCAGTACCGTACAGTTCAGGCCGCTGCGGAAGAAGGCGTTCAGCATCTCGGTGCCTTTCACAATCTCCAGCGTATACATGCCCGAATAGAACACCAGCAACTGTACGTAAAGCGGTGTACCGCGGAATACGTAGGTAAACAGCCAGATCGGGAACTGAATAAATTTATTGTTCGACACGCGGCCAATGGCAAGAAACACCGCCAGAAAGCCACCCATCACCACCGAAGAGATCAGCAGCCACAGCGTAATGGCCACGCCGGTAAAGCGATAGCCGTCCGTCCACAGCAGCGATTTCCAGTATTCCTGAATAATCTCAATCACAGGTCAGCCCTCTTCACACCCACGGAGTAGCGACGTTCGAGCAGAAGCAGCACACCATTGGAGACGGTCGTAAAGACCAGATAGATCACGCCACACACCACCGCAAAGTAGAACGGCTCCCAGGTACTTTTACCGGCAAGCTGCGTGGCCTTTACCACATCTTCCAGACCCAGCAGAGAGACCAGCGCCGTGGCCTTGAGGATAACCTGCCAGTTGTTGCCAATGCCCGGAAGCGCGTAGCGCATCATGGCCGGGAACATAATCCGGCGAAACGTCTGGGAGGAGGTAAAACCGTAGGCGGTCGCCGCTTCTATGTGTCCTTTCGGTACCGCCATATAAGCGCCGCGGAAAGTTTCGGTAAAGTACGCGCCGTAGATAAAACCGAGAGTGATAATACCGGCTACCATCGGATCGATATCGATCTGTCCCATTCCCATGGCGTCCGTCACGCTGTTAAGCGCGATCTGCAGCCCGTAAAAGATAAGCAGCATCAGCACCAGATCGGGAACGCCGCGAATCAGCGTGGTATAACCTTCAAAAATCAGCGCCAGCGGTTTGTTAGCCGAAAGCTTCGCCCCTGCGCCTGCCAGACCTATCAGCACCGCCAGCACCACGGAGCTGATAGCCAGCTCAAGGGTGACAAGCGCGCCCTGTAAAATAACGCCAGAAAATCCGTACAGCATACCGCGAGCCCTGTCGTATCGTGAGTGATGGACCGTGTCTTATCCCCTCCCTGAGCGGGAGGGGCCGCACGTTATTTGACGGGGCGATTAGCCGCCGTAAACATTAAAATCGAAGTACTTTTTCGCCAGTTTGTCGTACGTGCCATCCGCGCGCATTTCAGCGAATGCTTTGTTCAGCGCTTCGCGCAGCTCGTTGTCTTCTTTACGCAGACCCATACCGGTGCCGACACCAAACAACTTCACATCTTTAATGGATGGGCCGCCAAATTTGTAATCTTTACCTACCGGCGTCTTCAGGAAGCCTTCACTCGCGGCGACTTCATCCTGGAAAGCGGCGTCGATACGGCCTGCCGTCAGATCAGCGTAGATATTTTCCTGGCCCTGATAAGAGACGATTTCAATCCCCTTCGGTGCCCAGTGTTCATTACCGTAGGTTTCCTGGGTAGTGCCCTGCAGCACGCCCACGCGTTTGCCTTTCAGTGATTCGAGGGTAGGCTGGATATCAGACGATTTAGCCACCACCAGACGAGAATCTGCCGCATAGAGTTTGTCGGTGAAGGCAATCTCCTGTTGACGTTTTTCAGTGATGGAAAGCGAGGACATGATAACGTCGATTTTTTTGGCTTTCAGCGATGGGATCAGTGCATCCAGCGGGTTCTCAACGTAGGTACACTGCGCTTTGATGCGTTTGCACAGCTCATTGGCCAGATCAATGTCAAAACCGACCAGTTCACCCTTCGAATTCTTAGATTCGAACGGGGCATAGGTAGGGTCGGTACCAATACGAATTTTCTGCGGAATTGCTGCGAACGCCGCGGTAGCGCTGGAAAAGGCCAGCACCAGAGATAACGACAACACGAGTTTTTTCATATCTGTCCTCAACAAACTGTCTTCTTACGTGATTTTTACGACGACGGGGTGGTGCTAATGTGCCATCAATCCACGCCATCAGGCAAAGATTAATGCCTTTCAGGCGAGATTTTTTGCATGATAAATGCGTAAGTATGCACACAGCGATCCAATACGGTGCACGAAACGCACCATATTGGATCAATCACACCCGCAATGCACCAGAACAGTGCACCATCATCGAGTATCAATCACCGTAGACGTTGAAGTCGAAGTATTTCTTCGCCAGTTTGTCGTAGGTACCGTCTTTGCGCAGTTCTGCAAACGCTTTGTCGAAGGCGGCTTTCAGCTCGGTATCATCTTTACGCAGGCCAATACCGGTGCCGTCACCAAAGTATTTTTTGTCTTTCACGGACGGGCCAGCAAAGGCGTAGTCTTTACCTGCCGGCTGTTTCAGGAAGCCTTCACTTGCGGCAACCTCATCCTGGAATGCCGCATCCAGACGACCGGCCGCCAGGTCAGAATAAATCAGATCCTGGTTCTGGTAAGCCACCACGTCAACGCCCTTCTCACGCCAGTTTGCATTGGCATAACCTTCCTGAGTCGACCCCTGCAGCACGCCGACATGCTTGCCTTTCAGGGAGTCAATGGTTGGCTGAATGGGGGAGCCTTTTGCCGCAATCAGACGGGAATCCGCGGCGTAGAGCTTGTCAGAGAAGGCAATTTCCTGTTGACGTTTTTCGGTGATGGAAAGAGAAGAGATAATGGCGTCGATTTTCTTGGCTTTCAGCGACGGAATTAACGCGTCAAAGTCGCTGCCCACCCATGTGCATTTCACCGCAATGCGTTTGCACATCTCATTACCCAGATCGATATCAAACCCTACGAAATCGCCTTTCGCATCCTTGGAAGAGAATGGCGCGTAGGTTGCGTCTGTACCGATACGCACTGTCTGTGGAAGCGCTGCATAGCTACCTGCTGCTGCACTTAACCCCACCAGCAAAGACAGAGCCAGAACCGTCTTCTTCATACATTTACCCTCAAGTACCGTGATTTTATTATGTATTGTGTTGTGTGTTGTGTTGCAGGCTTCTCTTGCAGGTCTTATGCCACATTGCCGTCGGGTCAAAACTTCGACGTTAAATATGTTAATAAAACGTTGCGATATTGCCTTAATGGTGAAAGATAGCAGGTCTGCCGAACGAACCGGAAAGAGAAAAAGGGAAAAAACGAATTAAATGTCGAGGATATGATCGCCGTTGCAATTTTGCCCTGAAACAGGGCATCGTCTCTGTTCATGCACGCTGTTTGTGCACAGAATCAGGCGCCCTGCCAGCGGGTGAAGAGGTCTTCGGGCAGGTGGATATCAAACTGATCCAGCACGCGGTTCACTGTCTGATTAATCACGTCATCGAGCGAGGCCGGACGATGATAAAACGCCGGCACCGGCGGCATGATCACCGCGCCCAGTTCAGCGGCCTGGGTCATTAAACGCAGATGCCCCAGATGCAGCGGCGTTTCGCGCACGCAAAGCACCAGAGGACGACGCTCCTTCAGCACCACGTCCGCCGCACGCGTCACCAGCGTGTCGGTATAGCTGTTAACGATGCCGGAGAGGGTCTTAATTGAACAGGGCAATATCACCATGCCCGCGGTTTTAAACGAGCCGGAGGAGATGCTGGCAGCGATATCGCGGGCATCGTGTACCACATCCGCCAGCGCCTGGACATCGCGCAGGGAGAGATCGGTTTCGAGGGAGAGGGTCTGGCGCGCAGCCTGGCTCATCACCAGATGGGTTTCGACTTCCGCCACGTCACGCAGCACCTGCAACAGACGCACGCCGTAGATCGCGCCACTGGCGCCGCTAAGCCCAACAATGAGTCGTTTCATGATTTTCGCCCTTACTGATTTCAGGGCAGACTGTGCAGGATTTTGCGGGGAGTTGCAAGTGAGGGCGAAGGCCCTCACCTGCCTGCACAATTAACCTTCGTTGTGCATCTCTAAGCTTTCGAGATCGTTTTGCAGCTGGACGGCTTTCGCATCGTCGTTGCGCAGCGAATCGAGATAGTCCAGATACTGCTGATCAACATCTTTGGTGACGTAAACCCCGTTAAACACGGAACATTCAAACTGCTGAATATCCGGGTTCTCGGCGCGCACCGCGTCGATAAGATCGTTCAGATCCTGGAAAATCAGGCCATCGGCACCGATGATCTGGCGAATCTCGTCCACTTCACGGCCGTGGGCAATCAGCTCGTTCGCGGTAGGCATATCAATGCCATACACGTTCGGGAAGCGAATCTCCGGTGCCGCAGAGGCCAGATACACTTTCTTCGCACCGGCTTCACGCGCCATCTCGATAATCTGCTCTGAGGTGGTGCCACGTACAATGGAGTCATCCACCAGCAGCACGTTCTTGTCGCGGAACTCAGCGCGGTTAGCGTTCAGTTTACGACGCACGGACTTACGGCGCAGCTGCTGACCCGGCATGATAAAGGTACGGCCAACGTAGCGGTTCTTCACGAAGCCCTGACGGTATGGCTTATCCAGAATGCGGGCGATTTCCAGCGCGATATCGCAGGACGTTTCCGGGATAGGAATGACCACGTCGATGTCCAGATCGTCCCACTCGCGGGCAATCTTCTCACCCAGCTTGGTTCCCATGTTCACGCGGGCGCTGTAGACGGAGATCTTATCGATAAACGAGTCCGGACGGGCAAAATACACGTATTCGAACAGGCACGGGTTGCTGACCGGGTTGTCTGCACACTGGCGGGTAAACAGCTGGCCCTTCTCAGTGATATAGACCGCTTCGCCAGGGGCTACATCACGCAAGAATTCGAAGCCCAGGGTGTCCAGCGCCACGCTTTCAGAGGCAACCATATATTCGGTACGGCCATCACCCAGGTCACGCTTACCGAGCACCAGCGGGCGGATACCGTTTGGATCGCGGAAGGCGACCATTCCGTGACCGATAATCATCGCCACGCAGGCGTAGGCACCGCGGATCTGGCGGTTTGTCGCAGCAACGGCGGCAAAGATATTGTCTGCTTCCAGCGGATAGTGGCGGAAATTATCCAGCTCGCTCGCGAACACGTTGAGCAGGATTTCTGAATCAGAGGTGGTGTTAATGTGGCGACGTTTCTCTTCAAACAGCTTTTTACGCAGCTCATGCGCGTTGGTCAGGTTGCCGTTGTGAGCAAGCGTGATGCCATACGGTGAGTTGACGTAGAAAGGCTGTGCCTCAGAGGCGCTGGAACTGCCAGCAGTAGGATAACGAACGTGACCGATCCCCATATTACCTTGCAGACGCTGCATATGGCGGGCTTCAAACACATCGTTTACCAGGCCATTCGCCTTACGTAAACGGAAGCAGTTGTTTGCATCAATGGTGATGATACCCGCAGCATCCTGCCCACGGTGCTGAAGCACCGTTAACGCGTCATAAATCGACTGGTTTACCGGCATGAAACCGGCGATACCGACAATACCGCACATTCGTCTTTTCCTCGTTAAGCCACATCTCAGAGCGGGTTACGCTCTGGGCAAGAAACTCGACGAGCTTTGCAGATAGTCAAAGAACCACCTGATGATGAAGCTGAACTCTGGAATGAGCTGCGATTTCTGCCAGTCTTCGCTTTTGGAAAACCCGGTAAAGGTATCCAGGAAGAACAGTATCGCGGCCACAATCAGCACGCCTCGTAATGCCCCGAAACAGATCCCGAGCACCCTGTCCGTTCCTGACAGACCGGTTTTCTCGACCAGCTGACCTATCACGTAATTCACGATAGCGCCGACAATCAGCGTCGCGATAAACAGCACCGCGATGGCGATTCCATTTCGGACCAGTTCATCTTCAAAGCCCGTGAACCAGACAGACAGGTAAGTGTAGTAATGACTGGCAACAAAGAAAGCACAACCCCAAGTCACCAGCGATAACGCTTCACGAACAAAGCCACGGATCAGGCTAACCAGACAGGAAAAACCAATCACCGCAATGATGGCGTAATCAATCCAGACCATATGTGTCCCACGATTTAACGCCCTGTCATCCAGTTCGGGGCGAATTCTAACAGAAAAAGAAAACGTTTGCGCAGGGATTTCCTTCCCGCGCGTAAATAAAAAAGGCGCTGAAAAAATGTTCAACGCCGTTGGCTTATTACGTCTCTTTGGACGTCTGCCACTCCCCCTCACCCTCTCCCCTTTGGGAAGAGGGCCGGGGTGAGGGGAACCTTATCAGTTCGCGCTGTAGTTCATCACCACACCGCTCAGGCCAGAGATCTGCTTCAGCTCACCGAGCGAGCCTTTGAGCTTATCCTTAGACGCTTCTGGCCCCACAAGGATACGGGTGATTTTACCCTGCACCGGCGTGGAAGGTGAAGTGTAAACGCGATAACCCGCACTGCGCAGCTTACCCACTACCTCATTGACCTTATCGGCATTTTTCAGCGCCCCCAACTGTACAACGTAGGCTTTACCCGTCGGTGGAGCCTCTTGCTGGGCCGGTTTTGCCGCAGGCGGCGTCTCTGAAGCCGCGGCCAGCTGTTCTGCTGCTTTATCCCGCTGCGGTTTCGGTTGTGTTTTTTCCACCGGCTTCGGTTTTTCAACCGGTTTCGGCTGCTCTACCGGCACCGGATCGATTTCGATGTTGTTATTCGCCGCCAGACGAGACGGATCGAGGGACGGCGCGGCCGCATCCCCGGCACGCACTTCTTCAGCCGCCCCTTCCGGCGGCTGAGCAGGCAGCGCCTGGGTCGCCGCAGGCAGCATATCCGGTTCGTCGCGATCGCCCGGCTTCGGCACCAGCGGAATGGCTGCAAATTCATCCTGGTAATGCTTTTTCTGCCCGTCGAGCAGACCCGGGAGGATAATCACCCCGAGCGCGACCAGCACAATGGTTCCTGTTAAACGGTTCTGAAACTTACTCGCCACCGGTTCTCCCCGCGTCCATCACTTCCATGACATGTGCCACCGTGTGGAACGAACCACACACCAGCACGGTATCTTCTGGTTTAGCATCCGCCATCGCGGCTTGCCAGGCCTGAGCCACGCTATTGTAGATTGCGCCTTTGCCGAGATGTTCCAGCAACTGCTCGGCCGTCGCACCGCGCGGCCCCTCCAGAGGAGCACAATACCAGCTATCGACCACACTCTCCATGCAGGCCAGCGTACCGCCGATATCTTTATCATGAAGCATACCGATAACCGCCAGCACGCGCCCGGTTTTTGGTAACGATTTGAGACGCGCGGCGAGATACGCCGCAGCATGCGGGTTATGTGCGACATCCAGTATCAGCCGCGGAGCGTCGCTGACAATCTGAAAACGCCCGGGCAGAATCGCATTCTGAATACCGTCGCGGATGGCCTGTTCGCTCACCGCCAGCCCGCTTGCGCGCAGTGCCGCCAGGGCGGTGGCGGCATTAGGTTGCGGTACCTGCGGCAGGGGCAGATTCTTCAGCGTTCCCTGCGCATCGCGATAGCGCCAGCCGTTGTTCTGAACCTCATACTGCCAGTCCACACCCCGGCGCAGCAGGTGAGCGCCCTTCTCTTTCGCCACGTCGGCAATGGTGTGCGGCATATCCGGCTCGCCAACCACCGCGGGCTTATTCGTGCGGAAAATACCGGCCTTCTCACGGCCAATACTTTCGCGATCGGGGCCCAGCCAGTCGGTATGATCCAGGGCAATACTGGTGACCACCGACACATCGGCATCCACCATATTGGTGGCATCCAGACGCCCGCCGAGGCCCACTTCCAGAATCACCACGTCAAGTTGCGCCTGTTTAAACAGCCACAGTGCCGACAGGGTGCCGTATTCGAAATAGGTTAATGAGATCTCACCGCGCGCCGCTTCAATTTCCGCGAACGACGCCGTATGCGCAGACTCTGGCAGTTCGCTGTTTTGCACGCGAACCCGCTCGGTGTAACGTACCAGATGCGGAGAGCTGTAGACACCAACCTTGTAACCGGCAGCCATCAGGACAGCTTCCAGCGTACGGCAGGTGGTGCCTTTACCGTTGGTTCCGGCGACGGTAAAAACAAACGGCGCAGGTTTCAGCACATCGAGACGCGCAGCAACCTGGCTTACGCGTTCAAGCCCCATATCAATGGTTTTACTGTGCAGGTTTTCCAGATAAGAAAGCCACGTGGCCAGGGGCGACGTGGCTTGGGGAATGCTTTTATTTTCCATGATGCCCGGTTGTCATTAACAGTTTATAAAGCAAAAGGGCAGCGCCAACCGGCCCTGCCCTTTTCAGTTATCAGGCCTCGGGTTCCTGATCCGGTACTACCACGCCTTCGCGCGGCTCATCCGGGTTCGGCGCTGGCAGATTCATCAGCTTCGCCAGGATGCTTGCCAGTTTCAGGCGCATTTCCGGGCGGCGGACGATCATGTCAATCGCGCCTTTCTCAATAAGGAACTCACTGCGCTGGAAGCCCGGCGGCAGTTTTTCACGTACGGTCTGCTCGATAACGCGAGGACCAGCAAAGCCGATCAGCGCTTTTGGCTCAGCGATGTTCAGATCGCCCAGCATCGCAAAGCTTGCAGAAACGCCACCCATGGTTGGGTCGGTCAGTACAGAGATGTACGGCAGACCGCGCTCCTGCATTTTAGCCAGCGCAGCAGAGGTTTTCGCCATCTGCATCAGCGACATCAGCGCTTCCTGCATACGTGCACCGCCAGAGGCGGAGAAGCAGATCAGCGGGCAGTTGTCTTCCAGCGCCTGCTCAACAGCACGCACAAAGCGCGCACCGACCACGGAACCCATTGAGCCACCCATGAAGGAGAACTCAAACGCGGCGGCCACTACCGGCATCTCGTGCAGGGTGCCTTTCATCACGACCAGCGCGTCTTTCTCGCCGGTCTCTTTCTGTGCAGAGGCCAGACGATCTTTATATTTTTTGGAATCACGGAACTTGAGCACATCTTTTGGCTCAAGCTCGCTACCCAGTTCTACCAGAGAACCTTCGTCCAGCAGGCTGTGCAGGCGATTACGCGCCGTCATGCGCATGTGGTGGTCACACTTCGGACACACCTCAAGATTGCGTTCCAGTTCTGCGCGATACAGAACCTGACCACAGCTATCACACTTCGTCCATACCCCTTCAGGAATGCTCGCTTTACGCGTTGGGGTAATGTTGCTTTTAATTCGTTCAATCCAGCTCATTGATAACCTTTCTGCCTGAACCTGGTCGTATGCCAGTTTTGCTGTAAGAGGCGAATAATGCCATTTTTGCCTCCAACAGACCATGAATGTTGCACATTAAAACATAACAGCCCGAAACTTTGGATAAAAAAGTGGTCGAACCGCCTGCGTGCATTTACTTCGCTTGCTTTGCTGCCGCGCGCTTGTGACGAATAATTTCGATAACACCCGGTAAAACAGAAAGCACAATAATCGCTACAATCAGTAACTTAAGGTTTTCCTGAACCACAGGGAGATCGCCAAACAGGTAGCCTGCATAGGTAAAGAGCAGCACCCACAGCAGCGCGCCAATGACGTTGTATGCCGCAAAATGACGATAGGACATGTGCCCCATTCCCGCCACAAATGGCGCAAATGTACGCACAATAGGCACAAAACGCGCAAGGAGAATGGTTTTTCCACCGTGGCGCTCATAAAACGCATGGGTTTTATCTAAATAGCTACGACGGAATATTTTTGAGTCCGGATTGCTGAATAAGCGCTCACCGAAGACCCGTCCAATGGTGTAGTTGACCGCGTCACCGACAATTGCGGCGATCACCATCAGCACCACCATTATGTGCACATTCAAATCGTTGCCAGGCAGCGCAGATAACGCCCCCGCGACGAACAGCAGCGAATCCCCCGGCAGAAACGGCGTGACTACCAGACCGGTTTCACAGAACAGAATGAGGAACAGAATGGCATACACCCAGACGCCATACTGCGCGACCAGCTCCGCCAGGTGAACATCAATATGCAGAATGAAATCAATCAGAAAACGTATTACGTCCATATTGTCTAAGCCTTAATTGCACCTTTGTTTAGTCCGCCAGAAACAGCGGGCCCATTGGCGGTTTTGGCAGGTCAAACCGGTCCGGATAGTCCACCGAGACCAGATACAGCCCTTCCGCTTTCGCCGTTGCTGCCGCAAGCGTTCTGTCCTTCGCTGCCAGCAGTTCTGCAATCCAGCTCTCCGGCTGGTGTCCGGCACCCACTTCCATCAGGCTGCCCACAATATTCCGCACCATATGATGTACAAAGGCATTGGCTTTGATATCCACCACCACATACGCGCCAAAACGGCTGACGTTTATGTGCATGACGTTACGCCACGGCGTGCGGGACTGACACTGCACCGCACGAAACGAGGTAAAGTCATTTTCACCAATCAGACACTGCGCCGCACGATGCATACGTTCTGCATCCAGCGGTTCATAAAAATGCGTCACGCCCTGGCTTAACACCGCCGGACGAAGACGCTGATTGTAGATGACATAGCGATAACGGCGCGCAGTGGCGCTGAAACGCGCATGAAAATCATCCGGCACAGCTTTCACCCAGCGCACCGCAATGTCACCAGGTAAATTCGCATTTACACCCAACGTCCAGGCAGCGTCCTTGCGCACGGCGGTGGTTTCAAAGTGAACCACCTGCCCCGTTCCGTGGACACCGGCGTCAGTGCGCCCTGCACACAGGACGTTAATCGGTTCGTTCGCCACCTGAGAGAGCGCTTTCTCCAGTTTTTCCTGGACACTACGCACCTCATTTTGACGCTGCCAGCCATAATATTTACTGCCGTCGTACTCGATACCGAGGGCGACTTTATGAACCGGCTTTTGTTCCACGTCTGACATCAGTACAGATACTCCTGCACCAGTTTTTCAGCGATTTTGACCGCCATCAGCGCGCCGCCGAAGCGCACGTTATCGGCTACGGACCAGAACTGAACCTGCTCCGGCATACCGTAATCATTCCGTACGCAGCCCACCGAGAGGTGTGCGCTGCCGGTGGCATCGCCAACCTGCGTCGGGAATTCACTCTCTTCGGAGAGCACAATGTCTTCACCGCGGCCGAACGCATCACGCGCTTCTTCTGCGGCCAGCGGACGCAGGGCTTCGAAACCTACCATCTGCGCATGACCGTAAAAGACCGGCGACTGCACGACATTTGCGGAGATCATCAGCCCCTCGTCCTGCAGAATTTTGCGCGCTTCGTCGACGATACGGCGCTCTTCACGCACGGAGCCTTCACGATCCGGCAGCAGCGGCAGCATATTGAATGCCAGCTGACGGCCGAAGAAATCGTCTTCGTCAATCGGGATGCCGTTCAGGAGCTTCGCACTCTGTCCGGCCAGCGCGTCGACGGCCTTTTTGCCTTGCGCAGAAGCGGAAAGCAGGCTGGTCACGGTGATACGCGACAGACCGCCATCGTCGATTAAAGGTTTAAGAGCGGTCAGCAGCTGGCTGGTCAGGCTATTGGGAACCGCAATGATATTGCGGTTACGGTAGTCGGCCAGGACAAACGGGTTCACGTCCGGCACCACCAGCGGGACATCCGGCTCCATCGAGAACAGGCCGCTCAGATCGATCACCAGACAGCCAGAATTCGTCGCGTCTTCAATGTACGACGCGGTGGCTTCAGCACCTGCCGCAAAAAAGGCCAGCTGCGCCTGCGTCCAGTCGAATTCGGCGGCATCCTGAACCATGACGGATTTGCCGCCAAAACGCAGATGCTCACCGGCGCTGTCAGTGCGCGCCAGTGCATAGATATCACCCACCGGGAACTGACGCTCAGCAAGGGTTTCGAGCAGGGCTTCACCCACGGCACCCGTGGCACCTAAAATGGCAATGTTCCAGCCTTCAGACATGGTGGTTTACTCCAGAAATAAAAAAGCGTCCCTGTCGGAGTATCCAACAGGGAGCGTTAAGAAGACATTAATGCGCCGGGTGATGAACGGCGTTAAAACCCAGTTTATGCAGCAGCGCTGCCGCCGCCGCGTCATCGCACATGACATACAGAGAAGACCATTCACGGCGCTCAACGTAATTCTTGCGCAGCTTGTCAAACTCCCCCGGGATCCCCGCCACTTTACGCAGCAGCGCATCATCGCGGCGCACATCATACACCAAATGAACCAGCCTTTTCAGCGTTGCCTGATCGAGCGGGCCATGCAGGGTAATGCGGCCAAATTCAGGCGCGGGGAGTAAGGTGTCCAGCGCCACCTGCTGCGGACGGCCAATAAAGGCGCTATAGGCCTCAAAGACCTGGGTTGTACCACGGGCCTTTCCTTCGAGTGTATAACCCGCAATATGCGCGGTTGCAACGTCGACCTTGTTCAGCAGCGCAACGTTGAGATCGGGCTCCGGCTCCCAGACGTCCAGCACCACGCTGAGATCCTGCCCCTCTTCCAGACATTTCAGCAACGCGGCGTTATCGACGACCGGGCCACGACAGGCATTTATCAGAATAGTGCCAGCCTTCAGACGACGGGTCAGCGCCTCGTCAGCAAGATGGAGCGTCTTATAGGCCCCCTCTTTGAAGAGGGGCGTATGGAAGGTGATGACGTCACATGCTTCAACCAGCTCATCCAGGGGGCGGAAGTCGCCTTCATCACCGTTGTCTTTACGCGGCGGATCACACAGCAGGGTGCGAATGCCTAACGCCTCAAGGCGTTTTTGCAGGCGTCCTCCCACGTTGCCCACCCCGACAATGCCTACGGTGCGGTCTTTCAGCGCAAAACCGTCGCGCTCTGCCAGCATCAGCAGAGAAGAGAAAACGTATTCCACTACCGCAATGGCGTTACAGCCAGGCGCGGCGGAAAATCCAATCCCCGCCTGCGTAAGCCATTTGTCATCCACATGATCCGTCCCGGCCGTTGCGGTTCCGACGAATTTAATCGCTTTGCCGGAGAGCAACGCCTCATTTACTTTGGTCACCGAGCGCACCATCAGGGCATCGGCATCATCCAGCTCGTTTACCGGAATGGGTCGACCAGGGACAGCCTTAACATTACCAAGGCGGCTAAAGAGCTCGCGGGCGTAAGGCATATTTTCATCAACGAGGATTTTCACGTCTGAGTACCTGTTTGAGAGGAAGAAAACCTGCCAAGTGTGCCATAATCTGGCCGCCAGGCATATATGCATGCCGGGTTTACGCTGAGTTTTGACTTTAAGGATTTTTGACGATGCAGCCTATTTCAGGTACGCCACCACGCCCTCCGGGTGAAGGCCCTGTCACGCCAAACGTTGCAGGTGAACAACCGCTTTCCACGCAACAGCGCACCGTGCTGGAGCGCCTGATCACGCGCCTGATCGCGCTCACTTCACAGCAAAATGCGGAAGTCTGGGCCGGGGTAAAGCATGATTTAGGCGTCCGCAACGATGCACCGTTGCAGTCGCGCCACTTCCCTGCGGCCGAGCAAAATCTGAATCAGCGTATTACCACCGCACAGCAAAATCACACCACTCGCCAGATAGTTGCACAACTGACCGAGCTGTTGAGCCAGGGCAACAACCGTCAGGCAGTCAGTGATTTCATTCGCCAGCAGTTTGGCCAGACCGCCCTGAGCCAGCTAACGCCAGAGCAGCTGAAAACCGTGCTGACGCTGCTGCAAACCAATCAGCTGACCATTCCGCAACCGCAACAGCGTCCGTCAACCGAGCGTCCGCTGCTGCCTGCTGAACACAATACGTTGAACCAGATGGTGACCAGGCTGGCCGCCGCCACCGGCGAATCAACGAAGCTTATCTGGCAGTCGATGCTGGAGCTTTCCGGCGTGAAAGCGGGCGAGCTGATCCCGGCCAAACAGTTTACGCATCTGGTCACCTGGCTACAGGCTCGCCAGACGTTGAGCACCCAAAGTACCCCTACCCTGCATACGCTACAGGCGGCACTGAAGCAGCCGCTGGAGCCGCATGAATTTGAGGTGATTAGGGATTACGCCCAGCAGACCTGGCAGGCCACGCCGCAAACGGTACTGTCCACCGCGCAGGTGCAAGATTTGCTGAATCAGATCTTTATTCGCCGCGCCGAGCGAGAAGGCGGCGTGCCGGAAGTCAGGGATATTCAACCGATCTATAGCCCGCTGTTTGCGCCGGTGGTGGAGACCTTCAGAACCCTCTCTGCGCGTCCGGGATTACTGTTTATTGCGTTACTGATTGCACTCGCGATTTTCTGGCTGGTTGCCTGATGTTTTGCCCGGTGGCGCTGCGCTTACCGGGCCTACAACGACCCGAACCGTAGGCCGGGTAAGGCGAAGCCGCCACCCGGCGAAAACGGCTCAAGGCCTGCGAAACGCCACCAGCGTCACCACAATCCCCACCACCGCTGAAACGGCTCCCGCAAGGAAGACAGAGGGATAGCCAAACGACGTGGCCAGGAGCCCCGCCAGCGGTCCGGTGACACCGTATGAGATGTCCTGAAACGCCGCATAACCGCCCAACGCCGTACCGCGCACCTGTGGCGCGACGCGTTTTACCACCTCAACCCCCAGCGCCGGGAAGATCAGGGAACAGCCGCAGCCGGTCAGTGCCGCTCCGAGAAGGGCAACGGAGGCCACAGGGGCATACCACAGCAGCAGCAAACCGAGGGTCTCAATCACCAGCGACGCCACGGCCACCTTCACGCCACCAAAGCGATCCGGCATCCAGCCGAACAGCACGCGCATCAGGACAAACGCGCCACCAAAGGCGGTTAGCGTAAAGCCCGCCATCGCCCAGCCGCGGCTCATAAAGTACAGCGAAACGAATGTCCCAATCACCGCGAAGCCCACGCCCTGTAGCGCCAGCCCCAGCCCCGGCTGCCAGATTTGACCTATTACGCTCCACAGGGAAGGACGCTCACCTTTATGGGCAGGTACTTTGCGCACCGAGCCGTTAAATGCCCATGCCAGCAGCGGTAACAGCATGGTGGTGGCCGCCAGCGCGGCAAAACCGAACTGGCTGTGGATCAACAGCCCCAGCGGCGCACCTGCCGCGAGTGCGCCATAGATAGCCATACCGTTCCAGGACATCACCTTGCCCGAGCGCGCAGGGCCTACCAGCCCCATTCCCCAGGTCAGGGTGCCGGTCAGCAACTGGCTTTCACCAAAGCCGAGAATCAAACGTCCCACCACCAGCAGGGCAAATTTATACGCTGCGTCGACCGGCAGAAGCGCGGCAAGCAGCCACGCTGCGCCCGCCAGCCCGCAGGCAAACATGCCCTGCAGCGCTGAGCGTTTGGCACCGTGCTGGTCCGCCAGACGCCCGGCGTAGCCGCGGGTTAATACGGTAGCTAAAAACTGAATACCCACGGCGATACCAACCAGGGTATTACCGTAGCCCAGCTCCTGGTGAACAAACAGCGGGATAACAGGCAGCGGCAGGCCAACGGTCATATAGGTCAGAAATACCGCAAAGGCGATACGGAAAAGGGAAAGGTTCCCGGAAGGGGTACTCTTCTCAGGGATAACGGCCTTCATGCGTAACTCCGTGTTCAGGCATAAAAAAAGGGAGCCTCGCGGCTCCCTTCTACTATACCTTCAAACGCTTACGCTTTCAGCTTGCGCATGACCAGCGTGGCGTTGGTGCCGCCAAAACCGAAGCTGTTGGACATTACGGTCGTCAGCTCACGTTCAGTGGTTTCGGTCACGATGTTCAGGCCCGCTGCCTGCTCGTCCATCTCTTCGATGTTGATGCTTGGCGCGATAAAGCCATTTTCCAGCATCAGCAGAGAGTAGATTGCTTCCTGCACGCCAGCTGCCCCCAGAGAGTGACCGGTCATGGCTTTGGTCGCGGAGATTGCCGGGCTGTTGTCGCCGAAGACTTCACGGATCGCCCCCAGTTCTTTCACATCGCCTACCGGCGTAGAAGTCCCGTGGGAGTTCAGGTAGTCGATTGGGGTATCAACGCCGTGCATCGCCATCTTCATGCAGCGCACCGCGCCTTCGCCGGATGGAGCAACCATGTCAGCGCCGTCAGACGTTGCACCGTAGCCCACGATCTCAGCGTAGATGTGCGCGCCACGTGCCAGAGCGTGTTCCAGCTCTTCAACCACAACCATACCGCCGCCGCCTGCGATAACAAAACCGTCACGGTGCGCATCATAGGTACGGGATGCTTTAGCCGGGGTTTCATTGTATTTGGTAGACAGGGCACCCATTGCGTCGAATTCACAAGCCATTTCCCAGCCCAGCTCTTCGCCGCCGCCAGCAAATACGATGTCCTGTTTACCCAGTTGGATCTGCTCAACAGCATTACCGATGCAGTGTGCGGACGTCGCACATGCAGAGCTGATGGAGTAGTTCACACCGTGAATTTTGAATGGGGTTGCCAGGCACGCGGAAACCGCAGAACCCATGGCTTTGGTTACCACGTACGGACCTACTGCTTTCAGACCACGCGGGCTACGCATGGCGTCAGCACCGAATACCTGCGCTTTGGATGAACCACCGGAACCGGCAATCAGACCCACGCGCGGGTTATTCTGGTAAACCTCTTCGCTCAGGCCAGAATCTTTGATCGCTTCCTGCATGGAGAGATAAGCATAAATAGAGGCATCGTTCATGAAACGAACCACTTTACGGTCAATCAAACCGGTGGTGTCCAGTTTGACGTTACCCCATACGTGGCTACGCATACCTGAATCTTTAAACTCTTCAGAGAAAGTGATCCCGGAGCGTCCTTCACGCAGAGATGCCAGGACTTCCTGCTGGTTATTACCGATGCTGGAAACAATGCCCAGGCCAGTAATCACTGCACGTTTCATTCAATACCTCTGTAAGTCGCACTATAGTAAGTTTCGAGTCGCACAATAGCGTACACTTGTACGCCGAACAAGTCCGATCAGACATTTTCTGCGGAAATTTGCACCGATGGACTCACATCGTTAAGATCGTGCCACTGCCTGTCAGACGAGTAACTTACGTGAAACAAAACGCTATACAACCCGCCAACCTCGAATTCAACGCTGAGGGTACACCTGTTTCCCGAGATTTTGATGACGTCTATTTTTCTAATGATAACGGACTGGAAGAAACCCGCTATGTTTTCCTCGACGGAAATCAGCTCAGCGCACGCTTTCCCGCCCATCCGCGCAGTCTGTTTGTCGTCGCAGAGAGCGGGTTCGGTACCGGCCTGAATTTTTTGACCCTCTGGCAGGCTTTCGACCAGTTTCACGCTGCCCATCCTGAGGCTACGCTACAAAGATTACATTTCATCAGTTTCGAAAAATTTCCACTCACCGCGCACGACCTGCGCCTGGCGCACCAGCGCTGGCCGGAGCTTGCCCCGTGGGCTGAACAACTTCAGGCGCAGTGGCCGCCCGCCATCGGCGGTTGCCATCGTCTGCTGCTGGACGGTGGACGCGTCACGCTGGACTTATGGCTCGGCGATATCAACGAACTGACCGATAAGCTTGATGATTCGATGAACCAGAAGGTGGACGCGTGGTTCCTTGACGGGTTTGCGCCAGCCAAAAACCCGGAGATGTGGAGTCAGCATCTGTTTAGCGCCATGGCGCGTCTGGCGCGGCCTGGCGCAACGCTCGCGACCTTTACCTCGGCGGGGTTTGTCCGCCGCGGCTTACAGGAAGCAGGCTTTACGATGCGAAAAACCAAAGGGTTTGGCCGCAAGCGCGACATGCTGGTCGGGACGATGGAGCAGACGCTGGCGATCCCCGCCCGGGCGCCCTGGTTTGCACGCCGCGCCAGCGCCTCCCGTGAGGTGGCGATAATCGGCGGAGGGATTGCCAGCGCCCTGCTTTCGCTCGCGCTTTTACACCGCGGCTGGCAGGTGACGCTCTACTGTGCTGACCCGGCTCCGGCAAACGGCGCCTCCGGCAACCGTCAGGGAGCCCTTTATCCGCTTTTAAGCGCGCACGACCCGGCGCTGTTCCAGTTTTTCCCCGCGGCCTTTACCTTTGCTCGTCGCGTATACGACACCCTTCCGGTGGCGTTCGATCATGACTGGTGCGGCGTGACGCAGCTCGGCTGGGATGAAAAGAGCCAGCAAAAAATCGCGCAGATGCTGTCGCTGGGCCTGCCGGAAGAGATTGCCCGCGCGGTAAGTGCGCAAACGGTGACAGACACCACAGGCGTTGAGACGGGCTGTGGCGGTATTCAGTATCCGCTCGGCGGCTGGCTGTGCCCTGCCGAACTGACCACTGCGGCGATTACCCTGGCACAGTCACGCGGGCTGACGGTGCATTATGCTCATAAGGTTGCATCGCTTAGCCGTACAGCCCACTGGACCCTGCGCTTTGCCGATGGCAGAGAGGCCACGCATGCCAGCGTTGTACTGGCAAACGGACATCACATCAGTCAGTTTGTCCAGACAGAGACATTGCCCGTTTATCCGGTTGGCGGCCAGGTGAGCCATATTCCGACCGCGCCTGCACTGAGCCAACTACGCCAGGTGCTGTGCTATGACGGCTACCTGACGCCGCAAAATCCGTCTAACGCTCATCACTGCATTGGTGCCAGTTACCATCGCGGTGAAACAGACACGCATTACCGCGAGGAGGATCAGCAGCAGAACCGCCAGCGCCTGATTGACTGCTTCCCGGACGCGGCGTGGGCGAGAGAGGTTGACGTCAGCGGGGGCGAAGCGCGCTGCGGCGTACGCTGCGCCACCCGCGATCATCTGCCCATGGCGGGAAATGTACCGGACTATGAGGCAACGCTTGAGGCGTATCAGGATCTGGCTGAACACAAGGAGACGGCAGTAGTCTCACCGGTTCATCCGGAGCTGTTTATGCTGGGCGGACTGGGATCGCGCGGGTTATGTTCTGCACCGCTGCTGGCGGAAGCGTTAGCCGCGCAAATGAGCGATGAGCCCATTCCGCTGGACAGCACCACGCTCGCAGGGCTGAATCCGAATCGTTTGTGGGTGCGGAAATTGCTGAAGGGGAAGCAGGTTAAATAGGGTGCCCTCTCCCACCGGGAGAGGGAGGTGAAACGCTTACTTCGCTTTCGCCTGCTGGAACAGGTTGTCCCACATACCCAGCACCAGAGACTGGTCGCGGGGAGAAAGCTCGCCCGCCTGGATGGCTTTTTCCAGGCTGCGGCTCACTTCATCATGAATGGCCTCGGCAGAGTGATCGTCCCCAGCTTCCAGCTCGGCAACGGCCAGCGTCAGGTGACCACGCAGATAACCGCTGGCGAACAGCTCATCATCACTGGCGTGTTCCACCATGTCATCAATTAACGCCAGAATGCGTGATTCAAATTCTGCGATCATCTTCTTTCCTCTGTTAAAGATCTTCCGGCCACGGGAAGCATTCCGCCGTGATCTCCGGCGTATGGTAATAATTCTGTAAAGCCTTGATCAGACGTGCCGGGCGTTCCGGGATGCCTTTCTCAAGATACTCCATCACCTGCGCATGCACGCGGCGCTGGAAGAGAATACGGTCTGGCTCGAAATCCCCTTCGAGATTGTCACAACTGACGTTGAACGGGAAACCCGCCGCCACGCAGAACAGCCACTCCAGCGCCTGCGGTTTGACTTCCACATCTTCAAACTGACCCTGCGTGGCCGCGTCACGTCCGTCCGGACAGTACCAGTAACCAAAGTCCACCAGCTCGCGACGCGCTTTTCCCGCAATGCACCAGTGTGAAATCTCATGCAGGCCACTGGCGTAAAAACCATGCGCAAACACGATGCGGTTATAGGGCACCTCTGCATCAGCAGGAAGATAGATCGGTTCGTCGTCGCCTTTAATCAGACGGGTATTAAAATCATCAGCAAAACAGCCGTCAAAAATCTCAATCAGCTGTTCATAGTTATGCGTACTGTTCATGCGTTCATCCCCAGCCAGGTGAGGATCTCCTGTCCATGGCTGTCATAAAGAAGCTTGGCGCTCATCACCGCCGAGACGATGACGATCATCGGGCGAATCAGCTTCTGTCCTTTGCTTAATACCAGACGCGAGCCCGCGCGCGCGCCTAAAAACTGCCCCGCCATCATCACAAACCCGGTTGCCCAGATAACCTTGCCGCCGATGATAAACAGCAGCAGGCCGCCGACGTTCGAGGTGGCATTCAGCACTTTAGCGTGGGCGGTTGATTTGGCGAGGTTAAATCCGGCCAGCGTGACAAACGCCAGGGCATAGAACGACCCGGCGCCCGGGCCAAAGAAGCCATCGTAAAACCCGACGCAGCCGCCTGCGATAAGCGCGAACGGCAGACCATGCAGCCGACGCTGCCTGTCCTCTTCACCGAGCTTAGGCATCAGCAGAAAGTAGAGTCCAATACAGATGACCAGCACCGGCAGGATCTGACGCAGAATGTCAGACTGTACGTGCTGAACCAACAGCGCACCGGAGGTTGAGCCGATGAAGGTCATCAGAATATTGAGCTTCTGGTCGGCAAGATTAACCACCTTACGGCGAATAAAATAGAGCGACGCGGAAAGGGACCCGCCGCAGGCCTGAAGCTTGTTGGTGGCAAGCGCCTGAGCCGGGCTCATGCCCGCCGCCAGCAGCGCCGGAACGGTAAGCAACCCGCCACCGCCCGCGAGGGCATCGATAAAACCGGCCAGCATTGCCACAAAGAACAGCACCACCAGCAGCAGCGGTGACACCATAAACAGGTCGACGAAATTATCCATTAAAGTACATGCTCATCCAGTAGCGCCTGGCAGGAAGGCGGCAACGGAGGCGGTGTCTTCTTCTCAGGCTTAGAGGTTCCAGGTTTTGCCGGTTCAAACCAGCTTTGCAGTTCCGCACCGCAGCCATCGCCTGGCGGTGGTAGCGGCTGATCTTCACATTCCAGACTGTTTGCCGGGCAGCGCAGACGTACGTGCATATGCGCACGATGCTGGAACCACGGACGCACTTTGCGCAGCCAGTCGCGATCGGTTCCCTCATCCAGGCAGAGCTGCTGCTTGATGGCCGGGTTAACGAAGATCCGCGTGACCTCGTTGTCCTTCGCTGCCAGCTTAATCAGGCTGAAAACATCCGGGGTCCACAGCGACGGCACAACGCTTTTGCCGTCACGCGCCACCAGATCCAGCGCCTGCGGCTTCAGCAGTTGTGCCGAGGTCCAGCGCGTTTTAGGCAACTGCAGGAAAATATCCACATCCAGCCCGGTCTGGTGACTGGCGTGCCCACCGTTGAAACGACCGCCAGCAGGCATACCCATATCGCCAATCAGCATCGTACCCAGCCCCAGGTTATGCACCTGGTTGCCCAGACGCTGGATAAACAGCACCAGATCCGGGTGGCCGAAGTAACGACGCTGGTCGGTACGCATCACCTGATAAGTATCCGACTGCAGAGGAAGTTCCTGCGCACCAACGATACAGCCATTGGAGAACGCACCAATCGACTGCGCGCTTCCCGCCACCGGGTGAGTGATTTTTTGCCATGGCGTGGCGGCCAGACTGGCCCCACTGGCGAGTAGCGCCAGCAGAGCAATTGCGGTTTTTTTCATAGTTACCAGCGTGGAATGGTGGTCGTCACATCCGCATTCTGCGCACGCTGGCGCAGGAAGTGATCCATCAACACGATTGCCAGCATGGCTTCTGCAATCGGCACCGCGCGGATCCCGACACACGGATCGTGACGTCCTTTGGTGATCATCTCAACTTCTTCACCAGAGCGGTTAATCGTGTGGCCCGGCACGGTAATGCTGGACGTTGGCTTCAGCGCGATATTGGCAATAATCTGCTGCCCGCTGCTGATGCCGCCGAGAATGCCACCCGCATGGTTGCTCTGGAAGCCCTCTCTTGTAATTTCGTCACGGTTCTGGCTGCCGCGAAGCTGAACCACGTCAAAACCGTCGCCAATTTCGACGCCCTTCACCGCGTTGATGCTCATCAGCGCGTGGGCAATGTCCGCGTCCAGACGGTCAAATACAGGCTCACCCCAGCCTGGCGGTACGCCGTCAGCCACCACGGTCACTTTTGCACCGATAGAGTCGCCCTCTTTTTTCAGGCCACGCATCAGCTCGTCCAGCGCCTCCAGCTTCTCGACATCAGCACAGAAGAACGGGTTCTGTTCAACCTGCTCCCAGTCTTTAATGGCCAGCGGAATGTCGCCCATCTGGGTCAGGCAACCGCGGATCACGATGCCAAATTTCTGCTGCAGGTATTTCTTGGCAATCGCACCTGCGGCGACGCGCATCGCGGTTTCACGGGCGGAGGAGCGTCCACCGCCGCGATAGTCGCGAAAACCGTACTTTTGTTCGTAGGTGTAGTCAGCGTGGCCCGGACGGAACACATCTTTGATGGCACCGTAGTCCTGAGAACGTTGGTCGGTGTTTTCAATCAGCAGACCAATACTGGTCCCGGTGGTGCGGCCTTCAAAAACGCCTGAGAGAATTTTGACCTGGTCCGGCTCGCGACGCTGCGTGGTGTAGCGAGAGGTGCCCGGACGACGACGGTCAAGGTCGTGCTGTAAATCGGCTTCGGT
The DNA here is from genome assembly GCF_049237765.1 of Enterobacter cloacae complex sp. SHL021. Taxonomy (NCBI): domain Bacteria; kingdom Pseudomonadati; phylum Pseudomonadota; class Gammaproteobacteria; order Enterobacterales; family Enterobacteriaceae; genus Enterobacter; species Enterobacter cloacae complex sp. SHL021. Next base: position 48,622 of record NZ_JBMKJG010000019.1, on the reverse strand, counting down.
GAGTTCGATGCCTGGCGGTACGCCGTCAACGATACAGCCCAGTGCCAGCCCGTGCGACTCACCAAAGGTGGTCACGCGGAATATTTGTCCAATACTGTTTCCTGCCATCACGGCTCCGATGTCGTTATTTGTGTGTGAGCGTTGTGAAACGGGCCGAAGCCCGCTGGATTAATCTTTGTAGATGCTGAAATGTTCGCGCGCGTCGAGCAGCTGCGCTTTGGTCAGCATAAAGACGCCGTCACCGCCGTTGTCGAACTCAAGCCAGGTGAACGGCACATCCGGGTACTGCTCTATCAGATGTACCATGCTGTTGCCCACTTCACAAATCAGAACACCGTCGTCGGTCAGATAATCCGGTGCGCAGGCCAGAATGCGGCGGGTCAGCTTCAGGCCGTCAGAACCCGATGCCAGGCCCAATTCTGGCTCGTGACGATATTCGTTCGGCAGATCGGACATATCTTCCGCATCCACGTACGGCGGGTTGGTTACGATCAGATCGTACTGCAGCGTCGGCAGGTCACGGAACAGATCGGAGCGGATAGGCGTAACATGGTGGATCAGCCCGTGTTCTTCGATATTGTGCTCGGTTACAGCCAGTGCGTCGGTGGAGATGTCCACCGCGTCCACTTCCGCTTCCGGGAAGGCATAAGCGCAGGCAATGGCAATGCAGCCGCTGCCGGTACACATATCCAGAATGTGCTGCGGTTGACGGTTAATCAGCCCTTCGAAGTGGTTGTTGATCAGCTCACCAATTGGCGAGCGCGGCACCAGCACGCGTTCATCAACATAGAATTCGTGACCGCAGAACCAGGCTTTGTTGGTCAGATAGGCTACCGGAATACGCTCGTTCACGCGGCGGATCACACGCTCAACGATGCGGTGCTTTTCGCTGGAGGTCAGACGCGCGGTGCGCATGTCTTCCGGAATATCGAGCGGCAGGTAAAGAGAAGGCAGCACCAGTTGAACAGCTTCATCCCACGGGTTATCCGTACCGTGTCCGTACCAGATATTGGCGGCGCTGAAGCGGCTAACCGACCAGCGCAACATGTCCTGTATGGTATGCAGCTCGTTTACTGCTTCATCGACAAAAATTTTATCCACTCTTTCCTCCAGGGCATGCTCGCATAATTTTCGGCGGCTAGTTTGCCATGAAGACGGCGATAAATCAGCAATGACGCGTACCGCTTGAGGTTAAAAAATGCGTTTAGTCGGGTACACTATCGGAAATACGAGATGAGAACGACGAATGAAAAAGAAAACATCGCTCAGCGAGGAGGATCAGGCGCTCTTCCGTCAGCTCATGACCGGGACGCGTCAAATCAAGCAGGATACGATTGTCCACCGGCCGATGCGCAAAAAAGTCAGCGAAGTGCCGGTCAAAAGGCTATTGCAGGAGCAGGCGGATAATAGCCACTATTTTTCCGATGAGTTTCAGCCGCTGCTTAACACGCAGGGTGCGGTCAAGTACGTTCGCGAAGATGTCAGCCACTTTGAGCTGAAAAAATTACGCCGGGGAGATTATTCACCCGAGCTGTTTCTCGATTTGCATGGTTTGACGCAGATGCAGGCGAAACAGGAGCTGGGAGCGTTGATTGCCGCCTGTCGCCGCGAACATGTGTTTTGTGCCTGCGTGATGCACGGCCACGGTAAACATGTTCTTAAGCAACAAACGCCGCTGTGGCTGGCTCAGCATCCACACGTGATGGCGTTTCATCAGGCGCCCAAAGAGTACGGCGGAGATGCCGCCTTGCTGGTGTTGATTGAGGTTGAGGAGTGGCAACCGCCAGAACTGCCCTGAAAACATGGCGGGAGGCATAGTTGCTCCCGCCTTATCGCACGTCACCTCAGATTGCTTTCGCCATCCGGAGATTGCATGGACTCATTTGCCAGTTGAAGACCCCTTTGCCGGTTTCGTCGAGGGTGACGTTGGCAATGGCGGAGGTCGTAAACATCGGTGGCGTCTCGCCCGGGCACAGTTCAGATACCAGATAGCCAACCAGTGGCAGGTGGGAAATGACCAGTGCAGAAGCGACACCTTCATTGCACAGCGCCTGCAGGTAGGCACTGACAAGGCCGACATCACCACACGGCGTGAGTTCAGGGAGAACATCCACGCTGGTCGGCAGGTTCATACACTCCCCTACCACATCCAGCGTCTGTTCAGCACGCAGGAACGGACTCACCAGAACGCGTTCAATGTCCACTTTTTGACCTTTAAGCCAGTTCGCCATCTGACGAGATTCGTCGCAGCCGCAGACGGTTAAAGGACGTACTGAGTCACTGGCGGCATCGAGTGCCGCGTCGCCGTGACGCATGATAAAAACTTGCATATTGCACCGCTTTTGTTAACCAGAATCACCGGCGTTAACTACCCGCGATTGATGCTTGAGGTAGAAAACCCGATGGCCGGGCATTGTGCCTGATCCATTCGGTGAATGAAACGCTGTTTTTTACCTCAATGGCGTAAGTATAGTCAATCTCTGTTTACAAAATCGCCAAATCAGATTCATTCACCGCCGGATTTACCCTTCTTTGACCTCAACTTACGAGGACAGTTTCCCTTGCTGGCCAAAATGTCTGGCCCCGTTCCGCCATCTGCAATAATTCGTCACAGGGTGTAAACCGGGGACCATACTGCGTGGCAAGACGTTGCAGAATCGCAACCACTTCACCCGCTCCGAGGGTGTCCATGTAACGGAACGGGCCGCCAAGGAACGGCGGGAAACCAATACCAAATACGGCGCCAATATCGCCATCGCGTGCGCTTTTAATCACCTGCTCGCCAAAACAGCGTGCGGCTTCATTAAGCATCATCATCACACAGCGTTCAGCACACTGAACGGCAGACAGTTTCGCCTGTCCGGTTGTTGTGATAAGCCCATAGACCGAAGGGTCGACCTGTTTCTTGCTTTTACGCCCTTTTGCACCGTAAAGATAGAAACCGCGTTCATTTTTTCTGCCTTTGCGATCGTCCTTCAAAATTGCAGAAACAATGTTTGCAGGCGGGCTAAAACGCTCGCCATATGCGGCCTCCAGCACAGGTATAATTTTAGTGCCGGTGTCTATTCCTACCTCATCCAAAAGTTGGATTGGGCCAACGGGGAAACCAAACTTGACCAGCGCCTCGTCGACGTGTTCGATCTTCTCCCCTTCCACCAGCAGGCGCATCGCTTCGTTGATATACGGCGCCAGAATTCGGTTGACGTAGAATCCCGCTTTATCCGCCACGACGATCGGGGTTTTGCCCTGCTTTTTCGCCAGTTTCACTACCGTAGAGACAGTCTGCGGGCTGGTTGACGCGTGTGGAATAACTTCAACCAGCGGCATTTTTTCAACCGGACTAAAAAAGTGCAGGCCAATCACCTGCTCAGGACGCGCGGCTTTCGCTGCGATATCACCGATCGGTAATGAAGAGGTGTTCGAGGCGAAAATCGTGTGCGGCGCACAATGTTGCTCAACGTCCGCAACCATCTGCTGCTTAAGCGCCAGGTCTTCAAACACCGCTTCAATGACCAGATCGCGATGGGCAAAACCACGGTAGTCCGTAGTGCCGCTGATCATGGCCACGGTTTTATCCCGCTCGCTTGCCTTGATATGGCGGCGTTTAACCTTCCGATCAAGGTTCTGCCAGCTGTACTGCAGCGCGTGGTTGATCCCTTTCGGGTTGATGTCTTTGATACGTACGGGCAATTTGGCTTTGCTGGCTGTGACAAACGCAATACCACCGCCCATCAGTCCGCCCCCGAGAACGCCAACGGCGTTGAGCGGTGCAGGTTCCGCGTCACTACCCGGATCTTTTTTAACGTCAGTGCTGGCAAAGAAGATGCTGCGCAACGCCTGCGATTGCGGCGTCATCGCCAGTTCACCAAAGGCTTTTGCCTCCGCGGCATAACCGCTGCTGCTGCCCTGCGACAACCCGGTTTCAATCACCTCAAGAATGCGCTTCGCCGCCGGATAGTTGCCTTTGGTCTTTTGTTCGGTTTTCTTGCCCACCATGCTAAACAGCAGCGCCCGCCCCAGCGGCCCGGCCAGGATGCGCTCACGCACCGGCAGAGCACGTCTTGCCTGACGTCCCTTCAGCGCCAGCTCTACGGCGGCTTCCAGCAAAATGGAATGCGGAACGACGTCATCAACCAGCCCCGCTTTCAGCGCCTGACGGGCACGCAGCTGTTTGCCGGTTAAGATCATCTCCAGCGCTGTACTAACGCCAACCAGCCGCGGCAGACGCTGCGTTCCACCGGAGCCGGGAAGCAGCCCTAGCTGTACTTCCGGCAACCCAAGAACGGTTTTCGCGTCGTCAGTACAAATACGGCTGTGACAGGCCAGCGCCAGCTCCAGCCCACCGCCCAGGCATGCACCGTGGATCGCGGCGATCGTCGGGATCGGCAGCGAGTGGATCTCCGCCATCACCTGCTGCCCCTGGCGCGCCAGCTCTTCCGCCTCCTGCGCGCTTTGCGCCCGGGCGATCATGTTGATATCGGCCCCGGCAATAAAGTTGTCTGGCTTTGCCGAGATAAACACCAGGCCGCGAATCGCTTTGTTCTCGCGGATCTGCTTTAACATCTCGCGCACCTGAACGCCAAATTCCGCCTTCAGGGTATTCATCTTTTCGTCGGGGACATCAATGGTAATCACAGCCACGTTATCGAGGCGAACCGTCAGATTAAATGCAGATGCCATTGCCATTATTCAGCCTCCAGAACCATTGCTGCCCCAAGACCGCCCGCCGCGCAGGCGGTGACGAGGCCAAAACCGCCGCCACGGCGACGTAACTCATGTAATGTTTGGGTGATCATCCTTGCGCCCGTTGCCGCAAACGGATGACCGTAGGCGATAGAGCCGCCCAGTACGTTAAATTTGCTTTGATCCACTTCTCCGGTGGCATGGGCGCGGCCAAGCACATCGCGAGCAAAACGTTCGCTGGCCAGTAGCTGGACGTTGGCCAGGGTTTGTGCGGCAAAGGCCTCGTGCATATCAATCAGCGTTAAATCAGCGAGGGTCAACCCTGCGCGATCCAGTGCCAGCGGCGTGGACCAGGCCGGGCCTAACAGCATGTCCTGCCAGACGTCGATCGCCGTGAACGCGTAGCTGCGCAGATAACCGAGCGGGGTAAGGCCAAGCTCTTTGGCTCGCGATTCGGTCATCAGGATCACCGCGGCAGCACCATCCGTCAGCGGAGTACTGTTGGCGGCCGTAACGGTGCCGTGTTTGCGGTCGAATGCCGGACGCAGTCTGGCGTAGTCCGCCAGCGTCGAAGTGCCACGAATGTTGTTATCTTCCACCAGCGGTTCGCGGTAAGGCGGGATATACGCGGTCATCACCTCGTCGTTCAGCTTGCCTTCCGACCAGGCTTTCGCCGCCAACTGATGGGAACGGTGAGCCAGCGCATCCTGCTGCTCCCGGGTAATGCCGTAGGTTTTGGCCATCTGCTCGGCGGTGTCGCCCATGCGCAGGCCGGTGGAGTATTCAGCCACCGCAGGTGGAACAGGCATCAGGTCACGAAGGCGTAAACGCGAGAAGAGCTTGAGTTTTTGCCCGGTGGTGCGCGCTTTATTTGCATCCACCAGAATGCGGGCCAGCTTTTTACTGACCCCTATCGGCAGCACGGAGGATGAGTCTGCCCCGCCGGCGATCCCGGCGCGGATGGTGCCCGCCATCAGGCTTTCGGCCACGTTTGCCACCGCCTGAAAGCTGGTTGCACACGCACGGCTGACGCTGTAAGCATCCGTATGCACGTTCATTCCGGTGCCAAGGACAATTTCTCGTGCAATGTTCGGGGCTTCTGGCATCTGAACAACCTGGCCAAAAACCAGCTGCTCAATGACATCAGGCGGTATTTCGCTGCGAGCCAGCATCTCCCCCACCACCATTTTCCCCAGATCGACGGCCGGTATGCCGTGAAACGCTGTCGCCTGACGCGCAAACGGCGTACGCAATCCACTGACAATGGCAATGCGGTCACCTTGTCGGGTGATAAGCGGTAATGCCTGACTCATAACATTCCCCTGTAAAAATTTTGCAAACATAAAGTGGTCTGACCTGATAAATAGTCTTAACCATTTTTTTACATTCAGCCAATTGGGGAAACGAAAAAATGCGAACTAAAACACAGAGAAGAAAAAAGAAAATGCCCCGAGGTAAAAACAAAACGGTAACCCAGAGGTTACCGTTTTGAGTGTTTGCACCCTCACCCGTAGGAGAGGGCATCTGGCCGCGGAGATTAACGCAGACCGAGTTGGAAAATCAGCGTTTCAGCTTCGCAGGCGAAGACAAAGTCGATATCCAGCTTCACGCCGCCGTCCACTTCCGTGAAGGTGGACTTGATTTCACACGGATCGGATTCTACGTCGCGCGCGCGCTTGCTCAGCGCCGCCAGGGTCTCTTCCGCTTCGGAACGGTTGGTGAACACGCGGCTGTAAGAGGCGGTGCAATCGGAGTTGTCCATGATGGTACCAACATCCATACAGCAGCAAACCGGGGTTTCATCAGCACTGCATTTACTCATATCTCAATTTCCTCTGTATTCGCGCAGGACGCGAGATAAACACGATGCTGATATTTTACGCCCCGATGCAGACGCTCTCCAGCCGTTAATGGCGCAAAACGGGATAAGTGACCAATATCACACTAAAAAATGATCTAAAACAAAATTCGCCCTTTTGGGTGAGTCGTGATGGTCACATTTTTGCCAACCAGATCTCGTTTCAAGAAACATGTTTGAAAATATTAATAAACAAACTTGCAACATTCTAGCTGGTCAGACCTATACTCTGGCCACTGGTCTGATTTGTAAGTCATACCTCAGACCCTACACTTCGCGCTCCTGTTACGGTATGTAACAATTATTGAATAAAAATAACTCAATGAGGTTATGGTCATGAGCCAGAAAACCCTGTTCAACAAGACTGCGCTGGCAGTCGCAGTGGCAATCGTCTCTACGTCCGCCTGGTCAGCGGGCTTCCAGTTAAACGAATTTTCTTCCTCTGGCCTTGGCCGTGCGTATTCCGGGGAAGGTGCAATTGCTGATGATGCAGGAAACGCCAGTCGTAACCCTGCGCTGATCATGATGTTTGATCGCCCAACGTTCTCAGCGGGCGCCATCTTTGTTGATCCGGGTGTGGATATTACGGGCCGTTCCCCGAGCGGAGCCAGCCTGAATTCCGATAACATCGCGCCAACGGCATGGGTGCCAAACCTGCACTTCGTCGCGCCAATCAACGACCAGTTTGGCTGGGGTGCATCCGTAACCTCTAACTATGGTTTAGCGACCGAGTTTAATAACGACTACGCAGCAGGAGCCTATGGCGGTAAAACCGACCTTGAGACTCTGAACCTGAACCTGAGCGGTGCTTACCGTCTGAACAGTAACTGGAGCTTCGGCGTTGGCTTTGATGCCGTTTACGCTAAAGCGAAAATCGAACGTTACGCGGGCGATCTCGGCAAAATCGTTGCGGGCTCCGGCGCACTGCCGCCGCCTCTGGCACAACAGGTTGCAGGGATCCCGGCAGACACCCAGATCGCGTATCTGAAGGGTGACGAGTGGGGCTTTGGCTGGAACGCCGGTATCCTTTATGAACTCGATAAAAACAACCGTTACGGTTTCACCTACCGTTCCGAAGTGAAAATCGACTTTGACGGCGACTACAAGAGCAGCCTGCCTTCTGCTTATAACCAGATCCTCGGCACCTTCGGTCTGCCAATGGGCACCGATGGCCGTACCACTGGCGGTTCTCTGAGTCTGCACTTACCGGAAATGTGGGAATTGTCCGGTTATAACCGCGTGGCACCACAGTGGGCGATTCACTATAGCCTGACCTACACCAGCTGGAGCCAGTTCCAGGAGCTGAAAGCGACCAACAGCAAAGGCGACACGCTGTTCTATAAAGATGAAAGCTTCCGTGATGCCTACCGCATCGCACTGGGTACCACCTACTATATGGATGACAACTGGACGTTCCGTACCGGTATTGCCTTCGATGATAGCCCGGTTCCGGCTGACAAACGTTCTATCTCCATTCCGGATCAGGACCGCTTCTGGCTGAGCGCCGGTGCGACCTACGCATTCAACAAAGATGCCTCTGTCGATGCAGGTGTTTCGTATATGCACGGTCAAAAAGTCAGCTTCAAGGAAGGTCCGTATGAGTTCTCTTCCGAAGGTAAAGCCTGGCTGTATGGCCTGAACTTCAACTACGCGTTCTAATTCGCGCAGGGATCAAAAAAGGTGAGCATCGCTCACCTTTTTTATTTATTCCGAATCGATATCTTTTAATTCGTTCTCGATTGCCTTCGCGTTTGGATTCTCTTCCGGCTTCAGCTTGCCACCATTGGCAATAAAGTCATGATTCTGGAAGTAAGCTTCACGCACCATGATGTATGGATCGGAAGACTGACGCAGCAGACCGTCGGAATCGAGCAGTTGCGCACGTGTTTCAATCCCTTCTACCGTCCATTTACCAATCGACAGCGGCCAGGTCAGCCACGAAAGAACCGGATACAGCGTATCCACCATATCACCGCCATCATCACGCACGGTAAAGCTGCCATAGAACGGCAGATGAACGTACGGGCCGTAACCGACGCCATAATGACCCAGCGTACTCCCGAAGCGGTGCGGCTGTTCACGCTGCAGTTTCGGGTTCGCCATGCCGGCGACATCGATAAAGCCCCCCATCCCCAGCAGGGAGTTCAGGAAGAAGCGAGTAAAGTGCACCATCCCCTGATACGGATCGCCTTGCAGGAAGTAGTTGACCATCACCGCTGGCTCTTCAAGGTTACTGGTGAAATTGCTCAACCCGTTACGCGCAGGCTGGGGAACATAATCACGCCATGCAACCGCCACCGGGCGAACCACATAGGGATCCAGCACGTTATAGTTGAAGCTATACATTGAGCGGTTAAATCCTTCGAGAGGATCGGAGCGTCCCGTTTGCTCCCCGGAGCTGGCGCAGCCCACAAGCATCGTCGCGCCCAGCGCAAGCGCCGACAGCCGAAGTTTCATAAAATTCTCCCTGTTCAGTATGGCTATCGTTGATTGCCATCCGTAACGGAGCATTTGATGCTCCGTCTGTAAACGTGCAAGTGATTGTATCAGCACGTTTACCGATGTCTATGAGCACAATTACGGGCAGTAACCACCGTCACTCTGATCTCAGCATAGCCTGGCTTTTAGAATTCGTTTCGCTGGCAATTTTATAATGGCTTTGAATGAGATGTCTCACCTTTGTTGCCATTACCCTCACTTTAAGAGCATCCCCACGGGCATTTTGTTAAAAGCCGCTACGCTTAAAAGAAAGAACACCCAACTGGAGCGGTTATGAAAGACGTGGGCGAAGAGAAAATTGGCGAGAGCAATGAAGAACTTGAAATTGAGAGCGAGGAAAAAGAGCGCGGTGAAAAGATAGAGATTGATGAAGATCGCCTTCCCTCCCGCGCGATGGCGATCCATGAACATATCCGTCAGGATGGGGAAAAGGAGATGGAGCGCGATGCCATGGCCCTGCAGTGGTCCGCTATCGCGGCCGGCCTCTCAATGGGGGCATCGCTACTTGCGAAGGGCATTTTCCATGTGCAGCTTGAAGGTGTACCCGGTGGCTTTTTGCTGGAGAATCTGGGCTACACCTTCGGCTTTATCATCGTCATTATGGCCCGCCAGCAGCTTTTTACTGAAAACACGGTCACCGCCGTTCTGCCTGTCATGCAAAACCCGACTCTGGGTAACTTTGGCTTACTGATGCGTCTGTGGAGCGTGGTCCTGCTGGGCAACCTCATCGGCACGGGTATCGCCGCCTGGGCGTTTGAATATATGCCGATATTTGATGACCCCACCCGGGATGCGTTTGTGAAAATCGGTATGGATGTGATGAAAAACACGCCCGTGGAGATGTTCTCTAACGCCATTATCTCTGGCTGGATTATCGCGACAATGGTCTGGATGTTCCCTTCCGCAGGCAGCGCCAAAATTGTGGTAATCATATTAATGACGTGGCTGATTGCGCTGGCCGACACCACCCATATCGTGGTAGGTACTGTAGAAATCCTCTATCTGGTGTTTAACGGCACGCTTCACTGGAGCGATTTCTTCTGGCCATTTGCACTACCCACGCTTGCGGGCAACATCTGCGGCGGAACCTTTATTTTTGCGCTGTTGAGTCATGCCCAGATCCGTAACGACATGTCTAATAAGCGTAAAGCCGAGATGAAAGCGCAGGAAAATGATGAAAAGTCGGCAAATAAATCGGCCTGAATGGTGACTCTTTGAGCAGTCGGGCGGCAATGCGCTTAACGCAAAGTGTAAATAACGGTATACTCGTGCCGCCTCGTCCCCTTAGTTAAATGGATATGTAAAATAAAACAGTTATCTTATTGTTTTTATTTGATTTTAAACCAAGAACTCACACCGTAATGTACCCAAATGTGTACACGGAAAATTTAAACTCTTACTTGACGCATGATTACTCCATAGCTTAAATACTGTATATCCAAACAGTAGATAATGGAGCGCATAATGTTTGTTGAACTTGTTTACGATAAGCGAAACGTTGAAGGCCTGGAGGGAGCCAGAGAGATTATCCTGGCCGAGTTGACGAAACGAGTGCACCAGATTTTCCCTGATGCTGAAGTGAAGGTTAAGCCGATGCAGGCGAATGCTTTAAATAGCGATGCCAGCAAAAGCGATCGGGAAAAGCTGAACCGCATGCTGGAGGAAATGTTCGATGATTCTGACATGTGGCTGACCTCTGAATCTCCTATTGTTCGCCAGCATGGGTAATATCATATCGGGCAGCCATTTCAGCAGCTGCCCACTTCTTAAGATAAGTAGTCAGTCAAAATCGCTATCAAGACTAAAAAGTTACAACAGAAGCGACTCTCTCACTCTCATTGGATTCAGGTCCGTAAAAGTGGAGCGCTGAAACAGTTACACCATCATCTGTCCTCTTCGCAAAGAGTAAAGGGCAAATGGGAAGCGAGGACGAGAACTCAGTAAGGGTCTCGTCCTGCAGATCTGAAAAATCGAAAGAATGTACTTTTTCGTCCATTGTAACTGTGAGTACGTCGCCCTGTGCTGAGTAGGTGACTGTGAAATCTGCACGTTGTGGACTAAGCAAAATTTTCATTTGAGTACCCTCAGAACCAGCGGCCAATCGCCGTAATGTAGATAGTATCGGCACCAGCGTAAGTGCCAGAGTTGATAGCGTGAAATGCGAACTGACATGATGCCTGATTTCCGCTGACAAGCTCAATTCTGACATTATGCCCATTGTTGTTTATGTGGCCGGAGCAGTACGCGGGAGCGGCGAAAATGGCAGGGAAAGGTACTGGGTTTTGTGAGGATCGATATCCGCCTAAAGTGCCTGCAGAGGTCAGGTTTTTATTTTCAGCATCTGCAGCCGAAACTACCATTCGGCAAATTTGAGTCCCGTCGGCAAAGCGAACATACTCGCCATTTGAATTAGACCCCTTCTCAATCACGGCTCCGGTAGGCACGCCTCCAGTCTGGGAAACGGTGCCTAAAAGATCGGCTTGGGCTGCACTTCTTAAACCGAGGTTTGTGCGAGCGGCTGCGGCGGTTTTCGCACCAGTGCCACCCTGGCCAACGCTGAGTGCGGTAGTCAGGCCACTTAGGCTGGTTATATCGCTGTTATCCCCTTTCTTCGCCAGTGATTTCTGGCCTGGTACTGTGACGGCCACACCGTTAATCGTGATAGTGACGTCTGTAGTACCGTTCATCACATCAGCGAATCCACTCATGTAACGCTGGTACATAGTGAAGGTTTCAGCGATGTCCTGCGCCAGACCGTCAACGCTCAGGCTGTCGCTCAGAAGAATGGCATATTTGGTTCCCGCAGGGATAGCAGGGTTAGCAGCTGGCGTAACGGTGAGAGAGGTTGCGCCGCCGATAGCGGTAATCTGGAAAACCTGCGCTGGGCTGGTCAGCGCGATGACGGTACAGCCGTTACGAATCAGCGAGCCAGCTGCAGTGAAGTTTGTTCCCGTACCTGTAAGGGTATTTCCGCTGATGGCAATAGTGCCAGTGGTATAAATCATATTATCTCCAGGTAATAAAAAACCCCGCTGGAGCGAGGTTGATTTAATTAGGCAGTGTATTCAGACGTACATATCGGGCAGAACCGGAAGGCTGAGCGACGTCACCGTGTTATTACCGAAAATGGCATATTGCTCGCGCCCAAGATATTTTCCGCCCTGAACTGAAGCGTTGCCGTTCTGTATTTTTATTCCGAACATTCGATATACATACATGCCGTTTACCGTATGCACCATTAGCCCAAACCTACCCAGCGGAACATATCCGTTACCGATGCTCACGGCACTTGTCGAAGGGGTCCAGAGTTGGTTGAGGTATACGAATGGTCGTTTTGTGGTTGAAAAGGTGCAGGCCCCTGCAGCATTAAAAATATTGAGGCCGGTACCCGGCTGCGGCGCTACGCCACTGGCAAAAATAACGATGTCTATCGTGCCGGTTGCGGGAGCATCATCGTTCGTGGACGGAGGGCTGAAGAACCTGACCGTGTTACCGTCGAAGTCAATCGTGTTACCACTGTTACAGCGCCCGAAAACGACGTACTTCGACTTGTCGTATCCTGCTATCGTCGGAACCGCCCATCCTCCGGTCGGAACACTTACGGTCCCCTTCCAGATACACTGCCCTGACTGCGTGGCATTGGTTATCGAGGTGAAGTCAGTACTGTCGCTGATAAGCAGGCCCACCCCGCTTCGCTGACCTGTCGGAAATATCTGCCAGACACTACCGGGAAACGTATAGGTGCTATCTCTTTCACTAATGCCCAGAGCCTGCATTCTCGAATTCTGCGTAACCCTGCCACCAGAGATGGTTATGGAATTCATTTTATGCCACAGCCCCGCATCAACATAGGCAGTCGCATACGGTATAAACAGCACCTGCGCACCTGAAACATAACCAGCGATGTCCACATACTTTGCTTTCTGGTAGCCAGTGTCAAAGCTGCCACCAAAAGACGGGCATCTCAGGCCCGCCGTTATCTCCATACGCTTTCCGCCGTCATTAAGTTCTATCAATAATCCTGTCGGCATCTTATGACCATGTCCCCAGTACGATGCGGCCGCCACCCGGAATATTAATGGTTACGCCATTACCATTAATCACCGTTGTGTTGCCGGAGCCATTGAAAGAAAAATTACCGTTTGTGGCGTAAATCGAGCCACGAACGGTCACGTTGTTAAACACGGCATACCCGGACTTGTTGATATGCCATCCGACATTCCCAGTCCCATCCCAGGTTGATGACTGGATGTAATTACCGATTTTGGTGTTACCGATCGTCCCCTCTCCGATAACAGCATCACGGATTATCAACTGCCCATTTTGCGTGGTGAAGACGATGGTAGGGGTTCCTCCTGCCTGCATCATCACTGCAAAACGATCTGCGAGGAATAATACCTGCGACTGCATGCCAGATGGAGTATTCTCAACACCTATCCCCATACCAGCAGCATACTGTTTCCCGTTCGCATCCACGGCAACCTTGATGCTGTACATCGCCTTCAGGTCGCCGTTGACGTTCGCAATGGCCTGCGCGTTGGTGGTGATCGCTGAAGTGTGCCCGTTGATGGTCGCCGTAATGCCGTTTATCTGCGTGGCCGTGGCCTGCTGATAATTGGAAAACGTCTGGTTCAGGCTGTTGATTGCTGCCTTGTTGCCGTTCACGTCAGCCTGCAAGCTCAGCAGCGAACGTGCTGTTGCCTCCCTGTCGCTTGCCATGACGTTATCAATACGATCGATGCCGGCCATGCTGTCACCGTACTGCGCGCTCAGTCTCACCTGCTGATCAACCTGCGCCAGCGTACTCGTTATTAGCGCGATGGAGTTACTCTGAATGCCGCCGCTGGCCTTATCAGTTTGTGCTCCCAGCTCTTCCAGGCGTGATGCCATTGAGGAATCGAGGTCTGTTACAACCTGGCTAAGGTTGGTGATTGAAGCTGTATTCTGTTCTCCGACTGCAGCAGCCGAATCAGCTTTGTCAGATGCAGCCTGAGTGGCTGCAGTCAACTGGCTTACCGCCGAAGCGCGAGCTTCAGTTTCCGTTGCTAACGCCTGGCGAACTTCAGTAATACCCGCTTCATTCTGTGCAGTTTGTGCCTCAAGACGAGTAACATCCGTGACGCGGGCTTCCGTCTCAGTGGCGATCACCTCCCGGAGCTGTTCGAATGTCGCAGAGTTAGCCCCCTGCTGCGCAGTCTGGCGCACAACAACATCAGCAATAGCCAGGGCATTGCCAATGATTGCTTCTGCTGTCTGCTTATTCGAACCTACTGCTGCAGCCAGACCATCGGCGTTCTCCTTAATCGCATCAGACAGTTCGGCCAGTTTCTCGCTACTTTCTACGGCACTCTCAATCAGATCCTTGAATACTTCAGAATCTTTAATTTCCTCCAGGATCACATCGGTGATGTCGGAAACATCTATGCTGGCCTGCCCGCGCACCCAGTCGGTGTATCCGGACTCGTTGCCGCTACGGTCCACCAGCTGCGCGCGGTACCATAAAATCTGCCCAGCCTTAAGTCCCATCTGCTGATATTTGCGCTGCGGGTAAGGTACATCGGCCAGCAGCATCGCATCGTCTTCCGTCCCGGTCAGGCTGTACTGAATTTCCGTCTTCAGCGTGTCGTCGGTGTTCGCCGGGAATCCCCAGCTCAGCTCGATACCGAAAACCACATTATCAGAAGCGATGAAGCCGACCGGTTTCGGCGGATTGCCCACTTTACCCGTAAGATTTACTTCTGATGATGTCGCCCATACTGATGAAACGTCGCTGGCGTTCACCGCCCTGACACGGACCAGATAGCGACCCGAGTAGATACCCTGAACTTCAAAGCCGAGAGAAGACGTTCGGGGCACACTAATCCAGTTGCCGCTGTCACGCCGCCATTCCGCCTCGTAAGCAACTGCACCCTGAACAGCATCCCAGGCAACGCGCATAGTGGTAATCGCAATGTTCTGGTTAACCGTAGAGTAACTGTCTACGACAATATTTCCTGGGGGAGCCTGAACCCCCGGTGGAATGACACTGACTGGCCGCTCGTCCAGTCTTGCGCCGGTATCAACAGCAGAATAGATATCAGGGTTGTAAGTCGTCCCGGTGACCTCGAAAGTACCGTCGTTGTTGTCCCGCGTTCCCGTAACACGGAAAAGCGCTATAAACAGATCGTCAGAGTCCACACCCCAGTTACATTCAGCCTCCGGCGTTTCGCTGTAGGGTGTGGTGACAGTGACTGTGTTTCCGTTAACGGCCTGGACGGTTCTGGCCTGAGCTGTGCCTGACGGAAGATTCAAAAACAGCCGGTTCCCGGCCTTCACATCAGCGGCGCGATCGAGGGTTATGTTGCGGCCGTTAACCGCACTCACCCTGCCACCGATAGTTCTTCCGGCCAGCTCGTTAGCTGCCACGCCGATCACCTCACCAACGGGGGGAACGTCCATGCCCGTGCTGAAGGTCACTACCTCGCCGATACCGTTAGTGAGCAGCGCCCAGCGCCCCCGCCGGTTTGCCTCTGACTGCCTGGTGCAGCCGATCGCAGTCATTTCGAGCTGACGATAATCGAAGCGCATGGCCAGATCGTTATCGTAAACAGGCTCAGGCGTGTCTTTATAGTGGTTTGCAGGGTCTGACCAGTTCACCAGCGCGGCAGTGTTTCGGGTGGTTTCACTCGGATCCGCAAAGGTAAATTTTCCTTCAACAACGCTGGCGTGGTTATAGATGTGCCACACATCCCGTGGCATATCAGCCAGGACATACATCTTATTGTCGCCCCAGTACGTCATGCCGCGAAATATACCCGCCAGATCACGAAGTACGGTCCAGGCGTCATTACGGTCCTGGATATAAACGTTGCAACGAAAACGAGGCTCCGTACCGCTGCCGCCCTTGCCGTCTGGTACCAGTTGATCGCAATACTGGGCGATGCGATAAAGTTCCCATTTGTCTATCTGAGTCGCATCGATTCTTTGACCAAGCCCGAAACGCTCGTTCAGAATGATGTCGTAATAAATCCAGGCGGGGTTATCCGTCCATGCCCATTTAAACACACCTTCCCATGTACCAGAGTAAGTGCGGGTTTCAGGATCGTAGGTATCAGGTACACGGATGATTCTCCCCTTCGGATTGCACACAACCTGAGGAATACCATTAGGGAACTGCTTTGCGTCAAACTCTACATACAGCAGCGCTGTGTTAACGTAGCGAAGTTTGGCGTCAATAATTTCAGTTACAGCTACAACGCGCATGGTGTCCACGATATTCACGCTCGTGGAATCCGGCGTGATTCTGCGAACCCGTAACTGCCAGCCAGTCGAGGCTTTTGGAAGATTAACGCGGTGACTACGCTCATAAAGCGACGTAGTTTTGTCATCGACAGCACCGTTAACCACCGTTTCATACGGCCCGCCATCGACCGAAAGATCGATAGCATACTCAACGCGGGTGCCGACTTTGTCGCCGTTGTTTTTCTGGAGCAAGAGAGTTGGCCATCCCAGGCGAATTCGCAGCGCAGAGAGCTGCGTGTTGGATACCGCGCGCACGTACGGCACAGCCTGTTTCAGCTCGTATGAAACCTGAATTTCGTTTTCAATGCCGGGGAAGCCCTGAATGTAGTCCTGGTCCTGAGTACCGGAACGGAACTCATATTTCACATTATTGAAGTTATAACTTCCGTCGGAGTTCTGAAGAGGCGTATACGAAGATGAGTCACCAAGAAAAATGTTTTTACCATCAAGTCCGCCTGCGAACTCACCCTCTCCAAGCGCAATCAGCACCTTTGCCCTTGCAATGGACTGAATGCTGTCCGGTGCTTCAACGGGTGTTCGGGTCTGATTGCTGCCACCTTTACCGCGGCCTTTGATGATTGTCGTCGTCATATCGCGTCCATAAAAAAGCCACCGTCAGGTGGCTTGCAGTACGTGGTTTGGTTTATTGCTGATCTTCTGCATAAACCCCGGCGGATATAATGGCGCCGCCAATTTCCCGTTGCCCATAAAGCAGGGGGACGGGATTGCCAGATGCCGTCGTGTTAACGGGACCACCAAACGCATAAGAGGGTTTGTTATCAGGATCCTGACGCATTCGCAGACCAGCAACCTGAGGGGAAAGCATTTGCACTACACCGCCAACAGCCATAGAACCAGCCGCGGCATATAACGCCATTTGTGTACCTGCGGCCCATCCTATTGGGTTCCACCAGGTAAAGGCCGCAATTGCAGCAGCAGTAACAATTTGAAAGAGGCCCGCCCTTTTACTACCGCGTATAACAGGGATAATGCGAAGTTCATCGCCGGGCCCGAGAAGATCAAATTCTTCGTGACCAATATTGCGGCGGTCCCGGAAGATGACAAAATCCAGCCCCTTTGCTCTGGTCTCACGCAGGTAGGCATCAAAGCCGTCAATGGTGTTTGAAAGCGCCCTGAAAACTTCGCTGGCAGAGGTTAGCGCGCGGCGATGCGTCCTGCCAAATCGCTGAGCCATTGAGCCGCTGAGTTTGATAACGGTTTTTCTTTCCATTACATCAAATCCTTATAACGCAGAATTTTGATGGTACGGTCACGATAATAGCCACCGTAGGGAATGCGCTGGCTTAACTGGCCATACATGTGATGCAGTAGCATGTTGCCATCAAGCAAAACCCCGGCATGGTTCGGGACGGTGGACTGAACCTGCATGATAACCATGTCACCTGGCTGAGCGGGGCCGTCGTACTCACGGAAACCGCATTCCTGCCAGTTATCCATATAGAGGTTTTCACCCTGTTCCCACCAGTGGCGATCTACGCTGTAGTTGGGCAGTTCAATGCCGTGCTCGATGCGGAAATAGTCCATGATGAGAGACCAGCAGTCTGCATACCCGAGTACAAACTGGCGCCCTGTGAGGGGACGGTCTCCGCGAGGCATGACGGTGCGAATGTCGCCCTCCGGCCACGATGCAATAATCCAGGGCATTTCCGTGGCATCACACATCAGCATGTCGAGCTCGCTCGGCTGAGTTGTTGCCCCGTCGCCGGGATGGCTGTGGACGATCGCCACCACAGTGCCTTGCTCTTCGGCGGCCGCATAATCCTCAGGATTAAGTTCAAATTGCTCAGTCGGCGACTCAGCATTATTTTTGCAGGGGATGTATTTCTCCACCCGCCCCTTCTGAATAACCACGCCACAGCACTCCTCGGGGAAGGATGCGGCGGCATGCGCCAGAATGGCGCTAACTGTTTTGTCGCGCATGATTATCCTCTCAGAAGTGAAGCCCCGGGGAACCCGCCATAATCCAGCTGCTCATTCTCTCCGAAACGAGGTTTGCAGCCCGTTGACAGCAGTCCGGAGCAAACATCCTGTGAAGGATCGTCCACACGGTTGCCGTCTTTATCGAACCAGCCGTTTTGCCCGGCGTAGGTGCAGCCGTTCCCGGTTTTGTACCAGCCCCGCATGCACCACGTGCACATTGGCTGAATTTGCCGGGTCGGAATAAGTTGCCCGCGCAGATCGGCTGGACTGGAAAGCTCAAACTCTACGGTTTCATCGTCCGATCCTGATTTACGGTCGATGTAATAAACCTGTTTGCGCTCCTCGTTGGGATTCGCAGTCGGGTTCCCGTCAGGAAAATTTCTTGCGTCCAGGTAGTGGGCGAAGGTGTCATGGATGATCACCTTTGCTTTAGCCATCCCCTGAAACCTTCGGCACAGCGCGCCAATCGTACCGCTGATGTTTGCCACGGTGAGAGACGGCCGTGAACTCTGGCCGTCACTGCTTACAGATATGCCGGTCAGTTCATACGGCCACGCGCCATACTCCTGCCCCTGCCACCACACCGACTTCGGCTCAAGTTTTGACTCGTCGCCGCCTGCGGCGATGATTTCCGCCTCGGTATGGGGGATTGTCTCGTTGTGAAAGCGAAGAATACCCGCACCGAACGCTGAGCCGTCCACCTCGATCAGGCGGACGCGCTTACCCGGTTCCAGTTTCTGGACATCAGATGAAATACTCATGGATGGTATGCCTGTATGAATGTGCTGCTGAGGGTGTATTTTTTGTTGCCGTGGGTAGATATCTGGAAGGATTCCGCGCGCCATAAACCTGAAGGCTCAAGCGGCGGCTTCCAGATAAATGACTTCCACCCTGTATGTCTGTTCAGAAAGTTTTTAATGGCCTGAATGTAAGCCTCGTCGCCGGTAAAGCTCACGCTCCACTGAGGTGTTACCGGGTTGATGCCGTCCCCGGCCACCTGTGTATAGCCATCGCCAAACTGCGCCTTTCGGGTACGAAAACTTGTATCAACCTGAGAGGCAACCTTTGGGCACCAGCTGAAGGTTTCGACTGCCATGGTTAAACTCCCTTGATTAATCGCCACAGAGGCGAGCCCGGCATGCTGGCCTGTTCGTTAATGACACCAGTGATGGCATCCTTAAGCTGCCTGCCTGCTGCTCCGGCAGCACCCTGACTGGACGCCTGTGGAGAACCGCCCTGAATATTGATATCGCCGAAGTTAACTGAAGGCACGCCGCCAGAGACCTGCGGCATCCCTACTGCGCGAACAGCAAGATCACCATTAGGTGCCCGCGTAAGCGGCATAATGGCTTCCGGACCAGCCTCGGCAAAAACCCCTGCGCCTTTGGCAAAAGCAAACAGCTGAGGCGTCTGGAAAACGCCATTGCTGTAAGAGCTCAGGGACGGAGAGTCGTAAACATTACCCTTCGCATTAAATGTGAAGTTCGCGCCAGCATTCTGAATAGCGGTACCGCTGCTGGCGGTTGCGGCTGACGAGGCACCAAAACTGAACAGTGATCCAATTGAGCTGACACCATTAGCAACAGCCATGTTCACCAGAACGTTCTGGATAATCTTCAGTACGCTCACGCCCCAGTCCTTCCAGCTGTCAACGTTGCCATTAAGCATGTCGGTGATCGTGGTGACCGCGCCACCCATGGCCTGCTTCATGCCGTCAGCGGCCATGGAAGAATAATCAGTAGCTTCGTCCACCCAGTTCGCATAACCCTCAGACAGTCCCGTCATCCAGTCGTCACGCTGCGCATCAGAAGCTGCGTAATATCCCTCCTGGTCGCGCAGGCGCTCTTCGAGGTAGCGCTTATTAAGTGCCAGCCCCTGCTGATAGAACGTCTCGTCGATTTCACCAGCCTGACGCTGGCGGAGAAGATCGGTATTCTTCTGCTCAAACTCCTTACGCAGATTGAACTGCTCCTGAAGTCTTTCACGGAACCGGGAGCCCTGCCCGTATCCCAGCAGTTGCGCTTCATTGGCTGCGCGGGCGCTGGCGTTACTGTCGGCGAGGTTGGCTTCGTAATTTCGCAGTTGCTCACGCAATTTAACCTGGTCAATCAGCGCAGCATTCTGCAATACCGTCTTTTTCTGGGCTTCTGTCAGAGAAGCAAGCTCCCCCTGGCTGACCTGGTATTTAACCTTCGCCAGTTCAGTATTCTGGCCTTGCAGGGCAATCTGCTCTTTTTGCTGCTTGATAAGGCGCTTATACACATCCTCGGTTTTCTCGCCTTCGGTTTTACCGCCCTTCGCCTTAGGTTTGTTGGCCTCATTATTCCGCCATTCAGCAAGACCGTTATTAATAAACTCCTGACGGCCTGTCTGGAATTGCGGATCACTGGTTAATCCCAGGTCATCGGCTGCATAACTCAGTCGCAGGCGCTCTTTTGCTTCACCCTTCAGGCGTGACAACTCCAGATCCCGGCGGCTCTTTTCGAGGGCATCGGTTTGCTTTTTGTCGAGATCGGCCTGCGGAAGTCTGAGCGGGACGTTAGCCAGCCCCTGACGCGCCATAAGGAGTTGGTTACCCAGTCCGAGTAATCGATTAAGTTCATCGTGCTGCCCATTCATCAACAGAAGTGATTGATAAGCCCGGTTCTGATTCGCTGCCTCCTCCCGAATTAGCGTCACACGCCGATGCTCAAGACCTTCAAGAACCTGTTGGATAGAGGCAGATTTCTCCTGCATCTGGGCAAGCCTTTCCTGCTCAACAGATAACTGTTCAGTGGCTGTAGCCAGTCCACGGGTCACGGTATCCAAAGATGTCAGGTGGTTAATCATGAAACCACCGCTGGTCGTTGGACCGGGATTACTGATCACTGACTGATAACCAGCTATCTGCTCTTTCAGATTTTCTATCTTGCTCTTTTGTTCATCTATCAGCCTGTTCTGCTCATTCAATGCTGCGCGCGTTTTCTCAGCATTGTCTGAAGCTTCAGGTAAAGACATTGCCTTCGACTTTTTACTGACTTCATCAATCGTGGTGGCGTATTCCTGCGCCGAACGCCGAGCCTGCTCCTGATTCTGATACATCGCATACCAGGCTCCTGCTCCCAGCATCACCAGACCCGGCACGCCGCCAATCAGGCCAAGCGCACCACTCATCAGGCGAGTGCCGACAGATGTTACGCTATTGAGATTGCTTTGAGTCGAAACACGATTTGAGATGTTACGGTTTAAAGCAGCCTGAGCGGCAGCCAGACGCCTTTCAGCGACAGCCTGAGCGTCGGCATTTTTAGCTGCTACCAGCCCTGCCTGCGCGCGTTCAAGTGCTGTTGTGGCTCGCACCTTTTCCGTAGCTGTACCACTGGCAAGAGCGGTAGTCAGTCTGGTATGGGCCGCAGTGACTTTTGCTTCAGCCGCCGCGACCTTTTCTTGCTGAGCCGCCTGAACATCTGCACTTCTTGAACTCTGTACTGCTTGCTGAGCCCGATAAACTTCAGCCCTGGAAGCCGCAACAGCAGACTGCGCCGCTTTATCCTGCGCGACTGCAAGGGCAACCTCTGATTTCGCAGCTGAAATTAGCGCACCTGTTGCACTCGTGGCACTGGTTACAACTCCGCTTAGGTAGCGTGCCAGTCCCACGCCAACAAGCGCCCCAGCGACTGTTGTAATTGTTGACATATTGTCAGCAACGTCACTAAGCGCGCCGCTCACTGCTGATGAAGTAAAAGAATCAAGCGTCTGGGCAACATTATCCAATCCGCCAGACAACGCATCAGTAGCACCGGTTGCCTGGTTTACACCGCCCACCCAGGCCATGAATGAGTTAGTTACTTTTTGAAGGGATCCAGAAACCGTTTGTGGCATGCTGGCAAATTCGCCCTGCAATGCTCCTAACTGGCTCATTAAAGCTGGGACAACCTTATCGATCGTAAGCTGTCCCTGGTCAGCCATGCTCTTGAGGTCTTTACGGGCTACACCCATTCCCGCAGCCAGAGCGCGGATTACCCGATCACCGGCTTCGTTAACGGCATTAAATTCTTCACCACGAAGAACGCCTTGTGCGAGCGCCTGGCTGAATTGAGTGATAACAGAACTCGCTTCCTGGGTGTTAGCCCCAGAAAGTTTGAGGCCGGTAGAGACAGCTTCTGTAATTTTCAGAACTTCGTCAGAGCTATAACCGTACTCGCGCATTGAGGCTGCTGCGCGGGAAAAAAGGTTTGCGTTATCTGAAAATGCCGTGCCGGTTCTTTGGCTGATTTCCATTAACTGACGCTGTGAAGCGGCAAAATCATCAGCAGAAGATGATGCCTGTTTAAGGCGAGCGTTTACGGAGTTCCACTCATCAGCAATCTGCACAATTTTACCCGTTGCAAAAGCTGCCGTAGCTGCGGCGGCAGCCCTTCCAGCAGATGCAAATCCGGCAGTCAAATCAGAGAGCGCCCTTTCGCTCTCTCTGGCAGCAGCAGCGGCCTGCCGACCACCATTCTGCATAGTGCGGTAATAATCCTGCCCCATTCGTGAGGCGCGGGAAATTTCCGTCTGGAATGATTGCGAGTTAGCGGAAATTTTAATAATCAATTCACGTAATGTTGCCATCACATTTCTCCAGGCGAAAAAAAACCCGCCGGAGCGGGTCTGTTTTATCTATGTTTTCTTATCTACAAGATAATACCGTTTTCTCATATGAGTCGGATGTCATTGAGGGCACTCTTTCGTAGAGCACGTAACTTGTTTTCCCATTATTTTCTGTTACGTCAAGAACTACGTCATAACCCCCCATTGCCTGAGGGACGAGTATGCTTATGCCATTTTCAAGCGGCAAGGAAGTTACTGGTGTTCCATTTCCAGCCCACTTCCCAGAGACACAAGATGAGAATGAGTTAACGCTCTTATCAGATCCCCCAATGTTTACAGGCTTTGTAGCCCTAACTGAGTCTAAAGATTTACATCCAGTAACGGCGAACATAACTAATAAAATACCAACTACCTTTTTCATTTTCACACCTCCAGAAGTAAGGAGGTTATTAAAATACATAAACGTGAGCAAAGGAAATTCGAAATTCTATTTTTTGACTTTAGCATTTAATTAGTTGCCGCTGCGTTTGATAAAGCAGCCTCAAGCCCTGCAAACGGGTCCTTCGGTTCTGATTGCTCATCGCCACCCCATCGCAGGATCGCATCGTCCAGCGGTACTTTTGCCCCCTGTGAGCCGTAGATGGCAGAGACGAGCTGGGCGGCCTGAATGTCGCCACGGATATCGCCAACCGGACTTTGCCTGTCGTACTCAATCCACATCAGAAGCTCGCTTGCCGTCATATTCTGCCGAAGCTCTGAGAGCGTGCGCCCCATCCGGAGCGCAAGCGACATCAGAAACTTTACGCCGGGGGTTGAGACTTTTCCCGCGCTTCGTCCGCGTTGTTGATCAGGTCAAGCGCCTGTTTGAGCAGGCGTGAATGGACGGGTCCGTAGATTTCACGCACCTGCTCTTCTTCGTCTACGCTGAATACCGGTTGCTTATCGGTGTCACACAGAACGTCAATGAAGAGCACCACGTCAGCGCAAAGATTACGGTGTGCCTTTTCCGATACCGACACATTTTCATCATCAGCACCCGCTTTCACCACTTCCTGCCAGCGCAGCCAGGCTTCACCAGACGGCTCACGCAGAACCACTTTGACGCCTTCCCACTCAGGAACGGCGACCGTCTTATGACGAAAACCCGACATCTTAGCCAGGGCGAGATTTTTAATATTCTTCATGCGACCTCTCAGGAGCCAGACTCGATGTTTTCAGGCTTACCTTTCAGGCGCAGGGAGAACGTTGCCGCCACTACGCCGTTGGTACCGGAAGACCAGGTGTGCTGGCGGATTTCAGCCAGGAACTTAAAGCCCTTGCCGGACGGGAAAATGACCTGGAAAGCGTAGGTCGTATCGTTGTCATACGCATCACGCAAGGCGTCCTGCGCCGGATTCTTGTAGAAGTTTCCGGACAGAGAGATTTCTGACGGAGAAGGCAGGCCGTTGATGTTCTCCTGCTCGGTAGAGCAAAGCGTTGTTACGTCGATATCCTGCTTCTGGCCGCCAGTGAACTGAATTTCTTTGATGGTGCAACTCAGATCGAGGAAGGTTGCGGTATCCATCGTTTCTTTGGTGGCTGGCGCAGAGGAAATAAGGATCTTCGTCAGCTGCGATTTTTCATAAAGTGCAGACATAGCTGTCTCCTGGAAAAAGAAAACCCGCCATCAGGCGGGTTCGTTGGGTGAATTAATTGTCAGGGGGTAACTTTAAAATCCAGGGTGGCACGGTAGAGCCGATAATCTGGCTCGTAACCGGGGATTTTTACCACCTCTGTAGGGTTTAAGGGCTTCAGCGAAGCGAGCGCCAAATCTCTCAGGGTGCGTGATTCAGTGATCGTAGTGGAATACACATCTACCTGAATGGAAACCCTGCTCTCTGCCTGGCCGCACAGCACGTCAGCGGAAACATCATCGACGATGGAAAAAATAATCCAGGGTGGCGAGACAGACGGTTTTCCGTCACTACCTAATGGCGCAACATAGGGGTATACCCGCCCTTCTGCCAGGGAAGAAAGCAAGGCGTAGATATTATCTTCATTCACTTGCTCAATACCTCATCAATAGCCTGATTCATCCTGGCAATGGCGACGCTGGCGGCCTCTTCCTCGCGAGTATCGTAAGCGGGTCGCACAAACGGATGTGCAGGCATGTTCGCGGTGCCCATTTCTACGAATCGCCAGTAAAAGGCGTTTCTCGGGTTATTCGCCTTCATCGTGTTATCGCTGTTGCCGGTGCGCGGGTTAACGCCACGAATATGTACGCCGGAAGTAATTTCGCCACGGCGGCGTGAGCGCTGAGTCAAAACGACCACGTTTTTCTTCAGTTTCCCGGTTCTCTCAGGAGCGCGTGCGATCACTTCTTCCTTAATCACCTCAGCCCCGGCGCGTGTGGCATCACGCAAAACCTTGTTATTTTCAGCGCGGCTAAGTAACTCCAGGTCTTTTGCTATGTCATTCAACCCGGAAAAATCGAGGCTCGTTTCAATCATTTTTCGGCCCCCTGCTTGCAAAGAATTTCGAGCTGAACACCGCGAGAATCTGGAATCGGTGGGCCAATGATATTCAAAATAGCGCCTTTGAACGGTCCGGTTTCAACCCTGAGTCTGGAAGCTGCAGAGATATCGCTACGAAATCGTGTCCATACCCTGATGGTGGCGACTGCGGTTTCAGCACCAGCGGCTACCAGCTCTCGCCCACTGATACCTTTTACTTCTGCCCAGGTTTCTGCGCCGTCGTGCCACGCTTCAACAGGCTGACCTGAAGGATCACGCGATGTTGTGATGTTCTGAATTACCACCCTGTCTCTCAGTCTTCCGGCCTGCATAAAATCCTCCTATACCCCGTAAATTCGGTATGGCTGCAGCAAGGCTTCAACTGCAAGCGGGACCTCAGCAACGGTCTGACCGACGGCCACTGATTCTCTGTTGGCATACCAGTGTCCGATCAGCAGTAACATGGCTGCCTTAACATCATCATTCAGTAGAATCGGGTCCGGGTCGTCTGAATAGCCAGGACTGCTTTCATTCTGATACAGCGTTCGCCTTGTCCATGTCTGGACGTATCGCGCCGCCGCTCCCGTGTATATCTTCAGCAGAGCATCATCGCCGGTAAAATCGGTATCAATGCGGCAGTGCTGTTTCACCACATTTTGATCAAGCATTTGTTTGCCCAGAAAAAAAGCGGCCCGAAGGCCGCAATAGTTATCAGCTACCCGCGCCGGTGCTGAATGAACCGTACACGAACGCCTCAGGGCGTTTCACAGCCAGCGCCAGACGTTCTTCGCAACGGATGGTGATCATGTTTTTCTCGAAGTCGTCGGCGTTCTCCGTGGAGATCACCACGTTCGCATCTTCGCGGTCGAAGATTTGCGCTCCAGCGTTGAATGCACCGGTCAGGAATTTACCCTGGAAGGCTGCCGCTTCCGTTGCAACAACCGGCAGACCCCACAGAGTCGGGCCAGTCAGTGCCGCCGGGTTAGCCAGGATGTAACGGCCCAGGCTGTCTTTTGTCAGCTCGATCCGCGCCCAGTCAATGAAGTGAAGAACATGACCGGATGCCGGGAAGCGCGCCAGCTGCGCCTGCAACATTGCCAGACGCAGATCATCAATCCCGCTCTGTTGTTCGACAGTGAACGCTGGATTAAACGCCGACGCCTGAGGAACGATGCCATGCAGATGAACGCCGGTACCATCACCAAAGAGAATTTCCTGCTCTTCCGCGTACTTCAGCCCGTAGCGCATTTCGGCATCAACGGTGGACTGCAGCTGTGCGAAGTCATCCAGGATCTGCTTTGAAGCTTTGAACAGGTGGGCGATGGTGCTGACGCCAGTGATTTTTGGCGTGAACTCAATTTCGCTGTATGGTTTCTGCGTATTTTCAGGAACCACTTTCGCGTTGTTGGTGAAGCCCGTCTGCTGCACCCAGAAAATAGCCGGGGAAGAAGTGCGACCAGGCGCAATCAGATCGCGGATAAACAGACGCTGCTTCGGTGCCGTATCAATACCCGGCAGGCGCTGAGGCTCCACAACACCATCAGGAACATCCGCAGAAGTCAAAGCAGCCTTCACAGGGATGCTGATACGTTTGCCACCTTCAACACCGGCAGCAAAGGTTTTCAGCGCCTCAGCAGAGATCACCTGCTGGCCGATTGATTCCACAACATGCTTCGCGTTTGCCAGCGGCATCTGGGCAACATGTTGCTCCAGTTCGCCCATTGCTGCCTTCAGCGTTTTTTCTGCCTCACGCAGGGCGTTGAACTCAGAAGCCATTTTATCGACGGCTGCCTTTGTTTCTTCTGACAGCTTGCCTGACTTCTGCGCCTCCTTCACTGCTTCTTCTGCTTTCGCGTTGAACTTGCCGGTTGCCTCTTCAATGCTGGCCGTGACTTTTTTCAGAATATCGTTTACTTCAGACATAAAGGGTCCTTATTTGACTAACGCCGCCAGGGCGCTTTCAAGTGAATTGATGGTTTCAGGTTTGATGTCTTCGGCAGCGCCCGGCGTACCGTCGTTGGTGGTGACAGCGCCAGGCATGCCACCGGATAAGGCTTTAATGAGTTTTCTGCGCTCAGAGCGCGGGGTGTTGGTCTTGGCAAGCAATGCATCAAGTTTGCGAAGCGCGGCTGCAGGCGATTCGTCGCCGTCGCTGACCGCATCAGCAGAAAGCAGGCTGTCTGCCAGTCCCTTCGCCACAGCATCACTGCCACCGATATAGCTTTCCGCGTCCATCAGCTTCTGCACGGCGGCCATATCAAGGCCAGAGCGCGCCGCGTAGATATCAGCCATAGCGGTATCGAAGGGCTCCAGCGACTGTGCCAGTTCCGCAAAGTCATGGCGATTTCCCATCGCGTATACCCAGCAGTTGTGGATCATCAGGAAGGCACCGCGGCCAATCTGAATATCATCCCCGGCCATCGCAATTATCGAGGCGGCGCTGGCGGCAATGCCCAGCACCTTCACCGTTACACGGCCTTCGTATTCGCGGAGCAGGTTATAAATAGCCAGACCTTCGAACATGTCGCCGCCCGGTGAGTTGATATTCACCGTGACGTCGGCACCGTTCATCGCCCGAAGCGCTCCGGCAATACGTTTAGCTGTTACCCCTTCGCCCCAGTAGTCCTGCCCGATAACATCAAAAACAGAAATGCTGTTATCGTCGGTGGCCGCAGCTTTGATCCCACCGTCCCAGCGATCCAGTGCAGACGGTAAAGTTTCACAGGTGACACGCGCGCAGGGACGACCCGCCGGTGCAGCCGGAAGTTGTTTTTTTGTCATGTGGGTTATGCTCCTAAGCGGCCTGCTTTAGAGGCGATTGCTCATATGGAATGTCGGGGAATACGTGATTGTGAAGCTCCCTGATCGCCAGTGCCTGAACGGCAGGATTACTGTTCTCAAGGTTTTTCAGTTGTGTCAGGTTGAGCTGAACGGTGTAAATGTCGCCCCCTTCAATCGGTGGCATGTTCTCCAGACGGCGAACATCATTTCGGGACATCCAGCCATTCTGAAGCGCGCTGGTATAGTATGCAGCGCGACCGGCACTATCGGCTCGCAGTAGACCTTCAACGGAGAACTCTGCAAACACGTCATCATCGCTGTCGAGTAAGCACCGGCCAATTTCCTGCTCAATATTTACCAGCAGCGGTCGAAGGGTATGCGTCAGGAACTGCAGGTTCATCCCCTCAAGACTGGATGCCCAGCTGCTTTGTTTCGTGGTATGACCGACCATGAAAGGAGGCACGCGAAACCAGCGACAAATTTCCTCAATACTGAAAGAACGGCTTTCCAGCATCTGGGCATCTTCAGGGTTCATGGTGACGCCCTGATACTTTAACCCGCCTTCAAGTACCATAATCTTTCCGGCATTTTTAGAGCCGGTAAATGCAGCCATGTAGCCGCGAAGCCTTTCACGTTGTTCATCACTGAGAGCATTTTCAGCGGAGAGAAAACCTGAACTCTGAAGCCCCTGTTCAAAAATCTTTGCCGCAGATTCTTCAACAGCCATCGCGGCACCGATCACATCCCGGCCCGTTTTCATCGGCATCATGCCGCAAACGCCATCCAGACCGAACCCGCGAATGTGCATGATGTTTTTGACGGGAATGACGCGCTCGTTACCGTTTTCAGTGTATTTGTATTCCAGCGCCCCGGTAGTAAGACGTTTAACCACCATGTTCTGCGGCAGCAAAGGCACCAGCGAAACCAGGCGATTTGCGATGAATTTCTTCTCAATGAAGGCGTTCCCGCGCAGGCAAATACTGGCAACCACCATCAGCATAAAGCGTGATGGAGTCATTTCTGAATTGGGACGGCGACACAGTACAGAATAAGCCGGGTGGTCGGTTGCCGCTTTACGCGAACCGTCAGGCTGTCGAACGTATATTTTCAGCGGAAGGGTTGAAATAGACTCGCTTAACAGCCTTACGCATGCCCATACAGCCGATAGCTGGATGGCTTTATCGGCCGTTACCACCTTTCCGCTGCTGCTGGTACCAAACCATTCCTCCCAGAACGTGCCGGTAGTCAGGCTGATAGGCACACCAAGCCAGTTAAGCAGAGCACTTTTAACCCTGCCTGGCCGTTTGTTTTTTTTCATCAGAAACCTACCATGATGGGATTATTGAAGAATCCGGAGAGATCCTGCTGGTCGTTGCCACCGTTAACCAGAACACGGCTCATTGCTGTGAACAATGCCGCCGGGCCATCAATCTTGGCCTCTGGTGTGGACTTGTTAGGAAAAATGTTCTCGTTCCGGTCAGGTTTGACGGTTACGTTGGACATCATCCAGTTCATCACCGGGTGATCGCTGTGATGAAAGCGTCCACCGTATACCAGTGCTTCGACCTCTTTCATCGCCTCAGAGAAATTGCGAACCGTCTGCGGCACTTCCACCAGCGGCAACCCTTCCTCTGCCAGCGAAAGGCTGAACTGCGTTGCACTCCATGGATCAAAGCCGATTTCTTTCAGGCTCTCACCAGCAACCCACGCCTGCAGCTCTTCCTTAATCTGGGCATGGTCGATTACATCCCCGTCGGTAAGGATTAGTTTGTCCATCTCGGCCCACTTACGATAGAGCTCTGCCATCTGACGTGAACATTTCTCAAGGCGTCCCTCCGGCAGCCAGAATTTAAAATCCGCATGAACGTGGCCATCTGGCGCGCGCCAGACTTTAGCGGCTGCACAGATATCAATTTTGTTTGAAAGGTCAACGCCAACCCAGGAGGGATAGGTTTTAAGTTCGTGCTGCGGGGCGATAAACTCGCATTTTTCCCATTTCATCATGTCCATCCAGGCAGACTCAGCGGTAACCCAGATATTCATGTGTTTGGTGAAAAAGTTAATCCTGGCCGAAACCTGCTCTTTCGCCTTTTTAGCCAGGCGGCGCAGATCATCCCAGCGCTTACAGATACCCAGCCCCGGATTCGCCTTCTGCCAGACTTTTTCATCAAAGGGATCGTCACCTTCATCTAAGGTGTAGATGATGGCAAAAAACGTATCGTCTTTTACCAGCCCACGCAGCACCTTGATGGCGTAATCACGCAATTCGTAGCAGATGCCTTCTTTGTTGAAACCGGCGGTGGTGATACCGAAAAGCAGCGATTGCAGACGCGCGCCGGTTGCCGTTTCCAGAACGTCCCAGACGTCACGGGTTTTGTGAGCATGCAGCTCGTCGACGATAGCGCAGTGGATGTTCAGACCATCGAGGTTGTTCGCATCTGATGATAATGGCTCGAACTTGGAGGCCGTTTGCTCCTGGTAGATAGCGAGCTTGTTGAATTCGAAGATCCGCCCAAGCGTGGCTTTCGCCTTCTTGACCATATTTTTCGCGTCTTCAAAAACAATTCGTGCCTGGTCACGGGTGGTTGCAGCGGAATAAACCTCCGCACCGCCCTCGCCGTCGGCACCAGCCATATAAAGCCCCACGCCGGAGCAAAGAGTTGATTTGGCATTTTTACGGGCCACCTCAACATCTGCTGTACGAAAGCGCCGAACCATTACTGGACGACCGCTACCGTCGTTACGCAGGACGGTTTCTCCCGTTTCTTCGTTAACCAGCGGGATAACGAAACCAAAAATATTAATCAGGATGAAAACGTGCCAGTCCATCAGCTCAATAGGCTGTCCTGCCAGTGCGCCTTTTACGTGAGGTACAAAATTATAGAAATTCAGAATGTGCTGCGCGCGCGGTTCACTGAAGAAAATACCGCGCTCTTCGCCATGTGCCAGATCGTCAAGAAAACGCTGACAGGCAAGGCGCACATACTCACAGGCAATAATTTCCCCCGCCACCACCCTCTCGGCGTAGCGGATGCCTTCTGCAACCTTAGCCATTAATCCCTCGCTTTCATAAACTCGGTCAGCGGATCAACCACATCAGGACCTTTGGCATTCACCTTAGAACGGCTTGCTGGCGTCATGCCAAACTCACCGAGCATGGCGCGCAGACGTTTCCAGGCATCAGCTTTCATGATGGCCGCCGGGTGAGCCTTGATCAGCACATCCCCGCTCTGCGTTTCGGTCCGGTAGGTGTAGCCCTCAACTTCAAGCGTGTCGCAGTGATGCCGGTATTCGGTATAGGCCTCAACCAGCAGCTCAAGGGCTCTGGCATCAAGCTGAGACATCACACCGATAGCATCAAGCTCGTCGGCCATCCGTTTAAACCAGTATTTCCCCTGCTTGTCGAAATGCTTCGGCGTTGGGGGTACCCCTGAAGGGGGTTTTGGTTCGTTCTCATTGATCGGGCGTTTAGATGGGTTACCCCTCACCAAACGTAGATGGGTCGGGGTTTTCGGTGGTCCAGACATAATCGAAAACTCCTATTAATCATCGAATGGGGGACCCCATAAAAAAGTTTTCTAACCTGCGGCGATGTGAAAAGAGGTTAGGCGGCGGTCCTTTAGGCTGATTTCCCTGAGGTTTTTACCCGCCCTCCCCCAGACTGCGCAAATGAGAGCTGATATCATTTAACCGACTCAGGCACGATTTTCGCCAGTTTCCGGCTCGGGGGACCACTGTTACCAATCCGTGGGCTGAACACCTTACTGATGTCCCAGCCCGCCTTCAGTCGATATTCAATCGAGTTTCTCGAAATCCCCAGGTAATCAGCCCATTCGTTAAGGCACATCGTCTTACCATGAGCGGTATATCTGCGATCGGATTTCTCTCGCATTGTCCTTCTCATCTTGTCTACGCCTCGCTTCTGATTGCACACAGGGCAACTTGGCACAAGATTGTCAGGCTCGTTATTGGTCTTACAGTCATCGAGGTGGTCGATGTGAAGGGTGTCCCAGCCAACGGTTTTTGCACACCAGTGACAACGGAACGGTCCAGCCCCATGTTTGTCGTAATAGACTTTCCGGTGCTCGTAAACACGAGGACTCCCACATGCCAAAGGATGATCGGGCGCATACACCAGCAGATATCCGCCAGTGTGCTCCAGCTTGCCATCCTTTCTTGTGCTGAGCTTCTCTGTCGTTCCATGACGCCGGACGCGCATGTAGTGCTTTTCACAGTAGTGGCTGTTACGGGATCGTACCGATAATTCGCATCCATCCACTATGCAGGCAGCATGGGCGTGCGGAAGCCCTGAACCATGTTTCGATTCAGTCATCTTCACCTCGTTACTTAATTTATGTTCAGGCGCTCGCGTGCTGTCTTGGCTTTATGGCAGCCGCGGCAAATTGATTCCAGATTAGAGAGATCGTCAGTACCGCCGTGAGCTTTCGGCTTGATGTGGTCCACCGTCTCAGCGGGTGTATACCTTCCATTTCGCAGGCATTCCTGACAAAGGTGTTTGTCTCTGTCGAGAACGATTGGGCGCAGCCTGTTCCATTTGCTGCCATAACCTCGCTGATGTCTGCTCTGTCCTCGCTGATGCTGCTGCCAGCCTTCGTTAAGGTGCTGGGGACAATAGCCTGAGCGGTCAGTGGTTGTGCCAGGGCAGCCACGCTTGCGGCATGCTCTCGGTATTAACGCAGGCATCAGGCTAACCTCCACGCCCTGCGGCGTTCTGTGCGTGGCGCTGAGTCGGGGTGACGCTCAACCGGTTCACCATCTGCATGGTCCACCAGC
The DNA here is from genome assembly GCF_049237765.1 of Enterobacter cloacae complex sp. SHL021. Lineage (NCBI taxonomy): Bacteria > Pseudomonadati > Pseudomonadota > Gammaproteobacteria > Enterobacterales > Enterobacteriaceae > Enterobacter > Enterobacter cloacae complex sp. SHL021. The sequence goes on along the minus strand of NZ_JBMKJG010000019.1, from coordinate 15,724 downwards.
GAGTAACACGGATAGATCACTGAGCCACCCCATGCATCACCCACAGCGTAATCGGCGGGCTTGCTGTTATCCCAGCGGGATAGCACGCGCTGCACATGCTCAGGCGGGACGCTGTAGCAAACGCCGTGAATGAGTCTCGACAGCGTGATGTAATCAGCGCGAGTCTTATCAGCCACTATTAGCCGCTCAGCAATCTGCATCTGATACTGCGGCGGTCGGCCGGTACCGAGATAAAAGCTCAGCATGTCGTCAGGAAAACGAGCCAGCCAGTCCTGAGCCTTATAACGAAAACCATCAACGGGTAATGCATCCTCTTCGATGATAATCACTCTGTCTGATTGCTCAGCAGCCCAACGAAGAGCGCGAAGGTGGTTTGAATTTGCACCAGCACTATGCTCATCCATGAAGACAATGTCAGCCTCAAGCTTACTCGCTAACTCTTCAGCCATGGTGCGGCGGGAATGGTGAGCCACGATAGCGATCAACATCTGTCAGCCTCATTGTGTGTGAAGTGCTCAAGTCTGGCAGCAACAGCTGCGTCCCTGGCTTCTTCAAGTGACACGAATGTTTTCCTTAGAACAAACTTGCCATTGAGCTTAACTTGCGCGAGCCAGCGCCTGTTGCCGCGATTCAGATAAGTAACCCCGAGTACTCCGGTTTTACTATTTTTCTTAGCGCCGCCGAGGTTCTGATTGTTCTCGCTTCTGCTGGCCAACCTGAGGTGATTGATATTGCAGCAGAGCCTGTTGCGACAAATATGATCGACATCCATACCATCAGGAACAGGACCGTTCACGGATTCCCAAACAAAGCGATGCACACGTAATGCCTTACCGCCAGTTCGTATGCTGCCGTAACCTGTTTTTAACTTTGCTCCGGTCCATACCTGGCATTCGCCTTCAATCTTTGTCCTGGCCTTAATTGCTTCCTGTGGCGAGCTATAAACTGTGTTCCTCACAACCAACGGATCACCGTATTTCCGCCATCTGAAATAGTGCTTTCCGCACATCCCTCTTTTTTCAGAACTATTATCGCAGTCATTCACGGAACATTTTTTAGTCATGTGCATATCTCGCAACCAATAAAAAAGGCCTCCGAAGCGACCTTGATTTATTTTTCAAACTATTTATGGCGAAACCACGCACACTCTCTACCGACACCATCAGTCTTAAAAACTGTGTGGATGCGCGGGCCGGTGACAATTCGATCGCCAAAAGACTTAGCGACAATGCCAAAAGCGATCATGTCACCCACCGCGGCGCCAGCCTGTTCTTTCTTCCAGAAACGATAACTCTCGATCCGGTAGTAAAGACGGATGATGCCGTGAGCGAACGCCATCACATCAGCGCGGGTACCACCTAGCAGACCAGCGTTTAGCATCACCTCGTTGCGGTGCGCTTCGATGAACTCCTGATAGATACGCTCTGGATGATTCTGCTTTGCCCAGGTGTCGGAGTAGGTCTTCGGTTCAGAACCGACGTAAACATTTCCGGGCTGCATTTCATCCCACGGTGCGCGAAGCATTTCGACATCGGTTCCATCAGTACACCAGACGAACCGGTATTCAGGATGATCTCGCAGGTGCTGCCAGATATGCAGCCAGCGCCGGAAGTAGACATTCATCTTCACGTCAGGGACGCGGTACAGCTCAACGTCTGCCGGTGCCGTATGCAGCTCATCCACCAGCGCAATACGGCTACAATTCCGAAGTGATGAGGCCCATTTAGCCAGCATGTCAGGTGAGGCTGCCATTTTCGTACCGCGCTGAGGGTCAGGCTGGCTGGTCAGTAACGTAGTGATTACCACGTCGCGTTGCCGCCGGTACTCCACATACCCGGTAAAACCGGTATCGCGCCGTTCGTTGTGGATTTTAACGTTACGTTCTACCAGCGCCTGCCGGTCTGGTTTCGGTACCGAACGCTCCACTGCTTCATGCTCATCGAGAGAATGGATCAGTTTTTCTGAACCGACCACATCACCATAAGCCCATGTCGTCAGGCCAGCATTATGAATGCGCAGGGCGAGGTCACTGTGTTCGTACATGCCGCGACCGTAAACCGGATCGAAACCGCCAACCTTCTCGATAGCGCTGCGGTGGTAGTAAAGCATCACGCCGCGCTGCCCGGTGTAGGCAACATGCTTATCATCACGGTACAGTTCCGCCATGTCGTTCAGCTTATTGCGCCCGGCCAGATCCAAAAACTGGTAAGCCAAGTGCGGCTCTGGTGATTCGATGTAAGGGAGGTGCCAATCGTCAGCGATAGGCCAGGCGTCATCATCCCATAAAAACAGATGCTCGCACCCGGCATCCATCAGGGCAGACAGGCTGGCGTTCTTCGAAGCAACAATGCCGAGTGATGTTTCATGTCGATGCAGCTGAACGCCGTCGGGCACTACCGCTGCAGGTTTTGAACCATCATCGACAACCACCACCAGCGCACCGGCGGGAAGATGCTTCATGTGCTGTTCGAGCGCTCGTTTCAGAACTTCAGCGCGCTGGTGTGTCGTTATTGCAATTCCGATCCGTGATGAAACGACGCTGGCGGGAGCGTATGGGACACCATCAATAGTGACCTGCATAAAACCTCCCGTCAGATTCCACGCCGTAAGGAAGTCCAGATCGCACCGCCTGGCTGCATAGCTTGTTGAATAGTTTCGTCCACAACATTTTTGATGGACTGCTGTAAGGCGGTCTCTAACGCGTTTTGGTGATTGGCGGCAACCGCCAACTTTTCAGCCAAAATCTTCACGCGGCTTTTACCATCGTCAACATCGAGTGCCATGCCAGCAACGTGCAGTTTGCCGCCGTGGTTCACGTTCATCTTTACGCTATAGTTGGCAGACACTGCGGCATCACCAATCATCGTATCGGTAATATGCACCTGACAGTGAATCGGCGTTCCGTTTATCAACTTTTCAAATGCTTTGCTGCTGCGAATCTCTTCACAAATTTCATCGAGCGCCTTTTGAGCGCATTCAAGCTCAACCCCGAGCGGGGAGTAGTATTCCTGCTTCACCGTCTCACCAAAGCGCGTATTGACCAGGTGCTTAATAGCAAACTCCTGCCCTTCAGCAGTCAGGAACGTAAAATGATTTACCTTCCCATAGGCTGTTGCTGTGAGTCGGGTTTCAGCCAACCCCAGCTCGCGAAGCTGTGCTGCACCAGATTTAGATGGCAGCTCGCCACTTTGCAGCGCACCACGGAAAAACAGCGCATACAGAACATCAGTCGCCGCACCGGACAACGTAATAATTTTCTGACTCATGATTTATTTCCTTTTAGGCGTGAGCCTGTCGCACGGCAAATCCGCCGAAAGTTAACGGTTTGCCCAGGCTCACAGCTGAAAGACTTTCTTTGATGTGCGCGTGCGATGCGCATAAAAAAGCCCCGCGGATGCGAGGCTGTTATTTGAGGCACTGATCTTTGATGTAGTCCTGAAGATACCCAACCTGCTTCGTCACTGTGACGATTCGCTCTCTGAGGGTGAAATAATCCCGTTCAGCGGAGTCAGTAAGTCGGGGGCTGGTAGCATCGCCCAGGCTGCCGGTGCCGGTCGCTCCGTTGGCGGGACAGTTTGCGTTGAGCTGCAGCCGCTTACGGCCAGCAATGACATCGCTATGCAGACGCTCAATGGTTTCTTTCGCATCAGCCAGTTCTCCGGTGTATTTGGCATCCAGCGCAGCCACATCTCGCTGGCGCACCTTCATGTCATCGATGGTGTCATTAGCCTGACTCAGCTTCTCATTCGCTTTGTCGCGCTGGTTTTTGTAGGTGATAGCGTTGTCGCGATAGTGATTAACAGCCCATACCAATGAGCCCAGCAGCACTATGACCACAATCGGCAGCCACAGCCTCTTGATGACGGCGCCGATCATGATTTTGGCTCTGCTACATAACCACCAGCCTCTTTGAATTTCTTCAGGAGGTTTTCAACCTTGTGCTCATGCTGGCCATAACCTGCGCCGGGCAACGACGCCCAGATGTTGCTGCAGCGGTCAATGGCCTGACGGATATAGCCTTCGTCGATGAGCTGCAGGGCACGGCTCTCTTTAATCTGCTGCAATGCCACCGCATCCTGGCTGGCCGGGGAGAAATCCCTGAGGCCAAGCTGCGACCGATAAGCATCCCAGTAGCGAGAAAGCAGCTGGTAGCGGCCGGCAGCAGTAGATTTCAGCCTGGGGTTAAGGGTGATCAGTTTGCGAGGGTGATCTGCGTAGCTCGTGAAGAGCGAACCGCCCACGATGACATCATAGCCATGGTTCTTAGTTGGCTGACCCGGTTTATCGGTTCCCTCTGACCATGCGAGCATATCCAGGAAGGCTTTTCGCTGTGAATTGAGAGCTTGCATGATTTACTCCGAGATAACGACCTTAGCCAGATTTCCCCGGGCCAGCCATACCGCCATACAGATGACGGAGTTCAGCAGCAGATCGCCGAGGTTAACCTGTACGTAGTGGCCGAGCAGAATGTTGAAGGCGTTGAATCCGGCGGCAAGAATGACCAGGTAGGCCAGCACCGCGACACTCAGGCGATGACGCTTTCCCTCTTTCCGGAAAAACATCAGCCTGACCATGATTAACAGGCAAACTATGGCGTTTGCATCCATCAGAAGAAGCTGCCATGTCATTTATCTTCCTCCCCCAGCCCCGGCATCTTCCCGCTTTTGGATTTGCGGAGAATACGCAGCAGGACTGCCACGGAAATGGAAGCAGTGACAATTGCACCGACAGCTGGCGATACCTCAATGCTGGCCGGTGGCTTCATCAGGCTTAACGGCGTGTTGATGATTCCGGCCATGATTTTCGCCATGGGTACGGAGAAGAACACGCCACTGATAAACGATATCAGCGCAAAGATAGCCTGCTTCCAGAGTTGATGGGGATCTGAGGTCAGAACGTATAGCGCAGTTCCGGCAAGTGATCCGAGCATCACTGCTGGAGTCGCCTCCGGAAACAGCGTGGCAAAGGTTACACCGACTGATGACGATGTAAGACCAACGCCTACGATAGTGAAGGTCTCAGACATATTTATTCCGTGTGTAGTTGGTTCAGGACCTCGGGACGATTTAACAAGTAGGCGTGTCGATGATGGTTCCCGGGCCTGAAAATAAGAAAAGGCTACCCATTGGCAGCCCTTAGAAACAACAAAACCCCGCCGTAGCGAGGTTTTTTATATTTTCTTTCTAACCGTGGACATACAAAGCCCATCGTTAGTGTCAAATTACATCAAAAACGGCAACATTGCAAGCATCGTGACGTTAAATTACGCGATATCCGTCAAATTATCGCTTCTTGTCACTTTTTTCAGTTGGGTATTTGAATAGCTCTCTTCCTGAAAGCAGCGAGAAACAAGCATTTCGTAGAATGGCTTCCAACTGTATCGCCAGGTACGATCAGGTAGGCTTGGCAGTTCAGAGAAGATTCCCCGGTAAGCAACAGATGATTTTGGTCTGCTGTATCCTCGCCCTTCGCAGCGCTTGCATTCCTTATAAACAGGTACGCCCTGCAACTCAGTTGCTTTACGGTCCAGTGTCTTTCCTGTTCCTCCACACTGGCAGCGCTTACTTATTTTCCCGGTGCCGTTGCATTTTGCGCAGAGTGATTGCTCAACGTTCTTCACATCCCGCTTCTTTTCGAAAGATGATGGCGACTGTCCAAGGTCTTTTGCCCACTGTGGAATTCTCATTGTGTAATGGCTTTTGGTGACCGTACCGACTTTTTCAATGAGGCCTTTACCGTGGCATTTAGGGCAATCGGATAAATCAGCAGCTGATGATGCATAGTCGTTATAGGCGAACTTAGCGAGGATAAGCATACAGAGGGGAAATTTCTTTCCGGCGAGACGGCGAACTGCAAAAGGTGCTGATTGTTTGGCATATTCAGCAAGCCAGTTAATCGAGGTTTCTCTGTCCTGCTTGCTTACCCCGGCTTTACCAAGATACATAGCAAGGCCAATTCCCGCATCTGCCTGGGTCATACCCAGCGCAGCCATAACATCAGTAACCGTCAGTTGCTCGCTGGCAGTAGCGCGAACACTATCGGAAATATGCATTCCTTTTGGGGCAAAGAATTTAACAACGTTATCGAGGTCCATGAGCGTCTCCACTTACGCCAGTACGCCAATTGCCAGCGCACGATCTAAAAACCGAAACAACAGCGTTAACTGGTCGCCGTATTTCGCTTCAAATGCCACGGGATCAGCGTGCAACTCGTCGTGATGCGCTCTGCACAGCGGTATCACAAACAGGTCATGCGCTTTGGTACCCATTCCACCCTGCCCGTGGCCAATCAGGTGATGGGGGTCGTCTGCCGGGTTATTGCAGCAACTGCACTGCTGCGACTTCACCCAGCGGGTGTACTTATCGTTCTCCCAGCGGCGGCGCTTTGGCCTCAGCATGAAAGATTCCGGTGATTCAGGATCGACCTTCACCGACACTATCTTCTTAGCTTTCTCCTGGAGGATTTCAGTCGCCGGTAATGACGGAACAATTTCACTTTCCCGCATTACTGATCTGTGAGATTCAGGCTTAATCCTGAGTGCTTTGCTTGCCAGAGACTCAGGGATTAAGTCAGCCAGATCGTTACGTACCATCCACCAGCAGAACTCTGGAAGAGTTAACGTGTGGTCAGCGTTGAAACCTAAATCACTATTAACCCTTTCCAGTATCCATTTTACCAGGTTCTGCATGGCAAGTGCCGCAAGTCTTTCAGTGGTTTGTTCACGTAATTGGTTATCACAGCCCCAGCAAAGACGAATACTGCCGGGTGCATGGCGCAGGATTGTGAAATCTCTGGCGTGCCAGTCGTTATGTGGCCACTGACATTCGTATTTGCGTTCAAGCCAGGAATCAAGTCCACTCAGGCCGCCAGCACGCTGAATAACCCTCTCATTCACGAAAAGCGCCTGCATACTTACATCATCTGTCAGTGGCTGGTGAGCTTCAGGGATAAGCCCTGATGGCAGATGCTTGATGGCTTCAGAGGGTGTTTCAATCACTACCCTGCCGCGACGAAATAGCCACAGCAGTTCATTGCCAGGGCGGAACAGCACCACCCCGGACATTGGAGCTACTTCAGGTGTCAATATGGCTCTCACGCAACATGCCCCTTAGCGATATGTTCAGCCCACAGTCCACCAATCCAGCGCACGCCCTTTGCGGTGAAGCGGGACTGATTGAATGCGTAGTTGGTCTGGTTGGTGGTGCCGGTCTTAACTTCAAAGCGCCCTGCTTCGATGTGTTTGCTCTTCGGAGTAAGAACGCGGTTCAGGCGGTACATGATGCCGTTCTCAATGAGGAACATTGCGAACTCCGGTTCTTTAGCGTTCAGGAGCTTGGCAACCTGACGGAACGTCATTGAGCCAGTGGCTTTGACATAGCGGTCTACAAATTCAGCCTTTGGCGCGGCTATAGCCAATTCTTCACTGAGGCGTTGCTTCTGTTCGGCAAGATCAGCGGCCAGGCGTAGTGCTTCAGGAAGCGTTTGTGGTACCACCATCCCGTCCCCGCTCTCCAGTTCCTGCCACCGGTCAACCAGACGGGCGGTAAACTCCGGGCAGAGCTGAGCAACGATCACATAGCTGTCTCGCTTGTTGACTTCGTAGTAGTGGTACACCTGCTGGTTCTGTGGGTGGGTGTACTGCATTGCAGCATACCCCCCAATCACGCCAGAATTCATGAGGCGCTCGATGGTCACACAGACGTTGCTGTGGCGCGAGTCGACCAGCTTTGCAATCTCACGGCTGGACATCGTTATTTGCTGCCCAATCGCGGCGGCGTGGTGAGTCGGACACATTACGGTGATATTCATCTGATTCACGCTCTTCTCCACTTATCAGGCGGCTGCACCCGCCAGAGGTTCATGTTTCTTGATCGATATCTCTACTCGTCCACCAGGTACTTTCGGGCCCCACTCCACCAGCATTCTCTGCACCTGACTGTCATCCTCCCAGATGCCAGCGTGAGTAAGCGCGTCAAACAGAGCCTTGTTGTAGTTGTCGATATCGCGACGACGTTCGTCTGGTGGGTACAGCATGATTTCGACGGCTGCAGGTGCGGTTGAAGGCTTGGGAAGGAAGCGCAACTGCTCGACGATAGCCACGCAGGCAGCGCTTTGATATGCCCTGCCTTTGGCGCTGATAAGATGACGACCTTTTAACGGCCCCTTATTCGGGGCTCGCCAGTAGGTGTTTACGCTCGGCGGGAACGGGAGCACCAGTTTCATAAAGTCACTCCCTGTTTCTTCAACCATTCAACAGCTTTATCTCTGGCCTGGTCTCCACCGGATAAGAGGTCTTTAATGATAGACACCGGATCTTCATCAGATTCCGTTTTGACGATGGTAATGCCCCTGGCAGCGCCAGGAGCAACGGTGATGTAACCCTTTTTCTGAATAGCCTTCACATGCTCAGCAGCAGCGTTCGGTGATGCACAGCCAATTAACCCGGCCAGTTCCAGCATCGTGGGTGGGAATCCTGTTCTGTCCTTGTATAGCACTATGGCATCCAGCACTTCACTTTGACGCGGCGTTAATTCGATCATGACTCGACTCCATAACGCCCGTTCAGGCGTCCAATTACGCTGTTGAACATCACCAGACTTACGCCCATAGGCTTAACCTTCTCGTGGTACTCCTTCAGGATCGGAGGTACAGCCTCATTCCAGCTTGGCTTAGGCTTTTTCTTCAGGGCTTTCTTAATGGCATCAGAGCATTGACGGGCAACGTCACGAACCGCGTTCTCCTGCTCGGTTGATAGCTTCTTCATGCTGCATGCTCCCGGTTATTTGCCACCGAAACAGCAACGCCGGGAATCAATTCAACCGCAGCTGACTCAGCCTGATTCCCCCAATGGTCCCAGCCTGGCGCACCGCAACGGCTAAACAGTTCGATGCGAGGAACATCACCGTAAAGCTTCTCCAGACGGAAGCGGGCATCAGCTGGTTTCTGGCTGTGTTCACCCAGTGGGCTGTAGATAACCTGCTTTATGCTGGCGCACTGACGTTCCAGTCCATTCCCTCTGGTGGCGATCAACATGTCTTCAGTATTGGCTCGGGTGTAGTTTCCGCCATTCATGCGGGTCTGCTCGTTTAGCAGGTTGAGGAAGTCGTAAAAGTCCTCTACTCCACCGGCCTGAAGCGCTTTGTTGATGTGCTGCTCTGCCAGTTGGTTGAACTTAACCCAGGTGAATCCCTTCATGGTGCGGACCTTAAAGCCCCACGCTTCCGCCAGTTCAATAGCTTCTTTGGTGTGCGTACCGGTGAACCACATAGCCAGAACAGCATCATCGGCAGCCAGGTCCCAAACAGGCAGACGTTTCATGTCGATCAGCTTCATCGTGCCGTAGTGATTGGTGGCAGCACCGTTGCTGACGGTGTTCCCGTATTCCCAGGCTGGGTCTGCGTAAATCAGTGAGTATTTCATCAGATGTTCCTCGCCTGGCCAGCCAGACACCATGCATCAGTTGGCGCTTTAACTTTCGGAGCCATGCTCAGGCAGCGCTGGCGCTCAATGAGTATCTTCATTCGCTGCTCTTCGCTTTTTGAACGGTTGAAGGCATCCATCAGAACTGTGGCTGCACGCTGATACAGCCCCTTTTCAAAAAGGCCTTGAGCCTTTTCCATCATCGCTGTTACTGCCGGGTCAGGTGATTCTTCCTGCTGTGTAGAAACTGGAGTATCTGCACGGTTAATTTTCATTACAGAACGTCCTTCGCTTACATCTCCCCCAGGTGCTTTAGCGAAATACTGGTAACACTTGCCGTTGTGCTGGCGGGTAGCGCGATTCAGTTTTACCAGGTGACATACCCCGCGCTGCACTGCATGAACATCGTACTGAGGCATAGACGCCGCAATTTCTTTGTTCGTTAACCCAGGGTTAGTGGCGATGAAAATCTGAATGTCTTTCAAGAGGCTCATGGCTTAGCTCCTCTGAAACCTGCTGGGATTGCTTTATCTGGCCCGCCGAAGGTAAGGGAGTTTTTCTTACGTGCTGCATCCCAATCTTCGCGTTGTGGTCTGCCCTTCGCATCCCAGCGAGTTGCAATCTGTAGGTAGCCTGGGAAGTTTCCGGGGACAAACAAAGTTTTTGGACGCATGTACTGGTAATCCTTCAGTCCTTTCCAGTGCTCATGCTTGTAATCGACCACCAGCATGAGTTCTTCGGGAGTGAAGCCCTCGCGAAGTCTTGCGCGGATGTTATCCAGCGACGCAGGGCAATTCTGGAAACGAGAACCGCTCACCTGGTTGAGATGTTTCAGTACCAGTCTGGAATTGTCAGTCAGCAAAACTTCAGGATCAGTCTTCTTGCCAGCACTCTCATCGTCGGGTTGCGTGGCAACCTGACAAGAAGGTTTTTTATCTGATGGATCAGTAGTTGATTTTACTGACGGATCCCCACCAGATTCTGACGGGTGAAAACTGCCATTATTACTGTTTTTCGACGCATCAAATTTTGACGGGTCGGATTTTGATGCATCAGGTTTTGACGCGTCAGATTCTGACAGGTGAGAAAAGGCAGAATCACGGAGCTTTTGGACGTTCAGCTGATAAACGTTGGATGCATTACGGTTTCCCTTACGACGCTGCTGGCGAGTCAGCCAACCGTCTTTTTCCAGCTGAGAAATAGCTGTGCGTACCGTGCTCTCACCAGCACCAATCTGGCGCGCGATGGTAGCAATGGAAGGCCAACTAACCCCTTCATCACTGCTGAAGTCTGCCAGACGCGCCATGATGGCAACGCTGGACAGCTTCATGCCTGAAGAAGCGCAAGCGTCCCAAACGTAACCGGTTAATTTAGTGCTCATGGTCGTCCTTTAACTCTGTAAATTTACGCTGGAATTGGTCAAGAGGGCTGAAGCACTCATGCTCGTACCCTTCGCGGAGGTATATAACGCGTCGAGTCTCGGGCTCCCATCTGATGACGCGGACCGGGACGCCGTAGTGGTCTTTGAATCGCCGGTTAACTTCAGCCATTCTTCACGCCCCTTCTCGTTCATCTGAGCAAAAGCCTCTACCATCGCGTTCTCAGGCTGGTAGTTGTTCTTACCAGGCTGGTCGTTTAATCTCTCCACATAGCCGAACGGGGAATCTTTTCCCACCAGCGGAAGGCATCTGAATTGCTTCGCTGGTCTCAATCGGTTTAAACTGTTCATGCGTTAGTTTCTCCACTGAATACGACACGCCACGACGCCCGGAGCTGCACACTCGCGGGCGTCACTTCTTTTGGCTTTTCTTACGGCTAAACAGCGCGACAATCGCGCGGATTTCTTCTTCACGCGCAGCCAGGTGACGGCGGTGATGTTCGTGAATCTCATCGGCTTCATGCGGTTCAATAACTCCGTCTTCCAGGGCTTTCTGGATAATCTGATCGACCTGTCCGCGTGCTGCTGCAGTTCTCATGGCGCGGGTGAAAAGGTCCACGCGATCGAGGTCTTCCAGTTGCGGAACGTCCACCAGCAGAGCGCCGCGACGTTGTGCGAAGTAATCCGCCAGGAGAGACGTGTTTGAAATGTCTTCCATCGCCTCCAGCTCGTTAACTTCGAAGAAGCGACAGCCGTTCTTCTCGTACAGGTTGTTGTTGAACTGCGTCACTGACATGCCAATAGCACCGGCCATAGCCTCACGGCCACCTGGGTACGCTTTGCACATCGCTTTAACTACTTCTTTCAGGCTTGGCTCTACCATGTTGTTTTTCCTTCGCTTAGAATTTGCCTATCGGCGTAAAAAGGAATCTATGAATTTGCAAAATCCACTTTCTAAGTTGGCCCTTGATGCCTGGTACAAGGTATTGATTGCTCTCGGAGCTTTCGTTTTCCTGCTTGCTGGCGCTGGCATGTTCCCCGCATTTCCAGCAGGTGCTACAGGTCTTATCGCTCTTGGATGCGTGGGAATCGGTATTGGTGAGTGGATTAACCACCCGCTTAAAACCGCCATTTACCAAGAGAATTGTTTTCGGGAACGTGTCTTCACTTTTAAGTGGAGAAGCCCTAAACCCGTTGGACTGATCTTCGATACTATCGGCGCACTGCTTTTGGTTATTGGCATAGTCAAACTCTTCTAACTTCCAACCCTTAAGCGTCACTGTTGAGTTTTCTCGGTCAATTTCTACGGACCCTGGAACTGATTTACCAAGTCGCTCAAAAAATTCGTAGTCCATTCACCTACCCCTCTGTATTTCCTTTGGTAGTTACGTAAGGCTGGTTGTTGGGTTACGGTGTTACTGCAACGTCAGGATCAGCAGGTTTGTTTTTGTTTGGGAATGGTCGTACTTCCTCGGCTTCAATCTTCCCGTCTTCGTTAACCAGGATATTTACCCGGCGATTACGCTTGAGAGCTTTGCTGATTGCGCTTTGGTATACCCCAAGTGCCTCAGCTGTTTTCGCCTGACCGTTTTCCAAAACATATTCAGATAGCGGAATAATCTTCATTGGTTTTCCTCGTGGTTTGCACATAAGAAGTATCACTGTTAGTGATAAATATGTCAACACTAGCGGTGATTGGTGATTATGCCGTGCGGTGATAAATTATGAGAATGAAAAAGAAACCATTGACCGCCGAACAACTTGCCGACGCCAACAGGCTGAAAGCTATTTTTGAGTCCAAGAAAAAAGCGCTGGGGCTCTCACAGGAGACTTTGGCTGAACAAATGGGTATGGGGCAAAGTGGTGTCGCTCAGTTACTGAATGGCACCAACGCTATCAACGCTACTCATGCTGCACAGTTCGCTAAAATTCTCGGGGTAAAAGTCGATGATTTCAGTCCATCCCTTGCAGCTGAGATATCAGCTATGTTTGAGGCGATTGCTAACGGAAGAAATCAATCCTCTGTGTATGAGTACCCGCTATTAACCGAAGTACAAGCGGGATCATTTTGCCCAGTTAATTCATACACAGAACGCGATGCGAAGGAGTGGGTTTCAACCACTGTTAAAGCCAGCGATTCTGCATTTTGGCTTGAGGTATCAGGCCATTCAATGACTGCTCCCCCAGGAGTAAAGCCAAGCTTTCCTGAGGGAATGCTCATACTCATAGATCCAGAACAAGATGTTGAGCCCGGTGATTTCTGTGTTGCTGGTATATTCAACGATTCAGAGGTCACTTTTAAAAAATTTGTTCGTGAAGACGGGAAGCCCTGGCTCGAACCTCTAAACCCTAGCCCTCGCTATCAGGCCATTGAATGTAATGAGAATTGCAGGATAATAGGCAAAGTTGTTAAGGCCCAATGGCCTGAAACTATCTTCGAATAAGGAGCCAATCGGCTCCTTTTTTTTGCATCTTTTTTCACCTTACTAATCATAAAGTTAACACTAGGTGTGATATTTTTATCACTACAGGTGTTGACCATTTAATTACTATTGGTGATACTCATTATGCGCCGGGGTGATGATGTTTAAGATCATCGGTAGGTTAGCAGTACGGCATATGGCACATGTGCCGTAGCGGTCCGGGGATTCCTTAGGCAGTATCCCGATCCAGCGGGTAGCCGGAATGTGCAAGCCAGTTGTGTACGACAGCCAGAGACGTTTCACCAGCGTGGCGATCAGGTGTGACACCTCGGAAGAGACGAGGCCATAACAGGTAAGAGCATTGAGCGATGTCGGAGATCGCCATTCTTGGTAGAGGGTTCGAATCCCTACTCATTGCTCTTTCCGTTGTGGTGAATGCGCAGGCTGATGCGCTGGCCGCCAAGGTGTATCTTCTGTCACGCAACCTGATGAGAGTAAAACTAGCAATACGCCGAAGTGTTTCTCATCTAAATGAAGAAAAGCCGGAGATCAGCACCGGCCACCACAACCAAATCACGTTAGGACCGTGGTAACCCGTAGTAGCTGTACCAGATGCTGTGTGTAGTCTTGGCGGTCGGCAGTTGTGAATGTCCTTAATGTCGACCGCCTCTTTTCACAACTGAAAGCGCGTTCAGCCGGTTCCTTGAGAGGCCTCAGTCGTTAAATCAAACTCAGGAGAACGCGATCCCAATTGTGGAGAAGCTAACTGGCGGTGGCAGCCGCCCGTTTCACTAAGTGCCCTGGTTGGGTGCTTACTAAAACGAAACCACTTTAATTTTTGTCGCCATCTGGCGAGGGATTCGTGCAACCAAAAATCAGCGCTGTGCAGAGCGCTCATAACACGGAGAAACTATCCATGACGAACACACAGAACGTCACCGAGTTACAACCACGCATGACCAGAGAGCAGTTGATCGACGCTGCGCGTACTGCAGCTAAGTATCTTCCTGTTGCTTCAGCACAGCTTATGAATGAGCTTGCTAATCGCCTGGACATTACCAGCGTCGTGCTGTGCGAAGCTATGGCGCAGCGTAAGGCACTGGCCGAGCAGAACACCACCCTTCGTCAATATGTAGCGAGTTGGGCAAAAGAATGCGACCGCATTGTTGAGCGCCACACGAAGACCAGAACAAATATGCACCTGCTGGAAGCCCAGCGCGAACTTCGTGAGTTGGCTCCTGTCGTCATTACCCTGAATAACGAGGTTGCTCTCTAATGGCTAACTCATTCAAGCAAATGACCAAGTCAGGTGTTATTAAGCGCACCGACACCGGGATGTTTATCGCTCTTTCTGATATCCACGTTCGTGAAGGTTTCAACAAGCGTGAAGACGATGAACGCACCCGCCAGGCTGATGATGACCTGTTCAACTACCTGATGAACGGTGGTTCTGTTCCCCCGCTGGAGGTTATCGCCCGTGATGAAGGTGGCGTATGGGTTGTCGAAGGTCCCCGTCGTCGCCGCTGCTATGCGCGCTGTGCTGAAGCTGGAAAGCCCGTAGACCGCATCCACATTATGCCGTTCAACGGTAACGATGTGCAGCGCCTGGCTCGCATCATGACCAGTAACAACCAGCTCCCGCTCTCCGATATGGAACAGGCTGCAGTCATTCAGGAGCTGCACAACGCCTTCAATCAGACCACCAGCGAGATCGCAAAACTGGTCAACAAGTCTGTTCCTACTGTCGAAAAGCTACTGCTTCTTAGCACAGCTAACCACGACGTTCAGAAAGAAGTTAAATCCGGGTCAGTGTCTGTTGATGTGGCCGTTGAACGCGTAAAAGAGTTCGGCGAAAAGGCCGGTGAGGTTCTTCAGAAGGATAAAGCTTCTGCAGCAGCAAAGGGTAAGAAGAAAGTTACCCGCAGCGTTATAGCGCCGGAGATTAGCGTGAAGAAAGCGCGACGTCTTGTTGAGCTGATCAGCCTGGCGGGTATAAGCGACACAGGTGTTATCTCTCTCGAAGGATTGGTCCATTCAGAAGTCGTGGAAATAATTGACGAGCATAAAGCCATAGCATCACAACGTTCAGGAGCCTCAGCATGAAACCGAGTTATGAAGAACTTGAAGCCAGATGCGCGGCGCTGGCTGCGGAGCTGAGTGCAGTTGAAACAATTCACAACGACGCCGTGTTCATCACAGACGAACACTATGAGCAATGCCCGCCGGAAGTGCAGAAAATGATTCGTTCACTGGCGGTGTTGCAGATTCCTGCGTACCAGGCTTTCCTGGCTGAAGTGCGGGCTCAGGGTGTGGATGCATCGATTAACACAGTCATTGCAATGATGAACCATCAGCATCCTGTCACATCGAAGGCAATCGACATATTGCGCGTCCATGCCTACCAGCTTCGCAAAGGAGTGCAGTCATGATTACAGGAACCTCAAATTACGACGAAGTGCCAGTGGTGCCATGCACAATCTGCGGCGGTTACTACAAGGCTGAT
>NZ_JBMKJG010000018.1:0-110194 GCF_049237765.1 Enterobacter cloacae complex sp. SHL021 | reverse complement strand
GAATTTGCAGCGGGCTGGAGAAAGGGTCATTCTGAGAATGAAGATTCCGACGTTACTAACTGAGTGTTGTATCTAATCGTGGGGGCAGGTCAGCTCGCCAAGCTGCCGCACAAGAACTTTCACAGCAAGGTGTCGCCACAACCTATAGTGATAGAGATATCCGCGTTCTAAAAGAACTTACCGATAAGTTCAACTATCGCTACCTCCAGATGCTAGAGCAAGAGCCATTCGGAGCCAAAGTACGTGATGTGATTACGACACCACTTTATGAATTTTTTGTTCAGTCTGATGACCCATTTTGTTCATTCAACAGCCGAGAGCTTGAATCGATGCGAGTTGAATTAATAGGTAAGGTCAAAAATTTCTGGCGTCATTTCGGCCAACATTCTGCTGGTTGTGTAGGGTACTATGACTACATTGATATTTCGGCAATAAGAATGAGAAATCCTGACTCGGTTAATCGTTTTATTGAGCTAATTTATCAGACGCAGGAACTCGCCCAAGACATTTGCCGTACAGCACGGAAGTTGTTGGAAATACGAGCAAGACTGGAATAAAAAGGCTCATTCAAAGATTCTCACTCACGGTATTGAGAGTCTTTTGAAACACAAAATAGGTAATGACTTACCTATTACTTATCGGTATAGTTCTTTCAGTTACTCACTTGAAAGGACTCAATATGGGAAACAAACGTAAACAGGCGCGTCGCGCAGCTCGTCAGGCACTGAAGTCAAAACCACGCATCCACGGCTACGAAATTGACACAATCATCGTTGACGAGCTGGCTGCCGCCCCTGCTCTGCCACCAAAACCTAAACGCGACAACTCCCCCATCGAAGCGCGTAACGAGGCCCAGGCCCACTATCTTATCTCCCTCGATACCAAACCTCTGACGTTCGCCGCTGGTGAAGCCGGTTGCGGTAAGACCTACCTGGCTGCTGCCGTCGCAGCGCAGCGTCTGCTGGATAAGGAGGTCGGGAAGATCATCGTGACGCGTCCGGTATTGCAAGCAGAAGAAGATCTGGGCTTCCTTCCGGGCGACATGAGCGAGAAGTTCGCTCCGTTCTTCCGGCCCGTCTATGACGTGCTACAGAAGCGTTTGGGTGGCTCGTTCCTTGAATATTGCTTAAAACCAGAGGTGGCCAAAGTAGAGATTGCCCCCTTCGCTTACATGCGTGGGCGCACGTTCGAGAATGCTGTAGTCATTCTCGATGAGGCGCAAAACGTTACAGCGTCACAAATGAAAATGTTCCTGACCCGTATGGGTGAGAACGTAACCGTCATTGTGAACGGAGATGTGACGCAATGCGACCTGCCAGGCAATGTTAAGTCTGGTCTGGAAGATGCACTGGAGCGTTTTAAACCTTCCTCCCATGTTGGCCTTATTGAGTTTGCGACCGAAGACTGCGTGCGTTCTGAGCTATGCAAAGTCGCACTGGAAGCCTATCAGTAAGGGAAAGCCAATGATCAAAGAGTACCTGCCACACCAGAAACGTGTCATGGATGAACACGAAGAACTGTGTGGCCGCATCAAAGAACTGGAGGCGTACATTGCCGGCGACGAGTTTGCTCGCCTGCTGTATGTCGACCACATCATCCTCATTAAGCAGCTGGACACGATGAAGGCGTATGACCTGATTCTTCGTGCTCGGATCGCTCGTTTTTAACGTAAGGAAACCAAAATGACCGATATGGATATCGAAAACGAGATTGTGGCCAAAGGCAAAACGGCCGCGCGTGTTACCCCGGAACGCATTGAAGCTGTTATCTCAGGCGAGTTTTACTTTACCGGCGCGGACGGATATCGCAGCTCACCGTTGTGGCTGAAGCAGGAAGAGCCTGAACCGGCCCCGCAATTACTCGAACTGCTGACCTTCTGCGTTCTTGTGCTGGAGAACGGCTACACCGTAACCGGCGAGTCTGCGTGCGCCAGCCCGGAGAACTTTGATCCGGAGATCGGACGTAAAATTGCACGCCAGAACGCGATTGCCAAAATCTGGCCCCTGGAAGGCTATCTTCTCAAGCAGCAGCTGCACGAGGTGAAGTGATGAAGGTCGTTATCTACGGACGGGATAATTGCTCATACTGCAAACGTGCGGTCGAGCTGGCGAAGCAGCTGCACGGCCACGGCTTTGGCGATTATGAATACATCGATATTGTGTCTGCCGGGATCGACAAAGAGAAGTTGAGCGACCTGGTTGGCAAGCCGGTGGAGACCATACCGCAGGTGTTCGTAAATGGCGAAACTATCGGGGGTTATACGGAATTTGCTGCTTTTGCGAGCACCCTGTAATACAATACGGCTCCTTTTGGGGCCGTTTCTGTTTGTCGCAGTTTCAGGGAACGCGTACACTTAGTTACGAGCCAGCAAAAAGCAGGCAGATAAATCATGAAAGACTCAATCACCAAAATCGCAATGGTTGTGGCACTGGCACTAAGCAGCCTGTCACACGGTTCTTATGCCAAAGATCACACCCATGAACGCAGCGCTATTACTTCAGGGGCGAGCGCACCATCCCTCGCAGAACTGCGCGAAAGTGTGGGTAAAATCCAGGAAGTTACCGCTGATGGCCGTGAAATTTACGCCAGACTGGATGCGCTGGCAGAACATGATTTTGAGCAGGCAAAGTTTGCCGCAGAAGGCTTACGTGCTGATGTAATTGGCTCCCTGGCAATTGCCGAGTTCTTATTCCAGGCATTACCAGAGATGTCGATCATCCGGTCTTACGACAAAAACTCCACTGAATACAAGCTATGCAGGGCTGTCGCTGAGATGCGTCACGGGGCCAAAAATCTCGATAATCTGGTTAATCAGATCCTGACAGTTAGCCCTCTTCGCGAATCAGAAATTAGCCATGCGGCTCTTGCTGTTCTGGCAGCCAGTGGCACAGAGGCTTCGACCAAATGGCTCTGATTGTCGAGATCAACCCCGATACACGCGCCGCATTTTTAGACCCCACTTTCAAAAAGTTCCCTGGATTGGAACAGCAGCTCATAGAGGAATTTATTTACTGCAAGGAGCACAACGCCACAACGGATACCTTCGGCAGTGACGCCGTCTTCACTTTTCCACCTTATGCCGTAGACGCTCAACTCGCTCGCATCCACATCAAGCTACCCGACGAACAGCCCTGGCCACCTCGCACTCCAGATCGGCAGAAGAAGAGTAATACTTATTTAGTTTATGCACAGCATTTGTGGAATCCGGACAGATACTCCATTCTTGCACTTGTTACCCCAGCACACGATCTCATGAGCGCCGCCAACACACAGTTAATCTCCCACTTTTCAGCCTGTGCTGAAGATTTTCACAACCGCTAAAATCATCTTGCTTGTTTCTCAGATTTAAAAAAATCGACTCTCAATGATTCCATACCTATTAAGTATGGAATCATTGTACAAAACAGACTATTTTATGGTTGATCATACAAAAACTTATGCCTAATATACTGTTTATACATACAGTAAAAAGGCTTCACTCAGTGAGTGGATAATGAAAAACACCTTTGATAAAGCACGCGCAGCAGAAAACACCTCTCGGGAAGCCATCGAGTACCTCGAACGCGCTTCCGGTTTGTCGGCAGTGTCGACCGCCAAATTCGACGGAGACATGTCGTTTTCTTCCGCCTTCATGTTATTCACTCGCTTATCTTTACTGATAACGAGACGTCGACCTGAAATAGCCGTTCATTGTGTTTTGATACATGTAATGCCGCATATCTCTGAAGTAAAGGTAAGTGATATAAGTAGGGTCTTGGTCAACCAACTGGTGAACCCACTGATACTGGAAGGCAAGATCGTCCAGGGCAGACGCGTATTCTCCCTAATGAAACAGTTCCTGAGCTGGTGCGCTTTTCAGGGGCTGATTGATACATCGCCGTTGAATGATATGTCTCTCAATAAAGTTGCTGGTGGCGCGAAGCCAGTACCGCGCGAACGTAAGCTGACCGACGCCGAGGTCTGGGTATTCTGGAACGTCTGGGATTACTTCAATGTGTGTGAAGGCACAAAGTGGGCGGCCAGGCTCTGTCTTGTTGCTGCCAGACGACCCGATGAAGTGCTCCGGGCCAGAAAGGATGAGTTCAACCTTCAACGTGATGTATGGAATCAAGGTACGCGAAACAAATCGGCCAGACAGCACGCGCTGCCGTTAAGCCCATTGATGCGTCAATGCGTGGAAGAGTTGTTCGAGTACGGGAAAGGCAGCCAGTGGCTCGTTCCTTCGAATAAGAAGAAGGGCGTAGATACGCCAATGTCTAAGGTGGCCATTGCCCAGGCACTGAGAAGGATACTGGAACGACCTGAGTTGATGGAGGTTGAGTCATTCACCCCACGCGATCTGAGACGTACAGCTCGTAGCTATTTCCCCGCTCTGGGGATTAGTCAGGAGGTGGCTCGTAAGATTATGAACCACAGTCTTGAAGGGATAGATCGCGTCTATGACCGCCACGATTATATGGATGAGATGCGAGACGCCTTGAATAACTTCTCAACGTACATCGCATCCATCGTTAATCAAACAGACTTAGACGAGATAGACCACAAATTCAAGGGAGATCGTCTAGCCACCGAGCTTATTCGTGTAAATTTCTCACAGTGACTTGATGGCCTCAACCACCTTTTCTGACGCACCTTGTTGACCGTCAAAACGGTTACGGAACGCTTCTAGAACGAGTTTTTCATCAGCGGAGAGAGGTGCAGTGCCCTCTTCGCGAAAAAACTCAAGCAGCTCAGGATGACGTTCTTCCAGAACCATCAGCATCAGTCGAACCGGATCTGCATCCAGCGCTTCGGCTAATGCTCGAACCTTATCTACTGGAAGTGGGATTTTGCCGCTTTTGATGAGAGAGAGATTGTTGGCGTTCTTGTACCCAACCTCTTTGGCAATGGTAGCCTGACTTTTAGGCGAGATTGTGATTAACGAGTCAATGTAAGCTGCGTAGCGACCTTGTTTGATCTCTGTTTCGTTGGTAGCCATGTAGTTAACCTTGCGTGTTTTGTTTATCTCTGGTAAGTGCTTACTGATATTACAGCAAAGGCCAGGGTTGTAAAGACTTATCTATTTAATTTCGGTAGGCACAAAATCCCGGCATACCGCCATTATACTATGGTTTTTAGGCGGTTTGTCACTATTCGCTTACAGAAATAAGTAAGACGTATCTGATATAGTTGCATTCCATATTGATACAATAGGTAGTAGTATTGCCGAACTTTCAAATGTGTTCAGTTGGATGATATGAAATGAAAAATATAACTTCTAAATTGACCGCCCTTGAGGTTGGACACGCATATGCGATTGGACTGGATGGCGTCGCGACGATCCTGACAGAACTAGAATCTGAGGAGCTTCCCGTGGAAATGGTTGATACGACGGTTTTCACTTTTGAGCTAAAAAATAAACATTTCACTCTCATCAATACCGGTTGCGGCTCCCTTGCCGTGAGAACCATTTAAAACACATTCCTGCCTATAGATGCCTGTACGAACAGCTTAGTTACCTGTTCGTACAGTGATAAATTACGCACATCAGAAAACAAATTGTTTTAATAACAAGGAAATTCTCATGTCCAAAGCCATGACCAGATCTGTGCTGAAAGAGGTACAGGACTTTCGCGACTGCGTAAAACGAGTTGTAGCGATGCTATCAGGCAAACAGATACCTGTTGCAGAGCGAGGCAATGAAGCATATGTCCGCTACAACCGGCGCGGCGAACCAGTGCTGGTAAACATCCCATCTATACCGGACGACGCGTCACCAACCCTCATGAACGCAGTACGTGGTTTTCTCGACCATGAGGTAGCCCATATCCTCTTTACTGATCCGAAAGTCGCAATGAAGATGCGCGAGAAAGGAAAGGCTCCGTCTACCGGGCTTTGGAACGCGCTGGAAGACGTTTTTATTGAACGCAGAATGGGACAGGTATTCAACGGAACTCGTCGCAATTTGCTGGCCACACAGAACCTGGTGATCGACAAATACTTCAAGGGCAAAGTGTCAGAGGCGGTTTCAATCTGCCACGGCAACCAGCGTGAATTGTTCCTGAAATTCTTCCTTTGCCCGGTCGTTCGCGCCTGGGATGGCCAAAGCCCTTTCATCGACTTTATGGAAGAACACTGGCACCTCATCGAGAAGCCTGTGGCCTTGCTCAAAGAGCATGGTATCGACGTGGCCGTTCGCAATATGTCGAACACAGAAGACTGCGTGAAGGTAGCAGCTGCTATCGCCCAAATCATGCAGGATATGAAAGACAAGCCAGAGGGCAAATTACCAGAGCTTAAATCGTCTGCTAGGAAGCCGTCGAAGAGTGAGGATGAGTCAGAGGAAACCCCAGAAGCCGGTGACGAACCGACTCATAGTGAATCAGCACCAAAGCGTACCAAAGGCGAAGACGACGACAAGGAAGAGCAAGAAGATGATGCCTCAGAAGAGGAAGAGTCTGGGGATTCTGATTTGCCTGAATCAGTAGATAAGGACTTACCTATAGAAGATAAAGAAATTAGTGATACAGAAAGTAAATATACAGAAGCAGGCGAAGAGGAATCAGGAGACACCCCAGAATCCGATGATGCCGGCATGGAATCAGGTGATTCTGATGACGAAGGTGGTAGTGATGACACTGGCTCTCCAACGCCTGGTGATGGCATTCGCGAAGACGCCGATGACTCCGATGGTTATGGCTCTGGCGCCGCTGGCGATGGGGATAGTGATAGTGATGACGGCGAAGACTCCGATGCCGGTCACGGGGAGTCGGAAGGAGAAGGCGAAGAGGAAGATGATGCCGCCGATCAAACAGACGGCGAAGGTAAAGAAAATGAGGATGCTGCGGAAGCGCCTGAAGACAGTGAGTCAGGCTTTGTTCCTGCTCCGGATGAAATGACTCTGGAGGACGCACTCAAGGCGCTCGACGAGATGGAAGACGGAACAGGCGAAATGACCGAAGACGCACTGTCGGCCACCATCAGCAAAGAGCTTATGAGCACCTCACTTTCTGAGTATCGCCCATACGATCGTTCATACGACTTTATCGGGTTGATTGATGGGGCTGAAGAGCATGTAAAGCGCACCAGAAAGACGTTCGGCGCAATCCCGATGCACTCACCGGTCGATCGCTACCGCATGGTTCCGGAAGGCAGAAGGCTCTTTGAACTGAAAATCGAAAAACATCTGTCAGCAGGCGTTTCTTCGACTCTGGCCAAAGACCTGGAGCGAGCTATCGCCAGCCGCAATCGAGTTCAGTTTATCCCAGGCCAGAGACGTGGGCGGATACATGGCGCGAACCTGTATCGTCTGGCAATGAACGACGACCGCGTGTTCCGCAAGAAAGAAGACCACAGAGCGGTGAACGCGTGCGTCCAGCAAGTGATCGACTTGTCCGGCTCAATGGGCGGCAGGAAGATTCAACTGGCACTCGCCAGCGCCTACACCATTGCGGATGCTCTGGATCGTATCAATGTGCCTAACATCATCACTGGCTTTACCACGTTTGGTAGCCCAGATTATGAAACCATGTCGAAGCGCGGGTTTACTCGTTTCGAGGCGCTAATGCTGCCCATTATCAAAAACTGGAATGAGAAAGCTAACTCTCCAGAGATCCGCGCCCGCATGGGCTGCGTGTGTGAGACGTTCCCCCTGCTCAATAACGTCGATGGTGAGAGCGTCGCGCAGCTGGCGACTCTGTTTGCAGGGCGAATGGAGGACAAGAAGATCATGCTGGTTATGAGCGACGGGGCGCCATGTGCTGCAGGCGATGGGTTCCATCAGCATTTGCGAACCGTCACCAAAGAAATTGAGACGTTGAGTGACATCGATTTGATGGCTATCGGCGTTCTGACCGACGCACCACGGCGTTACTACAAAAATTACGCACTGGTAAACAGCGTAGAAGAGTTAGGGCCGTCAGTCGTCACAGAGCTATCTCGTATCATTCTTGGGTAATTGCTTTACCCGTAAAAATAAGTAATCACTTACTATACAGCCTATTATATTTATATAAGATATACCCCACGAACGACAAACAGTAAGGAAAAACACATGACCGCTACTGCACTACAGCAAGAAGAACATTTGCCGGAAGCCATCGTCTGCAAGTGGTGTGGCAAATCCTTTCATTACCTGAAATCCCATATCTCTATGGGCCGCTGCGAGAACATTCCTGAGTCCGCGAAAGGTCTGGACGTGGACGAGGTGGTGAAAATGTACACCACTGCGTTTCCGGATGAACCAACGATCTCTCGCACGGCACTGGCCAAACTCAATGAGAAGCGTGCCGAAAAGCATTCAGGCGAAGGAAAAGTAGCGGAGATTAGCGCCCACCCGGGCTACGCAGGAACGGTCGAATACAAAACCGAACTGGTGGCCGCGCACGAGCTGCTTGGCGTAACGATCAAAGAGCTGGGAACGCCACGCGGAAAACCACTACAGGTGACAGTCAACGTCAACACGCCATATCCGGAGTTCGTACCGGAAGCGAAGAAGAACTATGTGTATGGCGACTTCGACCTGATTAAAGACATCTTCATGATGCTGGAAATCGGAATCCCAGGCTATCTCTGGGGTCATGCAGGAACCGGTAAATCTTCTCTTCCTACGCAGCTATGCGCCCTGCTGAATCGACCACTGATCCGCGCCCAGCATACGGCGTCTATGGAAGAAGCACACGTTACAGGCCAGATCCTCGCTCGCGATGGCTCCACCTACTTCGAGCCGGGTTTGCTGGCGCTGGCGATGAAAAATGGCTGGGTGTACCTCGCTGATGAATATGACTTCGCGTTCCCGCAGATTCTGGGTGTGTACCAGCCAGTTCTTGAAGGAGAACCGCTGATCATCAAAGAGGCAACTCCGGACTGGCGCCGTATCACTCCGCATAAACGCTTTGCCTTCATTGGCACTGGAAACACTAACGGCTCTGGCGACGAAACGGGTCTCTATCAAGGAACGAACATCCAGAACGCGGCGAACTTCTCGCGCTTCGGCATTGTTTCGAACGTGAAGTACATGAGCACTAAGGCTGAAGTCAACATGCTGGCTGAGGCTGGCGTCATCCGCGAATACGCCGAGAAGATGGTGAAATTCGCGAACCTTGTCCGTGAAGGTTATGAACAGCATCTGATCAGCCAGCCAATCGGCCCTCGCGAGCTGCTGCTGTCCGCAAAAATCGGAATGATGCGCGGTGATTTCTCTGCCGGCATCGAAAAGTCGTTTATCAATAAACTTCCATCCACGTCTGCACAGGCAGCGCGTGAAGTGGTTCAGAAGATCTTCGGTTAATCGTGCGTAAAGGATGTTTCGGCTCTCTTATCGCAGCGTCTGAAACTGGCCGGGCTTGTCTGGCGTGTCCGGATAGGCCCGAGTGCCACCAGTCAGCCAAAGAGGTTGCGATTTCGATGTATGGGAAGTTCGTTGGCTTCCCCAATGACAAAATCAAGAAAACCAGAAAGGTAAAAACACATGAAGGCTCTGATGGTCAGAACTGACTTCTCCCTGGGAGAGTCGGCTCTAAAAGCAGAAAACGCGGTGAAAATCGCGAGAGACGCTGGCTACACCGCTGTCATTTCCGCTGACAGCATGAACATTGCCAGTGTGATCCCCTTGCAACGTGCCGCTGGCGACGACATGGCGGTTATTTGTGGTGTTAAGCTGAATGTTGTCGATGATCCGACATACGAGCACCGCGCCCGCCTTACGAAAGAGTCAGGGGGATGTATGGAATCATTGGTACGTGATCGCCGCTACTGCTTCACGGCACTGATAAAGAACGAGCAAGGTTATCGCGACGTGTGCGAACTGATGACCTTAGCCAACAAGCGCGAGCAATTCTACTTTGTCCCGCGTCTGGCGCTTGACCAGCTGGCGGCCGCATATGCCAAAGGCAACATCATCCTGCTGACGTCTGACATTGGCAGTGTATTCCAGCGCCGGGACTTCGCAAAGATTATCGGGACGCTGGTGACATCTGGAGGACGCGATAACTTCTACAGCGTGGTTTATCCGCACCCTACCCCATTCTACGACCAGATTAACGTCCGGGCGATGAAAGTGGCGAGCGCACTGAAAATAGAGCCAGTGGCGTTCTATCCCGCTTATTACGAAGCGGTCGACGACGCTGACATTAAAGACATTGCGCACATGGTTACGAACAACATCAAAATCGACCAGCCGCATCGTCTGCGTATTCCCCACCAGCGAGATAACGCCGTTAATGGTCGCCGCCATCTCCTTGAAGCGCTGAAAGCCTTCTCCGTTCGAATGGATGTGCCGGTAACAGCTGCAATGGCCTCAACAACGCAGGACACCATTATTGAAGCCTGCACATGGCGCTGGCATGAATTGTCACCAGCACTGCCCAAGATGGCAGACGACGAGCCTGCAACGCTGATGAAGCTGGCTGTCGCGGGGCTGCGCAAGCGTCTTACTACCAAAGAGTTTGGCTACACACCACCGGCTTCTGAGCACCGTGTGTATGTTGATCGCCTGAAGTACGAAATGGACACTCTGACCCGCCTGGGCTTCTGTGGTTACTTCCTGATGGTGCGCGACCTGATGAATCACAGCCGTGAAACTGGCATTCCTGTCGGGCCAGGTCGTGGTTCCTCTGCCGGGTCTCTGGTGGCGTGGTGCATAGGCATAACCAACGTTGATCCTATCCGTCACGGTCTTCTGTTTGAGCGTTTCATTAACCCTGAACGTCTCGACTTGCCGGATGCGGATCTGGACTTCAGCCAGGCACGTCGTCATGAGGTGATCGAGTATCTGAATGAACGCTATGGCGAAGATTACGTTGCCGGTATTCCGAACTTCACCTATCTGGGCGCTGCTTCGGCGCTGCGTGACACTGCGCGTATTTACGGTGTCGACGCTGCGGATATGGCGGTATCCAAAGAGTTCAAGAATCTGGAAGACGATAGCCTGTCGCTGGAAGAGCTGCGCGAGCAACTGGCCAGCCTGGACAAATACGCCACGAAAAACCCGGAAGCGTTCAAAGCGGCGTGTAAGCTGCAAAGCCTGATGCGTGGTTTTGGTCGTCACGCTGCGGGGATGATCGTCGCTGGTGTTCCATTGGTAGAGCGCACGCCCGTCGAGCTGCGTGGCAATGCTCGCTGTATTGCGTTCGATAAACGTTACTGCGAGGCGATGGGGCTGATTAAGCTGGACGTTCTCGGTCTGGCAACGCTCGATCTGCTGGATAGCGCGAAAAGCTACATCAAAGAGAGTACCGGGGAAGACATCAATCTCGATGCTATCCCACTGGACGATCGCAAGGTTCTGGATGGGTTCGCTGCAGGGTACACGCAGGGCGTATTCCAGCTGGAGTCCGGCCCCATGCGCAAGCTGCTTAAAGATCTGGGCGGTGGCATTGAGCCAATGAGCTTCAAAACCGTTGTCGCCACAACCGCACTCTTCCGACCTGGCCCGATTCAATCCGGCATGTTGGACGACTATGTCTCGGTGGCCAAAGGCTTCATGGCTCCACAGTCGCTGCACCCGGTACTGGACGAACTTACCGCGGAAACCAACGGCGTGATTCTGTATCAGGAACAGACGATGAACGCGACACGATTGCTGGCCGGCTTCACGATGGCCGAAGCAGATGGTGTGCGTAAAGCGATCGGTAAAAAGGATATGGAAAAGATGAAGAGCATGGGCGAGAAGTTCGTCGTTCAGGCTCAAGCGGGTTGGATCGACGTTGAGATGGAAGACGGCACAACGCAGCGTATTCACCGCGCGGAACACTTCAAATGTGAGGACGGCGCACTGCGGACGGTCGAAGAAGCGCTGGAGGCAGGTGTGAAATTGCCTATGGCTGCTGTACGCGTTACAGGGTCACAACCGGGCTTGTCTGAGACGAAAGCTAAGGAGATCTGGGATGCCTTCGAGAAGAACGGTGCGTATCAGTTCAACAAATCACACTCCGTTGCCTACTCGCTGATCAGCTATCAGTCTATGTGGTTAAAGACACACTACCCTGCTGAGTTCTTCGCTGCTGCGCTCACCATTCTGGGCGAGGATAAGCACCAAGGGCTGGTTAAGGATGCGCTGACCTATGGCATTCGCGTATTACCACCAGACGTTAACGTGTCATCTAACCGAATTGAGATCCGCACGCTGGAAGACGGCAGCCAGGTACTGTATGCGCCATTCTCTGCTGTGAAAGGCTGCTCTGAGAACGGATGCCAGGCCATCATGAGAGCGCGTGAGAAAGTTGGCGGCAAATTCGAGTCACTTGAGCAATTTGAGGAAGCGGTCGAGAAGCGTGCGTGTAACAGCCGGGTACGCGAGTCACTGCAAAAAGTAGGTGCGTTCGCATCGATTGAGCCTGGCAGTCTGCCAGCGACAGATCCGGAACGACTGCGCGACCAGGCAGAGTTGATGGGCAATCTGGTGATCGACGCTGTAAAAGCCTCTCGACCGTTCGAGATGAACCCTAAGCGCTCTGCTGAAGTGAATGTACTGATGACTCGCATGGCGGCAGAAATGGGTCTGGGAGACGACCTGATTCGCCCAAGCATTGGCATTAAGCCGAAAATCATGGTCATTCTGGACAACGCGAACGGCAATGATGGGCGTACCGGCTACTTCATGGAGAACGGCTACGACGACTTTAAGGCGAAGTTGCTTACTGCAGGCGATCTGCGCATGGGCGATCTCTACGTCACCGGCGTATGCAAAAAGGTGAAGGACAAAGAGAAGGACTACACCAAAGACGAGATCGGCCAGTTCACCGACTTTATGCGTGAAGAGATCAATCTGGTGCGTCCGACCTATGTGCTGACGTGTGGCAGCCGGGCGACGTCACTCTTCAACAACAAAAGCAAACCATCCGACCTGGTTGGACGCAAAGAGTATCTGCCAGAGCTGGATGTGACCGTTTTCTACGGATTTAACCCGAACATTTTGTACTTTCGCCCAGAGGAAGGCGAAAAGCTGGAAGCAATTCTGGCAGAGGTAGCGGAGACTATTAGCAAATGAATAAAGAGAACATCATGAACGAGGCACAGAAGATTGCACAAGCGCTGGCGGCTATCCCAGCGGATTTTCAGGATAAAGCAGTTGCGGCCACCATGCGGTCGCAGTTCTGGGAAATCATCGACTGTCCGGTCACGTTAGATCTGGCGCTGGCGTTCGCCGGGCTGGATGGTGCCGACAAAGTCAGTCGTTTGCGTAAATGTGCCAGAGCGCTGGCGCTTAAAACGCAAGATCCGAAGGCGTGCCAGTATCTGCTGGAGATCTACGAATCGGATAACCCAGAGGAACAGCTGGAGGCGTTCAAAGTGTTCCGCAATCGGGTGGTGCTGAAGGTGGCCAAAGAGTTTATGGAAGTGAACAAGATTGGCGATGTGAGACAGTACAGGCTGAAACGCCAGACCAGAGTCACGCTATCCAACATTTTTGGTAAGAAAGTCGCATAAAGCAAAAACCCGCCGATTGGCGGGTTTTTTCATGCGCATTCGGCGTGATGACGTCGACGTGCGATAAGTGCTACCGCGATCGACTCAACTTCTTGAAAATCTTTTGAAGCACTTGCACGTAAGGCAAGGTTCCATTTACTCAGCACACGAGCGTTATTTACCAAGTTGCTGTCTTCTTTTAATCGACCGTTCTTTAGTAGCCATTCGGCTACATCAGCCCAATCCCAGAGTGGAGATTGGCCTTTAATGCGTTGGACTGGGCAAGGGAAGTCGCCGCTACCGCGAGTGCCATCTTTCAGCATCGCAATCGCCTGGCGAGACATTTCTGTTATTTCTGCAATGTCGCTCAAGCCTACAAGGGCAGAGTCGACAGATTCAACAATAGCGCCGATTCCGGCTGATTCGATATTGTCGACCGCTGATGCAATAGCTGCATCCAGCGATTCAGCTTCGCGGTCGAACTCAACATAGACGGAGTTTCCATATGCGCAAATCAGCGCATCGTCACAGCCGCTTTCGTACAGCGCGTCTTCCAGTCCTTCGGTCTCATACGTTACGCCTGAGAGTGTCAGAGTGAAGTTATAAAGCGCCATAGTACCTCTTCGTTTAGTATTCAGAGTATTCTCTTATATTCGGTAAGGAGTGGTTGTCGCCACTCCTTACCGGGCAAAATCACTTGCAGTGTTTTACGGTGCTTATGATTCGCTTGGCATGGTTTTCAGCACTTTTCGGCGTCGACCATACACTCATTTGGTGATCTCGGTGTTCACCTTCTGGATTGCCACAACGCAACCTGCAAAAGCAGTGAGCAGAATCGCCCGGTGCAACCCAAACCCAGCCTTGGTCTAAAGCATATTCAATGGCCGCTTGAATGTGCTTGTTCGAATGTTTCTTCATTCGCCTCCGACAATATTATACTATTACCAGCGTTGACATCTGTCAACGGCGAATGAAATTCATCCGTCCATGTCCCCGCCCTGTTGTCGCACGCTGTCTACGGCCAGCTTTTAACGGCGCATAGAGTACCAGAACCACCCGATTTTTCACTGGCTTGCCTATCTCATAACCTCCATTTCATCGTGTCATAATCTCCACCGCCTGCTCCCACCATGATAAAATTGATATATATAAATAAGCAGGCAATTAACACCATGAGCACCGATATCTACGAAAAAATCATGTCCGATCTGGAGTTCGACCGCGACAATCTTGAGGAAGTCTGGCGTCAGCAACCGCGCCTGTTGATGGAGTACGGCTCTAAGCTGGCGCGGGCAGAACGCGAGGTCGCAGATGCAAAACTCTCCCTCGATGCGATTGAGGCGAAAATCTACGACAATGAGCGTAAGAACCTGAGTATGAACGGCATTAAGTTTAATGAGTCCGTACTGGAGGCAAAGGTTAGAACCAACCCGCAATACCTCGCAAAGCGCCAGAAACTCGACGATGCCCGGCACATTGCAGATCTGTACAAGCACGCTGTAGCCGCCTTCTCTCACCGCCGCGACATGATTGTCCAGGCGTCCAAAATGGCTATCGTGGAAATTGAACGTTTGGGCGCCGAACGTTTCCACTCTCCCCGTTAATTTATGCTAGATCGTAAGTAAGTACTGATCTATCATTCTTCTCGCTCGAAAGAGCCACGAATAAACGAACGCCCAACGCGCATAGCGCCAATGGCCACAATCACAACAAGGAGAAATACATGTCTAAGTCATTACTTGATCTGCTTAACAAGACCCGTGGCGATATTGCTTCTAAACGTGGCAATAACGTTGATTTGACCCGTCTGAAAGACGGCAATAACTATCTGCGCATTTTTCCGAACATGGACGACCCGAATGGCGTGTTCTTCCAGACTTTCGGTATGCACTACGTTAAGCATCAGAATGAGGAAGGCAAAGATGTAACCACCGCCTACATCTGCGAACAGCACACCCACAGCCACGCTTGCCAGCTGTGTGAGATGGTTATGGAAGGTCGTGCTCGCTTTAAGGGCAACAAAGCGATGGAAGAGCGCATTAACAGTATGCGTGCTACACCGCGTTATCTGGTCAACGGTGTTCTGTCTGCGCGTGAAGACTTTGCAGACGCAGAGAAATGCCAGTTGATTGAGCTGCCGTCTACGGTCTTCGACGATATCTGCAAAGTGATGTCCGAAGATATTGCGGATGATATCGGCAACCCACTGAGCAAAGAAGAAGGCTATGCGTTCCTGATTAAGCGTACCGGTTCCGGTCGTGACACCAAGTACGACGTATCCCCGAAACGTAAAGTCTACAAAGGCGACATTCCTGAGAAGCTCTGGACTACCCAACACGATCTGATCGCATACGCGAACCAGGCTGACGAAACTCGTCTGCTGTCTACGGCTCGCACTATGGGTCGTCTGATTGGTATTGCGGCTCCGGCAGCAACGATGTCCTCTCCGGCCATTTCTTCCGCTGCAAAATCAGCTGCTGCTGAACTGCCAGGCTTTGGCTCTATCACTGGTCATACGGAAGGCGCAGCTGCTGTCGCTACAGCACACACTCCGGCTCCAGAGTCCACCAGCCTGGTTGATGAAGAGATCCTGCGTGCCGCTGAAGCTGAGTTCAAACCGGAAACTAAACCGGAAGAAGTTAAAGCTCCGGAAGCCGCCGCAGCTGCAAGTGCTTCAGCATCTGCTGCCGCTGCATCTGCACCAGCTGACGAAGGTCTCGACGACCTGCTGGCTGAACTGGACGCTCTGTAATCCCATAACGTGACCAGTAAGGCGTCTACGGACGCCTTACTTTTTGGAAGGAGTGTACCGGTGAATTATCTCTTTGTGGACGGTAACAGCCTGGGCTATTACCACCAGCAATCCGACAAATTACACAACGGCGAGATGGAAGTTCAGGCGGCTTTTGGCTTCGTGAAGAACGTTCGTCGTTACGCCTCAATTCTCCATGCCCGCCCAATGATCTTGTGGGATGGATGCAGCGACAAACGTCGCGACTTCTACCCGGAGTACAAAGCGAATCGCGATGACGACCCGGATATGAAGAAGATGAAAGAAGGCTTTGCCATCCAGAAGCCGTACATCTTGAAAATGATGACCGCGCTGGGCGTTAACCAACTCATTGCAAAGGACGCAGAAGCGGACGACCTGGCTGGAATGCTGGTCTCTCGCCTGGCTCCGCAGCCGACCGTCGATCACATCTACCTGCTGACTGGCGATGGCGACTGGCTCCAGCTGGTTCGCGAGAATGTGAGCTGGGTAAGCATGCGTGAAGATGCCAAGCACAAGCAGGTGAACTTCGAACAGTTCGCAGAGCTGACCGGTCTGCCAACGCCACGAGCGTTTCTGGAAGCGAAAGCGTTGCAGGGCGATAACTCGGACAACATCAAAGGCGTCGGCGGCATTGGTGATGGTGGCGCGAAAGAGCTGCTTCATGAATGGGGAAGCGTGGCCGCAATGGTACGCGGCATTAACGACGGCTCCATTGTCATCAACAAAGGTCGCTATAAGACGGCATTCAACAAGCTGGCAAAGAACGCCTTCAACGAGAAGACGGGCTGCCGGATGCTCGAAGCCTTTAAGCGCAACATGATGCTGATGAACCTTATCGACACAAAATTCCCACCCAGCGAAATCGAGTCGATTAAAGGCGCACGCGACATGAATGCCTT
This sequence comes from Enterobacter cloacae complex sp. SHL021, assembly GCF_049237765.1. Lineage (NCBI taxonomy): Bacteria > Pseudomonadati > Pseudomonadota > Gammaproteobacteria > Enterobacterales > Enterobacteriaceae > Enterobacter > Enterobacter cloacae complex sp. SHL021. Next base: position 93,136 of record NZ_JBMKJG010000018.1, on the reverse strand, counting down.
CGAACAGATGTGTTACGAGCTGAATTTCCGGTCGTTTCTGGAAGATCTGGAAGTGTTTGTTCTGCCATTTGAGAGGTACTGCTGATGCTGAAATCCATCATTAATGGCGGGGCAACTACGCCAACCATGCTGGCTAAAGAGATTGTCTTCTGCCACGGCGAGCACGCTGTGGTGGCGCTGCCGAACATTCTGGGCGCTGCTGGCATTTCTGCTACTGAGCGTGAGTTCGCGCTGGTCAGCGAGCAGGTCGTGAAGATCATCGCTCGCGTCGCCAAACACCTGAACCACGACGCAATCAAGTTTGACGAAGCCGCTGCTTCGAAGCGAATCAACGAATCAAAAGGAGCCTAATCATGGCAAAAGGCAAATCCGCACTGGCACTGGCGCTGAAAAAGAAAATCGGCAGCAATGACGAGATCCAGAAGGTCTCCCACTGGATTGACTCCGGTTTCCCTCCACTGAACAAAGCCATTTCCGGACGTTACGACGGTGGTTTTCCGTGTGGGCGTATCGTTGAAGTCTTCGGGCCACCAAGCGCCGGTAAAACCTTTTTGGCGACGGCTGCAATGGTGTCAGCACAAAAACAGGATGGTCTGGCCGTATTCCTTGACCACGAAAACAGTTTCGACGTTGGTCTGGCGGTAGCGAACGGACTGAACGCCGACGAAGACGACGGTCAGTGGGTCTACAAACAGCCGGATACCTTCGAAGACTCCGTAGAGCTGATCGGCACAATCCTCAAGCTGGTGCGCGACGAAGAGCTTATCCCGGAAACAGCTCCTATCTGCATCGTTGCCGACTCTCTGGCGTCGATGGTTCCGAACTCGAAGGCTGAGAAGTTCGACAAGATGGCAGAAGGCACTGCGAAGGACAAAGATCAGCTGAACATGAACGACAACACGGCGCTGGCGCGCGCGACGAGTGCGAACTTCCCTACTCTGGCGCTTTGGGCGCGTAAGTACAACGCGTGCATCATCTTCTTGAACCAGGTGCGTACCAAAATTGGCGTGATGTTTGGCGATCCGACTACGTCTCCGGGTGGCGACTCCCCGAAGTTCTACGCGTCGGTGCGCATCCGTCTGGGCGCATCCGTTATGAAGGATGGCAAAGAGAAGATCGGACAGGACGTTGGCGCCGAGTGCATCAAAAACAAAGTCGCGCCTCCGTTTGGCAAATGCTCATGGAAATTCTACTTCGACCCGACTCGCGGGCTGGACGTCATCGAATCGCTGGTTGAGTACATGCTGGAGGAAGGATACCTGCCCAAGAACGCCAGCGGGCGTGTGGAAATTGGCGATAAGAAATACACCAAATCGCAGATCGTCGAGATGTACCGCGAGAAGCCACTCCCGGAAATCATCGCAGCACTCCAGGCGATAGACGAACGGCGAGCGAAAGAGTCGTCCCCAGCAGAGACAGAAGAAGCGTAATCACAAGGCGTCCGTTGGACGCCTTTTTATACTTGAAAATATATAAGTACTTACTTATCATTTCTACACCAAAACGACAAAGGGAAACACATGATTAAGGGTTATCTCATGGCTGTTTCAGCAGTGGTATCAGTCTGCTTTATTTACGGTTTACTGGTTCCATCGCTTATATCAGCTAAAAGCGATCTGGCCTTCTTTATCGGACTTGCCATCGCTTTAATCTTCCCGGTTGCCTTGTTAAAAGCTGGCCGCAGGTATATCAACTCACTCAATAAAACTAAGGAGAAGTAAGTAATGAATAAAGGTTTACTGGCGGTGGCTTTGGCTGCTATTTGCACAATGGGTCTGACCGGCTGCGATCGCGTGGAACCGGGATACGTTGGCATTAAGGTAAACAAATTGGGTGAAGACAAAGGTATCGGTGAAGTTGTCGGCGTTGGCCGTCAGTGGACTGGTCTGAATACCGAGCTGTACACCTTCCCCACTTTCAAACAGATGAAAACCTACGATGAGCCGTTCACATTCCAGATGAGCGACGGTACAGCCATCGGCCACAAAATTGGTGTGGCATATCTGGTTAATCGCGACAAAGTAACTACCGTATTCCAGACCTATCGCAAAGGTGTTGATGACATTACCGACACTGATCTGCGCCAGAAGATTGCGGATTCACTGAACCGTCTGGCCAGCCGCATGACTACCGACACGTTCATCGACGGTGGCAAGGCGTCTCTGCTCGACAATGCGCTGAAAGACATTCAGGCAGAAATGTCACCGGTAGGTATTGAGGTTATTAGCCTGTCATGGGTGGGCAAACCAGACTACCCGGACACTGTCATCGAATCTATCAATGCCAAAGTGACCGCGAACCAGAAAACGCTCCAGCGCCAGCAGGAAGTTGAGCAGCGCAAGGCAGAAGCGAACATGCTGCGTGAACAAGCCGAAGGTGAAGCCGACGCTATCCGCAAGCGTGCTCAAGCAGAAGCTGATGCCATCAAGTTGCGCGGTGAAGCATTACGTCAGAACCCGAACGTCATGGAGCTGGAAGCCATCAACAAATGGAATGGCCAGTTGCCTCAGTACATGACTGAAGGGGCTAATACTCCGTTTATCGCGTTGAAGTAACAGCCTTTTCAAAGATACGGCGTCCGCTTGGACGCCTTTTTTATTTCCGTATTATCACCAACAAGAAAACAAATTGGTTACTAATACGGAATTAGCATCCGTAGAAGTACAAAGTGACAACGCCACATAGTTGTTCGGCAACGGATGAGAAGGAGATCGGGAATGAAAAATTACAGCGAGATGACGGACTTTGAGATTAACTGCCTGGTCGCGGAAGCCACCGGCCATCGACCGCTTATCTCACAATATGGCTGGAAAGGCTCACAGGAAGGCGATTACACAGCAGTGGTCGCCATCGGCCCGAACGGAGCCGGAACCTTCGACTGGTGTAACGATCCGGAAGATGCGTGGGACATTATTTACCGATACAGAATCGGCGTAATCCCTGCCAGACAGCCTGGCGAGTGGAGAGCGGCCCACAGAAAGGTGGATAGCTCAACGCCACAACATCTGATCCAGAACCCTAACCCTTTCAGAGCGGCAATGACCGTGTTCCTTTTAATGCAGGAGAAAAAGCGTGAAGAAACTGTATGACGCGGCCAACGCTGCGCTGGATGTAGTGGATACCGAAATTGCCCAGGGCTTCCCGGAGCCAGAATGGTCGACGCAGCTGCGTGAGGCGATTGCAGAGATGAACGCACCGGAACCTTCAGAAGATGAAGCCGACTGGCAGCGTTTCATCAGAATGTACGCGGAAGAGATTGGCCCGACGCCCACCGCAGAACAGGCCATGCTGCTCAAGTACTTCAAGGAGGCTGGAGAGAATCTGCCGGTTGATGATACACCGCACTGGTTTCACGCCGCCTGGCGTAAGTTCGACGTGATCTACACCCGCGGTATGGGAAGTAAAGATATGGTCGTCTGGCATCTGATGCACATCGATAAAGCTGTCGACCGCACGCTGGAGAAGTTCTTTCCACCAGCCTGAACACAATGATTGTGCGCCGCATGGCGCACATTAATATAAATAAGTACTTACCAACAAGGAGAAGACACATGAAGATTTTGGTTCGAATTTCAGCCAGCACCGACTATGACGTTTACCCGCTATTCATGGTCAAGTGCGATGGGCTGAACGATGAAGAAATTCAAGCGGCAATTGAGCGCAATCTCGTTGAGTACACTGGCATGGATGCAGATTCTGTGTATGTCGATGATGACGGTGTTTGTTGGCACAACGGTAGTTGCTGGTACGTCGACGACACGATGCCGGTAAGCGATGAAGACGCGGCTCATCTTGAGCGTATCTTAGGCATCAGCACTTTTGAGTGATATTTACAGCAAAAAATATATAAGTTAGTATCTACCTATCATGAAAACTGTATTAGACACTTTATTACTTATTGTCTCGATAGCTTTTGTGCTCGATTGCATCTTCACCGGAGCAATCCGTAAAGCGCTGACGCCTGTTAATGGCGCGATGGTTAATGCGCTGGCCGTAGTGCTGGTATTCGACTCAGCATTTGGCGTTATCTAAGGAGTCGTGGCATGAAGAAAATAGTCCTGGCTCTGGCGCTGCTCTCCCTCCCAGTCTACGCGGACACATACGTCTATGAGTGTGAGATGTCAGTGGCCGAAGTGAAAAACAACGTGATCCGCAATGTCGTCAAAGCCAGCTACGGCGCGATGGTTGTGGACAGCGGCGAACAGTTTTATGTTGTGCGCGATGATCGCGTCCTGTCTTCCCCCTATCTCACCGAACGTAACGGAAAACTGACTGGCGTGGGTGAAGATAAGTTCGTTTACAACAAATCAGGTGATGTCTACGGCGTTCACGCGAAGAACGCCAGCTATCTTTTCGATGACTGCAAGGAGGTTGGTTGATGGCGGTTACACTGGCAGGTCTGGAAATCGAAAAAACAAGCGGCTACTGGCGTGCCAAAGGGTTTAAGCAACCTGGCGTGCTGGAACGTCTGGAACGTGAGGACGGTGTCATTGTCCACCAGCGTCGCGAATGGCGCATGTACGATCCGGAAACAGGTAAGCTCACGACGAAGGCCGGGACACTCTGGGGTCTGCTGAAGAAAATCCACTGAGAACACTAACCACTGCGGTGAGTAGCCAGCTCACCGCGTGCGTATCCGGCCCATAACCACTGTAGTGAGTAAAACGCCTGCCGTGACATCCGGTATCCACTGTAGTGAGTAAAGTGGAGATTATCGACGTCGCTATCCACTGTAGGGAGTAAATAGGCGTTCATTCGCAGCAAACAACCACTATAGCGAGTGATGGAATGCGCTCTCCAGCGGGTATCCACTATAGAGAGTAAACCTTCACTGTTTTCAGCGGATATCTACTCACTACAGTGGTTAGTAAACCCAGCCAACCGATTCTGCTCTCCACAGTGGATAGCCAATAACGAAGGGAACAACGATAACCACTATAGAGAGTGGGTTTAACAAGATACCCAGTGACCACTAACCTCGCAGCCCTTGATTCATCTAGGTTTGTAACCACTAACATTTATTTCGTTGTTTGCGTGCCACTGCCTACAGTGGTTACTCTTCGGTTGCTGTTACTCACTACAGTGGATAGCGGATTCCAGATAAACAAAAGGCTCACTACAGTGGATAGTGAGCCTTTCTACTCTCTACAGTGGTTGGGCTATTTACGAGTTTTAGCTTTGCGCAGCTCTTCGAGAATCGCCAGTTCTTCCTTGCTTAACATGACCATCTCACCGTCTTTTTCTTCAGGAACAACATCGATGATGTCCTCCTGATCATCACCAGGCAAGCTATCTTCCTGCTCTTCTGGTTCTTCCGGCGCAGCTTTAACTGGTGGCAATGCCGGGCGTAACTTCGGCCGCCTATAGTGGATGATGAAGTAGACCGAGCTGCCGCGCTTCACTTCGGTGTAATCGAGATAGCCGATCTCACGCAGCTGCTCCATCGCCTTCCTGACTGTCGCGTTCTGGGTAATGGTGCGGCTGGTTAAGTTAAGTCTGGCGCGTAAGCGAGCCAGCGAGATTGGTGCCGGGTCAGGTGGCAAACTTTCGATGAAGGTGTAGAGCGCCTGCGCGGATTCTTTTCTGGAGAGTTCGTTAATTGCCCGGAGTTGCAGAAGAACCTTTTTGTCGAACTGGTAGAGTTCGAAAATCTTAGGATCAGCCTGCAGCGAGACCGTGTCGTTCTTTGTGCTGTACTTTGCTGTCTGCACAAGGTGCGTCACGTAATACTCATCAGAGCCTTTACTGCGGAATGAGATAGTGTTTGTGGCAATACGAGTTAGAGAACTGTCCAGGCGCTTGCGTAACTTCGCGGACGATCTGGCCGTTGGTATGCCACAGAGCCTGACGAACTCGACGAACGGTAACGTGACGGTGTCGCCAACAACCTTGTGCTTGGCGAACGCGTGGATGATGCCTACCCACGTTTTGAAGTCGTTATCCATATCCAGACGAACGCCAGAGATCCTTATGTCCTCGTACCCTTCGGCTTTGGCCAGAGACAGCTGTTTGAGTTCAGCAGAGGCGTCCATAGAGACCATTTGCCCCTTTCTGCCCCTGGCGGTCGATTTCAGCGTCGGAACGAAGAGACCAAGACGCATCAGAGCAACAGGCTGAACTGTGTTGTTGGTGTTAGGAACTAACGTAACAACTTCACCGGTCTTTTTGTCTGTTTCTGAGAATGCTTCAACGATCGCTATGTTTTTATTGCCGTTTTCGCTCATTCCAAGTGTCTCTTTTTATTCGACCGCTTTGGTGGCCTTTACTGATTACAGTGGATAGTAGCACTCATCGCAGCGGTTATCCTACCGCCTATAGTGGTTTTTCTACTCTCTACAGTGGTTGGTTTACTCTTCATAGTGGCTGATCTTCTCTCTATAGTGGATATCGATCACCTCTAAGGCCATGTGGCACAACGGTTTGCGGGGTACGGGGATCTTTTTGGGTCTTTGTGGGTCTCTTTGGTTCTCTTTGGGATCTGAATTACTGGATCGGGCCTGTGTATAAAAATCAGATAATTGCAAAACCAGCCATCACTCCCCTTGTGGGGATAACGTGTGGTCGAAACAATCACACCTGAACGCAAATCTTCCAATATATCTATTAATATCAGCTATCTGCCGTAGAAAAACAGGCACTGAGTTATCCAGTTAAGACAATGTCTCCTACTCACTACAGTGGATACCGACCACTCTCCAGAGAGGTTGTTTTGCTCTTCATAGCGGTTATTATGCTCTCTACAGAGGTTACTTTCCTCCCCATAGTGGATAGTAACCCCCTCTCAGGCCAGTAACCGCAACGGCTGGAGACGATCGGGGATCTCTTTTGATCTTCTGTAGGATCTCTCTGGGGATCTAATTATTGGATCGGTCCTGTGAATAATGGGTATAAGTAAAACAGGCATTTGCAAACATCGGTGCGCCTTGTCAGTTATCGTTGCCCCGGACAAACTATTTGAATAAGAATTATGGATCTCAAACGCACGCGCTGGGTTCGCCGTCTTGAAGATGGCTCCTACACCATTGAATCGAACACTAGCCTGAACAAACAGAAGTTGCTCTGCGACCTGTGCGGCATTGCGTCGAAGTGCCCGATTAACGAAACCCGGCTCAAACTCCACGACGCCGGTGCGCACTTCCACCTGAACAGCTGCATACGTTACGTGCCACTGCTGGCATTTCGTAAACCGATCATCGGATTGGACGCTCCCTACTTCAACACACTCCGCTCTGGTGTAACATGGCGAGACCGGGTCGAGCCAGGCAAACTCGTTTGTCTGGTTGAGGCTGATACTGGAAATATCATCCGATTCGGGAGAGTCGATAAGGTCTACTCCGGCCCGGTGGATGAGATGTTGCGGAAACATAGCCGGTTTAACCATCTTTGCATGGGTGGAGAGAAGATCGAGAAGGTTGGCGAAGTGATCCGCAAATCCTACGGACATTTCCTGAACGACGACAGCCTTCTCACGGCCATCTACATTCGCCATGTCGATCGGGAGTTCGATACGGAGTATCACAGCGCTGAAGAGTTGAATCTTGTCGACCCTCGCCCAAAAGCTGGGGTAATCGACATCAGCGTAGCGCGTCAGAAGCCCCCTGAGACGTTTTAAACGTAAACTCATGGTTTTCCGGGGCATAAAATATGGTGTCTTAGAAAGACACTGAGAGCTTTAGGGATTAATACATGAGTGAATTTTATTCTAGGGCAGCAACTGTGGCAGACATGCCATTTATCATGAGTGAGTTCGAAGACGGCGCACGCAAGGGTCACTTCTACGAAGAGATCCTCACATCAAAGGGGGGTAAAACCTTTGAGAAGCAGACCAGGCTGGCCATCAAGACGAACGAGCAGGGCCAATACTCCGGGCATTATATCTACATCCTGCTGCGCCGTTCTGATGACAAAAAAGCAGGGCTAATCTGGTTCTGTGCCGCACTCGATCCAACCGGTGCGCCACGACTTGAACTCCGTGCCGTCAGTATCGTCAAAGAGCTACGCGGGAAAGGCTATGGGTCAATGCTGGTGTCCGACATGATCCATTCAAACCCGAGCCAGCCGATGATGGCGAAGTGCTATGTCAAATCCTCGCAAATGGCCGACATGCTAAAACGCAGAGGTTTTCACCTTTTCGACACGTCCCCCAAAGGCACGCAGATGCTGTTTCGCGATCCAAAGTAAAAAGCACCCCATACGAGGTGCTCCTGAAGAATTAATCGCAAGTTGTTTTGCCAGTGCCGTCTGGGTATACGATGGATTCGCACGACTTGCCGTCCAAGAAGCTGTAGCTGCGAATAGTGCCGTCCGGATCGCGTTCTGTGTAGGACTCCAGCTTCTTCGGATCAGCGTTCTTACGGCGCACTTCTTTCAGCTCATATTGGGCCTTGTACATCTCCTTGTAGGCTTCTTCTATGCGCTTCATTTTGATTTTTTTAGCCTCTTCGTTTCCAAGATAAGCGGCCATTTCTATATCACAATTAAACTCAATTTTTGGAAATGTTGGCTTGTACGAGTAATACCGATTTGGTGAGTTTTCGTTGTCTGTCAGGTAGGCTTTACCACCGCAAAGCTTATCAGCACGATCTTGCGCAATAGCAACACTGGAAGTTGAGTAAATGTTGACGTACCCGCCAGCTGACTTTTCATCTTGAGGCTGCTTTGGCACGCATCCGATCAGAGCAATAGCCATCGCCCCTACAATTACGCGTTTCACCGTCCGTTCTCCTTTTTCGTTTGGTTGTCATCATTGAGTGATTGCGATTATAGAGTGGCTTGTAACATTTAGAAATCTTTGCCGCTTCATAAAATAGGTATTCACTTACTTATATATTTTGTCATAATCATATGCCTGTAGATTTTCTTCTGTGCCGTGTTGTCTGGGTTGTTCGCCTCTTAAACACGCTTAATATCTGTATCAAAATAACCACAAAGGAAAAGACACATGACATTGCCATACGGGGTGATATCAGATCCCCATTATCATCGTTGGGATGCTTTTGCGACAACAAACGCTGACGGGCTGAACTCTCGACTGGAGATCCAACTGGACGCCACGAAAGAAGCAGCCAAAGCCATGAAAGCTGCGGGCTGCAAGCACATGCTGGTGGCTGGTGATACTTTCCATGTTCGTGGTGCTATATCGCCTTCCGTCCTGCATTTCGTGACCGAAACTTACGAGTGGATCATCAAAGAGTTGGGCCTCGAAGTGGTTATGCTGGCCGGCAACCACGACCTCGAAACCAACGATTCCGTATACAGCGCCAATGCAGCGGCCTCTCTGCGCTCAATCGGTGTGGAAATCGTCTGCGGCAAACGTCCTCACTCCATCAAAATGGGCGACGTTACCGTCCATCTGATTAGCTGGCGCAATAACCACGCAGAGCTTATCAGCGACCTCAAAACACTGCGTTCCGGGCTGGATGGCGACAACCACGATGTCGTTGTGCATACCTCGATCAACAAAGCGATCCCCACCATGCCTGATGTCGGCATCGACGCACAGGAACTGAAAGATATCGGCTTCCGTTTGTTGCTGTCCGGACACTACCACAACCACAAAGAAGTGCTGCCTGGAGTGGTTAGCATCGGGGCGCTGACGCACCAGAATTGGGGCGATGTTGGCTCGCTGGCTGGCTTCATGATCGTCAACCCTGACGGCACATTCACCCACCACGAAACCTCCGCACCCAAGTTCGTCAACCTTGAGGACGATGTGGAAGACGACCAAATTCGCGGTAACTACGTGCGCTTCCGTGCCGTTGTGGAGAGCGATGAAGAGGGCATCAAAATCCAGAACGTCCTGAAAACAATGGGCGCGAAGGGTGTCGTCTGCAACTTCATCCGCAAGGCATCGATGATGGAAGGCACTGCCAGTACTGCGGAGACCAGCAAAATAGACAGCCTGGGCGAGTCCGTCGCGGCGTACTGCAAGATCGTTCACGACACTGACGGCGGCTTCGACCTGAGCAAGCTGGACATGCTGTGTCAGGAGATCCTGACCGAAGCGGAGAGTGCGGAGGCAATGTGAGTACGAGCCATTCTGGGAGCTTTCGGGACTTCATCTCCACGATGAAAAGACTTGAACGAGGCCAGACGGTGATGTTCCACAAGCCCTACCCACCCAACGGAAACCCTGTGGCGTTTTATCTGGGAAGACTGAGCAAACAAGGCGTACTGAAACGCCGATCTTTCCCGGCCCACACGGAGTTTCAACTGCGAAAAGGCCAGCATTTGAATCAAAAAGTTAGAGGCATTGTATGAAATTTCTAAAGCTCCAGGTTGAGAACTTCATGGCGTTAGCCAGCGCCGAAGTTGAGTTAGACCAACGCGGTCTGGTGCTCATTCAGGGTGTTAACAGTGGCGACTCTTCCGCTGCCAGCAATGGCGCGGGCAAATCGACTTTGATGAACAGCCTGATGTGGTGTCTGTATGGCGAAACTGCGCATGGCGTCAAAGGTGACGACGTGCTGTCTACAGGCCACGAGAAAAACTGTCGCGTGATGGTGACTGTTGAGGATGAAGGAAAGCGTTACGCCATCATTCGCCACCGCAAACACAAAGAGTTCAAGAACCGGCTGATCGTCCGTGGCGAAGACGGTGACATGACCAAAGGCAAAGACACATTGACGCAGGAGTTCGTTGAACGCCTGGTTGGTGCATCCAAAGAGGTGTTCATGGCGTCCATCTACGCCAGTCAGGAAGCAATGCCAGATCTGCCGGGTATGTCCGACAAGAACCTCAAAACCATCGTTGAAGAAGCCGCTGGCGTCGACCGGTTAACGCGAGCCTATGCCATTGCTCGCGAGCGTGCTAATGCAGCTGCCGCACGCATGGATGTTACCAAATCCAAAATGGACGCCTGTCTCACGCTTATCGAGACCGCGCAGTCAGAGATTGAGGCGGCCAAAGCGTCCTCTGATAGTTGGGAACGCGATCGCGGCGAACGTCTGGATAAGGCCCGCGTCGATTTGGCTGGCGCAGAGGTAACGCTGTCTGAAGTCGTGATGGAAATTCGCTCGCTGCCAGAACAGATCCGGGATACGGAAAACGCGATTGCTGGCGAACGCAGCAAGCTGGCCTCCAAAGAAGAGCATGACGCCAAACTGCTGAAGGTGCGCGGTGCGATTGCGGAGATCCGCTCAAGCATCCGCACTTCAGAAGCGGCACAGAACGAGTCCATGAACCGTGCTCGCTCGTTTAAAAGCAAAGCAGAAGAGGTCAACACAAAGGTCGGAGCACCTTGTGTTACGTGCGGAAAGCCCTACTGCGAAGAAGATTTGTCCACCGTGAAGGAGAGTTTCATTGAACAAGCGCGTAATGAGATCGGCCAGGCGCAGGCATCAGCAGCGGCAGTGGCTCAACACAAAGCTCGTCTTGAGAAGGCGCTCGGCATCGAGTCTGCACTGGTCTCAGCCACACCCGACGTCTCAGAAATCATCGCCAGAATCGAACGCCTGACCAATGAGCTAAGTGCGCTGCGTCATCGCGAACGTGAAGTTGTGGCCGTCGAAGCGATGGTGGCGCGGGCGCGTACCGACATGAATCGCATTATGGCAGAGGTAAACCCATTTCTGGCCGTTATTAAGCGTCATGAAGACAACCTGGCTGCCAATAAATCTAATCATGCAGTACTTAAAAATGAGTTAAAGAGTATTCAGGAACAGGCTCTGTTGCTGGAGAAAGCTCGCCAGGTTTACTCCCCAGCTGGTGTGCGTTCACACATCCTGACCTCCGTTACGCCTTTTCTGAACATCAGAACTGCGGAGTATCTCAACACGCTGTCGGACGGCAACATCGTTGCCGCATGGTCGACAATGGAGACAACGAAGAAAGGTGAGTATCGCGACAAATTCAATATCAGCGTGACCAAAACAGGTTCCAGCAAATCGTTCCAGACGTTGTCTGGTGGCGAGAAGCGTAAGGTACGCATTGCGTGCTCTCTTGCCTTGCAGGATCTGGTTGCCAGTCGCGCCAGTAAGAATATTGAGCTGTTTATCGGCGATGAAATTGACGACGCGCTCGACACTGCCGGTCTGGAGCGTCTCATGGGGATTCTGGAAGCCAAAGCGCGTGAACGCGGCACAGTGATGATCATTTCCCACAAAGAGATGAAATCGTGGTTCCGGGAAACCATCACAGTCGAAGTCAAAGAGGGTCGCAGCTATGTCGTTTAACTTGAGCCGAACGCAGTTTTTGCAGATGTTTGCCGTGATGCAGTCTATAAAGCTGATAAACCACCATACGGCAAAAGCAGCTGCGCCTGCACTTTTGTGGAAAAACGAAAACATCAATGACGACCAGTTCTCGGTATTAACCAGTCTGTTGTCATCTACTCCGTTGATGCCGAGTATGTCTATGCTGCCGTCAGGAAGCACTGCGCCGATCCTTATTAATCCATTTACGGAAGGTGGATATCTCCCACATTCTGGGCCGGGGTTCGTTGTGATTCCTGAAACCGGAACGCTGAACATCCAAGAAAATGCGCTCTTCAATGCGATGGAGACGCACATCAGCACCGCATTCACTAATCTGATTCGACACGCTAACGCACGCGCGGATCACGTTGCAATGCCGGGTGCTGCCTTCGCCAGCTTCTCTGTTGACTATGATCGGCACGCGCCAATCTCAAAGCGGGCGAAACTTTGCTTTTATGAAGAGGGATGTGAAGTAGCGGTTATTGAAGTTCTTCTCCCCCATGTATTCAGCGCGAATGAAACGGCTGCACGCCATCTGATCGACATCATGCGACATTTCATCGGCCAGAGCATGATTGATGCAGATATTGCGGCAGGCGTTCTAACCAACGATAGCATTCATGTTGTTAGCGACATTCCGGAGCCGCCAACTCGCGAGCCGGAGAAGACACTTGAACAGAAACTAATGGAATGCCCAACCTGGGCTACGTGGTAAGGAGACCAAAAATGAGTAAAACCATTCGTGTGGTCGGCGTCGACCCTTCAATGAGCAACTTTGGCCTGGCGATTGGCACGCTGGATCTGGAAACGGATAAGCTGGACATTCATGGCCTGACATTGGTGGAAACCAAAGCTGGTGGCAACAAGAAGACGGTTCGCGTAAACAGCGACGATCTGCGCCGCGCTAACGAAATCTGGCGTACCGCCAAACCCATAATCGAGCAGGCTCATATGGTGTTTTGCGAATTGCCGGTTGGTAGCCAGTCCAGTCGCGCACAAACCTCATACGGTATCTGCATTGGGGTACTGGCGTGCGTGGATAAGCCACTGATACAGGTCACGCCAAACGAGATTAAGCACTATGTCGGGAATAAGCTGACCACGTCGAAGGAAGAGATCATTCAGTGGGCTACGCAGAAGCAGCCAAACGCCCCGTGGCTGCGTCGGAAGCAATCTGGTAAGGAAGTACTGGTGAATAAAAACGAGCACCTTGCGGACGCTGTCGCGTCGATTTACACCGGTATGCAAACTGATCAATTCCGTCAGGTTCGCGATGTTCTTGCAGGAATTTTATAAGTCGGTAATTGATAGGTAAGTACTTATCTATTAACATGAGACCACTATATTTAGTGGCCTTTTTTATTGGGTGATACATGATAAGCATCGTCAAACGTAACGGTTCCACAGAGCCGTTGTCAGAGGAAAAATACAACCGCGTTGTGATGTGGGGAGTCGAAAACATTCGCAACGTTAGCGCGTCTGCTGTCGCTATGGGCGCCGCTGCCAGCATTTTCGACGGAATGACCACCTGCCAGCTGCATGAAGCGCTGGTGAAGTCCGCTGCCGATCTGATCTCTCCGGAAACCCCGAACTACTCGCAGGTTGCCGCGCGACTGAGTCTGTTCAAGATCCGCAAGGACGCCTTCGGGCAGTATGACTACCCGAATTTCTACAATCACATCGCCAGCAACGTCAGCCGTGGCGTTTACGATGAAGACCTTCTCAAGTACTACTCCCAGGAAGAAATTGCCGAGCTGGGCGTGTACATCAAGCCTAAGCGCGACGAATACTTCGGCTATGCCGCCACCGTGCAGCTGGCGAGCAAGTATCTCGTTCAAAACCGTGTAACTGGCGCTATCTACGAAGGGCCACAGCAACTCTACATGCTGGTCGGCATGTGCCTGTTCCAGAATTGGGAAGATGGCTGCGCCGGTAAGACGCGTCTGGAGATGGTCAAAGGCTTCTACGATGTGACCAGTACATTCAAGCTGTCTCTGCCAACGCCAATTATGGCCGGCGTGCGCACCCCTACTCGCCAGTTCTCCAGCTGCGTGCTGATTGAAGCTGCTGATAGTCTGAAAGGGATTAGCGCTGCGTCTTCCGCAATCATCGACTACGTGTCACGTCGCGCGGGCATTGGTATTGGCTTTGGGCGTCTGCGTGCGCTGGGAAGTGAGATCCGCAATGGCGAGGCCACCCACACTGGCGTTATTCCATTCCTGAAACACTTCCAGACAGCTGTGAAATCCTGCTCTCAGGGCGGTGTTCGCGGCGGCGCTGCTACAGCGTTCTATCCGATCTGGCACTTGGAAGTTGAAAGTCTGCTGGTACTGAAAAACAACCGTGGCATTGAAGAGAACCGTGTTCGTCATCTCGACTATGGCGTGATGATTAACCGTCTGATGTATCGCCGCCTGGTGCGCAACGAAAACATTACGCTGTTCAGCCCACACGATGTGCCGGGCCTGTACGACGCGTTCTTTGTTGATCAGGACAAGTTCGAAGAGCTGTACCTGAAGTACGAAGCCGACGAGAGCATCCGTAAGAAATCTATCCCGGCCGTCGACCTGTTCTCTACGCTGATGCAGGAGCGTGCCTCTACTGGTCGTGTTTACATTGCCAACGTCGACCACATGAACGATCACGGCGCATTCGTTCCGGAAATTGCACCGGTACACCAGTCCAATCTCTGCATGGAGATCACGCTACCGACCAAGCCACTGGCGTTCACTGACGATCCGAACGGGGAAATCGCGCTTTGCACTCTGTCTGCGTTCAACCTGGGCGCGATCCGCACGCTGGACTCACTGAAAGATGTGGCGTTTTACGCTGTGGCGGCACTGGACTCTCTGCTCGACTATCAGGACTACCCGATGGCTGCTGCAGAAATCCCGGCTAAAGCTCGTCGTAGTCTGGGTATTGGTGTGACCAACTTTGCCTACTATCTGGCGAAGAACGGCTTTAACTACTCTGACGCTGCTGGCAACCAGCTGGTGCATGAGACCTTCGAAGCCATTCAGTACTACCTGCTCGATGCGAGCTGCCGACTGGCCGAAGCGAAAGGTGCATGTGACTGGTTCTCCCACACCAAATACGCACAGGGCCAGCTGCCAGTCGACCACTATCGCAAAACGCTGGATACCAACCCGGAGACCTCTTTCGAGCTGAAAATGCCGTGGGAAGAGCTGCGTGGCCGTATCCGTGAGCATGGTCTTCGTAACTCAACTCTGACCGCTCAAATGCCGTGTGAGACGTCCAGCCAGATCACCAACTCCACCAATGGTATTGAGCCGCCCCGCGGCACGGTGTCCGTGAAGTCTTCCAAAGACGGCATCGTGAAGATGGTCGTTCCGGACTTCGCTCAACTGAAAGACCAGTACGAGTACCTGTGGGATATGCCGGATAACCGCGGCTATCTGACTAAGGTGGCCATCATTCAGAAGTTCTTCGATCAGGCCATCTCTGCGAACACCAACTACGACCCGACTCGCTTCCCCGGCGACAAGGTTCCAATGATGAAGCTGCTGGAAGATCTGCTGTTTGCGTATCAGCAAGGTGTGAAGACGCTTTATTACCACAACACGCGTGATGGCGCTGGTAAGCGTGACGACGACGATCAGGTGCCAGAACCTTCCGCTGCGGAGGTTGTTGAGCCAGAAGATGAGTGCGAAGGCGCGTGCAAAATCTGATGAGCGTGGGGAGAAATCCCCACCTATTCATTGAGTTGAACACCTTGTTTAAACCAATAAGATAACAATTTGTTTAAAGCCATTCGATAACATTCAGAGGGAAACACATGACTTATTCTACTTTCCGTTTGGGCGCTAACGACGCAACGAAGGAACCTATGTTCCTCGGCCAGTCTGTCAACGTAGCACGCTACGATCAGCAAAAGTACCGTGACTTCGAAAAGCTGATTGAGAAACAACTTTCGTTCTTCTGGCGCCCTGAAGAAGTCGACATTACCACTGACCGCATCGACTTCAATACCAAGCTGCAAGAGCACGAGCGCCATATTTTCCTGAGCAACCTGCGTTACCAGACGCTGTTGGATTCCGTTCAGGGTCGCAGTCCTAACGCAACACTGCTGCCGCTGATCTCCATTCCTGAGCTGGAGACATGGGTCGAGACCTGGTCGTTCTCTGAGACGATTCACAGCCGCAGCTATACGCACATTATCCGCGGTATGGTGGATGACCCGAGCATCGTTTTCGACGGCATCGTCACGGACGAAGAGATCATCAGCCGGGCTGTAAGCATCTCAAGCGAATATGACAGACTGTACGAAATGACCTGCGCTCGCCAGCATCTTGGCGAAGACGAATTTGAACGGCTGTATGTCAGCGAGTTTGATGGCAAGCCCTACCCTCTCCAGCGCCAGCTGTTCCGAACACTGGTGTCGGTGAATGCACTGGAGGCGATTCGCTTCTACGTGAGCTTTGCGTGTACGTTCGCCTTTGGTGAGCGGAAGCTGCTGGAGGGCAACACGAAAATCATGCGCTTTATCGCACGCGACGAGGCTCTGCATTGCGAAGGTACTGAACGCATGATCCGCTTTATGCGTACCGGTCGTGAAGGTCTGATGTGGAAGATGATTGCCGCAGAAGAAGAGAGCTTCATCTATCAGACCATGATGGACGTGGCCGGGCAGGAAATGCGCTGGGCTGACTATCTGTTTAAAGACGGCTCAATGATTGGCTTGAATGCCGACATCCTCAAAAGCTATGTGAAATACCGCACCAACCTGGCAATGCGTCGTCTGGGGTTGCGACCGCTGTTCCCGGAAATTAAAGACGATCCACTGGTATGGATGAACAAATGGCTACTGTCAGACACCCTGCAGATCGCTCCGCAGGAAGCTGAACAAAGCAACTACCTCGTCGGCCAGATTGATTCCGCTGTCGATCGCTCCGGACTGAGCCAGTTCGCAGACCTTTAAGCCGAGTTTAACCACTTTGTGACCTGCCGCTGCTGGGTCACAATTGACGCATCAAATGAAGTCCAAAGGAAAGAAAGAAGACATGAAATTTACGAAACTGACCGATCATCTGAAACTTGCCGCAGACAAACTCGTGGGATTTAAGCCTGAGCCTTACGAGTTGAATCCTGGTTTTGGCAAGGCAACGGAAAGCATCTACTTGATGGTTGACCAGTTCCACACACTGTTTCAGCACCCACGCCGTGCCATTCCAGATCCGGCATTACTGCGTCTGCGTGCCAAGCTGATCCACGAAGAAGCAGTTACTGAGGGCATCCCGGCAGCTAAAAATGGGGATATGACGGCGCTGCTGGACGCGATGGCTGACTTCCTTTACGTGGGCGTCGGCACAATGGTGGCCATCAAAGGCGGCATCTCGACGGGCATGAGTTACTACACCCAAGAGCAGAGTGTTGATCGCTTCATCCACACCATCATGGTTCCGGGCAACACGGTCTTTGACGATATGGCTATCCCGTTTGAAGAAGCAAAAGAAGCTGCATTAATGCTGAATGCGCTGGCTGACAAACTCGAAGCGAAGCCGATAAGCGATTCTGAATTGGTGCAGGAGCTGCGCCGCGTGATGAACAAAATCTACGTTGCCTCCATGATGACCTACCGTCTGGCTGATTTTCTCGGAATCGATATTGTTGAGCTGGTGGCAGAAATCCACCGTTCCAACATGACCAAGCTGTGGCCGGCTGACGCCGAAGAGCGTCGTGTGGCGGTAGAGAATTGCAAATACGACAAGGAAGATCTGGGCTTCCGCCACGCTGAAGGGACTGACATGATGATTGGCTTCAGAGTTTCTGATGGCAAGATCCTCAAATCCCCAACCTACAGCGATGTGGATCTGACTCGCTTTGTTGAGAAGGCGAAGTCCTCATCTCTTTACGAGATGCTAAAAAATAATTGTAAGTGAGCACCTATCATTATATATTGCCTGAGCGTGTTTTATTGTCCAAGTTCTTAATTGCTCATTGCAATGGTGGCCTAAGAGCCACCATTTTTTCTTACTCCCCTCCTAGCCTTACACACTTCTGACAGATAAACTTGTATAAAATAATAGGTATGTACTTACTTATCTTGTGTGAGGTTGATTTTGTCTATCCTACTGAATCGAGACTTTACGAACGGTCAGTTTGCCAGTGGTTCGTATGCCAAAGTGGTTGAAACGGTGCTCAACACTGGCGTTCACGCGGGTGATCGCACCGGAACCGGCACAAAAAGCGTTTCATATGTCCCTTCCTACTACATGCTGACGGGCGGCTCTGTTCCACTTATCTCCGGAAAAGCCGTCAACCTGAAGCCGTTACTGGTTGAGCTGGAGTGGTATCTCAAAGGAACGGGCAACATCCAGTTCCTGAAAGATAATGGCGTCAAAATCTGGGATGCCTGGGCTGATGAAAATGGCGATTTAGGCCCGGTCTATGGCAAACAATGGCGTCGGTGGGAAGATACCCGCATCGTGAGCCATAGCGAGTATTTGAGCAAAATCGACACGTTCCGTGAGCGCGGGTACAAGGTCGAGGGGTATCTGGGCGTAAGTGAAGATCGCGTTGTGTTGTCCCGTGAAATCGACCAGCTACAGCGTATCGTTCACACGCTTCGCACCAACCCGACAGATCGTCGCATCCTGCTGAATGCCTGGAATGTTGGCGAACTGGAAGATATGAAGCTGCCGCCATGCCATTTCGTGTTTTCACTGTGGAGTCGCGAGCTGGACTTTGAGACTCGACTGACGATGGCCACCGACATTGGCATCCAGCACAACCGCCACGGCCACGAATCCATTTACACCCAGATGCTGTGTCTTCTGGAAAGAGATGGCGGCATTACTGAGAACATGCTGGACGAGCTGGGCATCCCGAAACGCATTCTGAACTCATGTCTGGTGCAGCGCAGCGTCGATACCTTTGTTGGTATGCCGTTCAACATCGCCGGTTACGGCATTCTCACCCACTTCCTCGCGAAGATCACCGGCCACATGGCTGGCGCATTCGTGCATTTTGGCTTTGACGTTCATCTCTACGACAACCACATGGAAGGCGTTGAGGAGCTGATGAAGCGCGAGCCGCCCAAAGAGTCCGACCCGGTTGTCATTTTTCCGCATGAATGGGCCGAACTGGACGACTTCAAATGGGAAGGTGTGCAGGTGTGCGGCTACAGCCCTCTTCCGTGGATCAAGGTTCCAGTGGCGGTGTGATATGGCCAGAGGGATGTATGTGTTGTGTGAAATTGAAGGTGTGCTGGCGAGAGCCAGCCATCGCAAAGCAGTGTCTGATGCGGATGCAGGCGCTCTCATTGCCGGTGATGAACTCATCTTTCCCACCAGCCGCATGTTGCGTGGTTTTGCTCGCTCCGGTGCTGAAGTGGTGCTTATCAGTAGTCGTCCGGAAGCGCTCGAAGGCCCAACCAAACGCTGGCTGAAGGACTTCGGCATTGATTATGACTGGCTCCACCTTGTTCCGCGCGGTGTCAGTTTTGAAACCCATATCAAGCGCACGCTGGCAGAGCACAAAGGCGACTTACTTATCGCCGCACTGGTTCATGATCCGCGTCTGCGTTCTGCGCTGGCAGATTCTCACCAGCGACCAACCATCTATGAGGTAAGCCAATGAAGATGATTGCAGCTGTCGGCCGCAACTATGAAATCGGCATTGGCAACGAACTTCCCTGGCGTTGCCCGACCGATCTGAAACTGTTCAAACAACTCACCAAAAACGCCACTGTCGTGATGGGACGCAAGACGATGGAAAGTCTCAAGCGCCCGCTGCCAGAGCGCCATAACCTCGTTTTGACGCGCTCTCGTGGGTATATCCCCAATGGGTTCTACCCCGCTGGAATCGATGATGTTTTGAGACTGCCAGATCCGGTCTGGGTGATTGGTGGCGGGCAGATTTACTCGCTCTTTATGCCACACGTAGAAGAGATCTGGCTGTCGCATATTGGCGTGGATGTGCCTGGCGCGGATGCGTTCTTCCCGGCGCCAATGATGCGTTCTTTAGGGTTCGTACCAGTCGAAACGGCTTATACCCAACGTGCAAATGAGGATGAGCCTGGCTTTTTGCAGATAGTATACAGAAGGTCGTAATGGATTACCGGATTGGAATCACTGGCGCACAGGGCAGTGGAAAAACAACCCTGGCAAGGTACATCGATGCGCATTATGGCATTCCGTATGTGGATGCCGGCGTTGGCAAGCTGATGAGCAGTCTGGGGGTGAAGGTTGGCGAGCGTTTGCCCCTTTACGAACGTCTTCAGGTTCAGATGGAGATTGCCAGACACATCGAGATGATCACCCGCGGCGTTGAAGGTTTTGTTATCGACCGCACGCCAGCCGATGTCATGGCTTATACGCTTGACCTGGTCGGCCAGACCAACGAAGACCGCTGCATCGAGCTGGCTCTCGACATTGAGCAGTTTTGCCACAAAGCGGCCATTTCCAACTTCAATGCTATCGCGGGTCTTCGCCCGGGCGTTGAGCTTTCCAGCAAAGAACTCGCGCGTCCCCAGCGAGGATCGCTTGACCGTCTCTATGTTGCTCGCATCGATGCACTTATGTGCGGTGAGCTGACGAAAATCAACACGCTTCCCCAAACCGGCGATCTGCAGGTGTTCGTTATTTCTGAAAAGTGCCGCACGGTTGAAGCGCGAGCCAGATCGGTATTGCGAGTGCTGGACAGAGCCGCTGAAAACATCGAGCGCCGTATAACAGGACGAGTGACCTTCCACTGAATGTTGCTCCCCTGTTGGGCAGTGTGACAATAAGACACGCGAAATGAATCGAGGAAAAACAGAATGATAGACGAACTTCCCCTCTCGGATGAATTAGATCGTAAAGCGATTGAAGCACTGATCCGCATTGCCGACGAACAATCCCGCTCTTTGATGAGTGAACGTGAAGCACGTCTGGCTATCCGCGCAGTGTTTGAGTCCGTTCAAGGGCTTGTTGGGGAAGAGGTTGGCGAAGCCATCAATGTGGCGATGTCGCAGTTCAATGGCGGCACCAAGCGCCCTCTGTTTCCTATGCACCTCAAACTCTCAGGCGGTACGGTTCTGTACGTGTCCGTTTGCCTGGAGACCAACCAAATCCAGATCCTCAACACATCAACGGGCGAATGGCGCGAGCCGGTCGTCTGCGAAAGTGGCGAGGACGCACTGAAAAAGGCTGCTCAGTTTGTGCGTGGCGCACTGCTGAAAGGCGCGAAGAAGCTGTAAGGAGTACGAATGACCACGATTGTCGGTGGCGTCGATATTGAGTCCACAGGGCTGGACTTCACATCCGGCCACAAAATTATCGAAATCGCGATAACCCGTTATGAACTGGAAACCCAGAAGCACATCGACAGCCTTGAGATGCGCTTCAACCCGCGTCGCAGTATCGATCCGAAGGCGCAGGCAGTGCATGGCATTTCACTGGAAGATCTGGCGACGGAACCGCTACTGGCTGACCACGCAGGCAAGATTGCTGCGTACATGGGCGCATGTAGCGCGTTAGTCGCCCATAACGGAGAGGCTTTTGACCTTCCGTTCATTCGCCACGAGTTCGGTAGCTATGGGGTGAAATTGCCAGATATCCCTCTGGTTGACTCCATGCTGGATGGCTTGTGGGCTACCGAGGATGGGAAGCGCCCACGCCTGGAAGAGCTGGCGTTCTCACTTGGGTTCACTTACGACCGTGAGAAGGCCCACAGCGCTCTCTACGATACTGACCTGATGATGCAGTGTTTCTTCAAAGCCCGAGAGAAATACGGCTTCTTCAAACTCCCATTCGAAAGCGCCTGATGGCGCTTTTTCTTTGCCTTCAGTTCTTCTAACTGCCTGTAATTATGACTTTTCCGCCTGATAGGTTTTGCCAGAATACGCTCAACCAAAACGCGGAAACGCACCAACGAAAACATAAGGAGTTAAAAATGAGCGCAGTTACAAACACTGTTAAAAACGATGACCTGGACGAACTGACTGCAATGTTGCAATCTCTCGACGAACCAGTGCAGAAAGCTGCGAAAATGAGCGGTGTCGACGAGATCGACGATCTTCTCTCTGGTCTGGATGATGCAATCGCAAAACCAGTCGAGGCGGTGGCGGATGAAGTCATGAATGCCAGCTCTACCGGCGATCTGAGTAGCGTTCTGGAAGAGCTTGAGATTGAGCACGAATCGGTGAAGGTCGAGGAACCAGAGCGTGACCTTGTTGCGGAGATAGTGAACGAGCCAGCGCCTGAACTTGACGCTCGAAGTACTGAGACTACCGGTACAGATCCAACCCCTTTACCTTCAGTGGCGTCAGAGCCTAAACCTGAAGAAGAGCAGCCAAAACGCCAGAAGGCAAAATCAGAGCGTACACCGGCCAAACCTCGCTTCACGCTGGAAGGTAAGGACGAATCGTTCTATGCGACAGCCGGTCTGGAAAGTGAGAGCTTTACTGCCGCATTCGAAGGGGCGCCAGTCAAAGCGAAAGACAAGATCTTAAACCTTTTGAACTGGTTTAGTGGTGGGCCGGAAATCAGCGTCTACACGGTAATCGCAATGCGCCATATCCTTGACGCGAACACGGCGACCAGCAATAGCATTAAACTGGCGCTAATGAGCAACCCGGAGAAACCATATCCGCTCAACACCGCTTCGACTCAGGCTGGCCAGATGATGGCTGTGTTTCCAGCTACTGGCATTGCCACCAGGGAAGGTGGAAATCTAACCCTTAATAAAGAGTCGCCGATCGTCAAAAAATTCATAGCGGAGTATTCCATTGGATGATGTTCCCCTACCCGTTCTAAAGCCCCCTGACAGCTTTAGGACGCTGGGTAAGCTAATTGCATACCCAGCATCGATAAAACGCGCCAGAGAGCTTCCCGTTTGCGAATCTGGCGCGTTCTTCTTTGTTTGCTATCCGTTTGATTAAATGAAAAAATAGGTAAGCATTTACCTATCAAAGCAAGATAATGATCGCAGCCGAAAAAATCAAAAAGCGAGAGCGTGATGCCTCTCTTCGCGACCTTTGGCGCACACCGCAGTGGTTGTTTGTCGCCATCCAACGTTACATAGGCGTAAAGTTCGATGTGGACGTCGCCTGCAACAAAGATAACGCTCTCCTGCCGAACTTTATCGGTGTTGAGCGTGATGCGCTCAAGTGCAGCTGGGGAGAACCTGGCACTGTGGCGTTCCTTAACCCGCCCTACTCCAAAATCACCCCCTGGATAGACGCAGCCATCCGCGAGCAGGCGCGTGGAGTGACGACGGTCATGTTGATACCACAATCCCTCGATACGCAGTGGTACGAGCGTGCGGCTGAATGCGCCAACGAAACCGTCATCTTGTCTGGCGGCCGCGTGGCGTTCGTTGAGCCAGATGTTGAACTTGGGCTGGTGGAGGTGAACATCAACCCTGGTGGCAGCATGTTGCTTATTTTCCGTGGCTACTGTCAGGAAGCTGGGCACACCATCAGCAAGATACCGCTGGCGGTGATGAAAAAGCTGGGTGGTTATGATCCTGCCAATGTTGTCAGGAAGAAGAGACCACGTAAAAAGGCAGCGTAAACACCAGTCTGGGAGTAAGTTTGAGAACCTGCTTCCGTATATATAAATAACTAAGTACTAATTATTAATATATACAGACGCAGGCTTTTTAAGACGTGATTTCCAAACAACTCCCAGACCGTTTTACACCTCCAGAACCCACTGGAACCCCTCTTCAGACGCTCTAGAATCGATTTTATGAACCACAGTAAGGAAAACTATCATGGTATACCCGACGAACGTCGTAGCGCTCGTTGAGAGCGATTTTCTGGCCAAAGTGCGCGACATGATGAAAGATCGCGATAAGGCTTTCAGTCTCTACGAATGGTCGCTCAAATGTCTTCATTCAGGCGAGCACAAAGAGCTGGTGGAGCAGCTGTTAGGGGAACTCATCAATGAGGTGTTTGCCCTGAACGTCCAGCTTCATGGTCGAGAAAATAATCAATCGAAATAATCGGTAAGTACTTACCATTTAAAACGCAGGTCGCCAGTGATAAAATCTACCCGCTTTCCGGATTGATTCCGGCAGCTCGACCTGATGGGTGGGGGATAGCGTCACTGGCGTCAGGTTTAAAAAAGCTCACTACCAGCGTAGAACCGGCACCGTTTAGGGGGTTGGGGAAGGGGGAACCAAAGTGAGCAGAGAGAAGGGTCACTTTATGATTGTCGAGTCTGGAGTGTTTCGAGAGGTTGAATCCAGTACTCCCCTTCATAAAGTGTGGGAAGATCTCGGTTCTGGGGTGCTGTCATCCATAACTTCCCAAGCCTAAGCTGGCAGTAGACTTAGGTCATAACTTTTCAGGTTATGTAACGACCAGGTTGGTGAGGAAATTTTGTACTCACCTCCCTGGGAAAGTATTACCTGAAAAGACAACCTCTCACTTCGTTCGAGGTGAACTTCACTCACTTCGTTCGTTCAGTTCAGGTTTTATTAAAACCTGTTCTGGGAAGTAAGTTTTTCTTTTCTAAAAATTTTTAATATTTACACGCACGCGTGCGCACACGCGCGAGGAAAAAAATCGTCGCGGCGCGCGATTCTGGAGCCAAAATGACGACCAAGACCCCAGCCCGGCAACATAATGGCTGCCGCACGAAGTCCAAAACCAGATACCAAACCCACCAGCAATCCCGTACCAACTTCAAAATCCCCGTAGTCGAGTTCAATCCCCAGCTCAAAATCGTAAAAGTATTCAGTGATGGCTCTTGCCTCAAAAATCCGGGCGGGCCGGGCGGTTACGGCATCGTTCTCCAGTATCGAGGCGAAGAGCGCGAGCTTTCTGAGGGTTTCCACAGCACGACCAACAATCGGATGGAGATGATGGGCGCCCTGATTGCGCTGGAGCGTCTGAAGTACCCCTGCAACGTGATCCTGCATTCCGACAGCCAGTATCTTAAAAACGGCATGACGCTCTGGATGAAAGGCTGGAAGCGTAACGGATGGATCACATCTGAGAAGAAGCCAGTCAAAAACGTCGATCTCTGGAAACGTCTCGATGCGGCCGCCAGCCGTCACAATGTCCGCTGGAAGTGGGTTAAAGGTCATGCCGGCCATCGCGAGAACGAAATGTGTGACCGCCTGGCGAAGATCGCCGCCTACTCCGCAGCTGATATGCCTCACAAGCGTGACATTGGATTTTTGTCACAAAATGATAAGTAAGTATTTACCTATTATTTTAAATCAGGTATCTTACCGTTCGTCAGGATGACGAAGTACCGGTAGGTACTGTTCCAGGATGGAACGCCAAAAGGCGGCTGGCTTGGCCAGCCGCAACTCTTTCTGACACTGAATGGAATCCAAATGGCACGTCAAACGCCTTTCACTTCTTTCAATAAACCTCCCCGTTCAATTCGCCTGGTTCTGGCCGAGCTGTTTAGCGGTCGTGTTTCTGCACGCCTTGCGGAACTGGAAGAACGAGTGTTTGAGCTAGAGAAGCGCATTGATGCGCAAGCTACCGCCATAGCAAATCTGGGTGCGACAGTAGGCATGGGGAAGGTGCGTGATTCCGTCGCCTCTCGTGTGTTGCGTGAATCCCAGGCACACAAGGACAGTTCTCATGGAAAATTTTCAACGAAATCGACTGAAGCCAATGGCCTACGGAGTAATTTTAGCAACCCTGGCAGCGGTAGCCATGCCAGCCGGTCAGAGTCTGTTGATGCCGGACACAACTACTTCCACCACAACCTTGCAGACGACACCCCTGCCAGAACGACCTCCTGTCTCTCTGGATGGGATGCTGCTGGACACGATTCCAGCTCGACCTGCAACTCCGGATCTTCCTTCTACTGTGACTGAGGCTATTGCATGAAATGGAGCTTCCAGAAAGTCACCGCGATGATTGTTGGCCTCGCCATTTTTCTGCTTGGTGGCTGGATCATGAATCTGGTGAAACTCGTGAACGGTGGCGATCTTCAGTTTGATGCCGGAATGACACTTGCGCGTGTCGTGGGAATTTTCGTTGTTCCGGTGAGCAGCATTCTCGGGTTCTTTTGATGCCGAATCCATTTTCGGCACTGTTAAAACAAATTGTTTAGCCAATTAACCAATGAGAGTTAACAACAAGGGCCACTGACGGCCCTTTTTACACTGAATGGAGAATGTATGTTTGAGATGACTACTTTATCGATTCCCGGTGTGCTCCCGGACAGACCATTGATGTCCTCAAAAGAAATCTCAAAGCTGACCGGTAAACGACACAGCGACATTCTTCGCGACATCCGTAGCGTGCTGAATGAGCTGTATGCCGACGATTACCATAACGCAAAATTGCGTTATGAGAAAAATCAGTTACTTACAATTGTTGAAGGCATTGTTGTCAACATCGATTACCGGGGAATGGAAGGCGAGTACATGCTCGACCGAAAGCATACCGATGTTCTCATTACCGGCTACTCGTTGAAGTACCGCGCTGCTGTCATTGAGCGCTGGCATGAGCTGGAAATGAGTGTTTCAAGCGGGGCGCTTTACGGTGCCTACCCCAGCATCCCGGAAACCTTTTCAGAAGCACTTCGACTGGCAGCCGATCTTGAAGAACAGCGTGCTGATCTTGAGCGCAAGCTGTCGGTGGCAAGGCCAAAAGCCATTCTCATGGACACCATTTGCGGCACTGCTGATGAGCTTTATGGGCTGAATGAATCTGGTCGCATTCTCGGAACGTCCGGGGCTGTTCTGGGTGCGCTGATGGACTCGCTGGGTGATGTGTACGTTAAGCGCAAATACACCACTGTCAACCGCCAGTTCCTCAAGATCTTCATTGACCGCGGATATGGCAAAAACGTTGTCATCGGAAACGGACGCAACCAGGCCAAGTTCACCTTTAAAGGACTTTGCTTTGCTGCCGGGAAGCTAATTGCTGCCGGGAAAATTATCGCCAGCGCCATTGAGTATGAGCCGTGTCGTGAGCATGTCGAACGTGAAATGAAGGAATCCAAATGTCTTCATTAACCGTCAGTGTTGGCGTCCGCCTTTACGTAGCGTTTGCCCACCTTTTCAGTCACGCCACAATAACGCCATCGAGAAAACAACTTGTTTAAAAACATAAGGAAAAAACACATGTGCGAAAAATGCAATAAAACTAATGCCAAAGTTGAAAACGTGATTAAAAAAGTTGGTGCGGCCGAACTGGTTGAGATCATGGGTCTTGTGGTTGGTCACGAAGACGACGCCTCCCCTATTGACCGCCTTTTCAGCGTTCTCAAGTTCTCAAGCATGATTGATGATCCGATTGAAATTGTGATGCTGGCGCGTCATTTCGGCGAAGCGTATCTGGAAGAGAAAGAACGCGCCGACAAACTTCAGGCAACTCTGGAAATGGTAAGCAAGCCGAAGTGCTCACCGGATTCAGTCAAGGCAGATGAAACCAACGCCAGCAAAGATCGCGAAATCGCCGGACTGAAGTCTTCTCTGGCGATGTTGCTGGCCGCCTTCAAACTGATGTCTTCCCAGGCTGGGTTCAAAATGCTTGATCTGAACAGCGACGATCCGATGGCCGTTCGCCAGCTGCTGGGGGCAATGGCCGACCAGCTTGACGACACCAAGAGCCGTCTTGAAGACATGATGCGCGAGCTGACCCATCGCCACGACCTGAACAAACAGCCGCACAAAACGCAGCACGTACACCACTAATTTCTCACCTGCCGACAGGGGGCGAAAGCCCCCTTTTTACGCCTTAAATCAGCTGCAACGCCTGTGAATGCTGCTTTTACGCCTTTTCAACTTTGGGAAAATAACACCAACAAGAAAACAATTTGTTTAATGGTGTAATCATGAATACAGCCCTTTCCATCATTGACGCTATCACCCCAAACACTGATATCGACTACCGGCAGGAAATGAACGTCATCCACGAAATTGTGGCCGAGTGCGAGAAAGAGATCGCATTCATGCATCAGGTTCACGACTTCGTTTATGGCGACGAACGCCACAACATGATTAACCGCCTGCTGCGACTCAACCACCGGCCGGATGACGAGCGCACACGCTTTAACAGAGCCTGGCTGGATAAGGTCGACCTTGAATGGGTGAAACAGAATATCTGGGCCGAGTACTGGAAGAAGGTCACGGATATGACAAACGTTCTGCTGATCATGCCAGCTTCCCGCCGCGACGAGTGGCGTGAGCAGTTCATTGAGGGCAAGCAGGAGACCATCAGGACTGACAGAACCGGCTACCAGATGAAGGTTAAGGAGTTCGTTGGCGTGCCGGAGTTCAAAGCAGAAACGGTCATCCCCACGATGCTCAATCTGCTGAATGACAGGCACAAATATCTCTCTGAGCGCGTGTATGGCTTGTTTAAGGCGCTGAGTCCTGCCCACAAGACCAATAAGACGAACGGCTTTAGCGAGCGTCTGATCATCGCCAACTGCATTTCCGAGTTCTGGCGGGACAGCGTCAGCGTGAACTACCGAAAAGAGGACTACATCGACGACCTGCGCGTCATGCTTCATTTCTTTGCGCACAAAGAGTTCATCACCATCAACCGCACAACTGAGATGCTATCTGCTGCGTACCGGGCAAACGACTGCCAGACCGGTGACTGGATGAATGTCGACGGAAACCTGATGCGCGTGAAGATGTTCAAGAACGGCAACGTTCACTTTGAAATACATCCTGACGTGGCCTGGAAGCTGAATGAGGTGCTGGCTTACAGTATGCCTGCAGCAATCCCGGCGCCATGCCGTACCGCACCCAAAACACGGGCACCAAAAGAGTTCGGGTTAATCCAGAAGACGATCTCCGAGCTGGTTCGTACCGCGCTGCGCGACGGGCGATTCAGCAAAGACAAAGGCGTCTGGTACTTCTCTGATTCCAACCTCCAGAAGTCGCAAGTGGAAGAGCTTGAGCGCACACTGAACTTCATTGGCGGCGTACAGGAGAAAAAGCACTGGCAGTTCCCGTATGAGATCGGCCATACGCTCAATACGATTGTGGCCACCGGCTTAATACCGGATACAAAATCACACCAGTTCTACCCTACCCCACGTTTGATAGCGGAGTACGTTGCCAGAGCTATCGAGCTGAAGCCAGGTGAGAAGCTGCTGGAACCTGAAGCCGGGCGTGGAGATCTGCTGGCCTGCATCGACGTCAATCCGGAAGACGTTACCTGTATAGAAGTCGCACCTCTCTTCGCTGATATCCTGCTTGGCAAGGGGTACACAAATACGGTCTGCTGCGACTTCATGAAGTGGTCTGAGGACAACGCAGGCTATCAGTTCGACAAAATCGTCATGAACCCGCCCTACTCTCTTGGCCGTCACAGAGAGCATACGCTGGCCGCGCTGGAGCATCTGAAAGTCGGCGGGCGACTGGTGGCAGTACTGCCGGGTGATGCGCCAGTTCTGAACTGGATGACGCTGGATAATTACGTTTATGCCAAAGGGAAGTCGTTTACTGACGAGTTTGAAGACACCGGAATCACTGTAAGCGTATACGTTTTCAAACGTGTAAAATGATAGGTAAATACTTACCTAATTTATGTAAGAATAGAGCCACTTTATCAGAGGTGAACACATGAGCGAAAAATCGAGAATTACATTCGCCAGCGTTAATCAGGCGAAGCTGCCATTTAATTTAGTGCTACAGGGGAACGAAGGAACGCCTGCCGGAACCATCAAAATCGACAAGGAGCTTGTGACGTTCGAAGGTAACTTTGATGAATCGGCGCAGGTTTTTATCGAACATCTGGCACGCCGTTGGAGCCAGCAGTGGAGAGACCTTGAGAAACGCGCCAATGAGTTCGACCGGTTCATGGACGCAATGGACACAGCAAAAGAGGCTCTGTCTGCCGGCACTCCGTTAGATCTGGAGTCGCTTTTCAAAGGAGAAATGGCCTCTGCGATGTTTGCCACCATGTTCGCAGGTGAGTTCGTCCGCAGCGGCGCTAGAAACTACCTGGAGCTGGGGTACAACGTTCCTGAAATGGGCGAGTTTACCGTCACCATCCAGCGCAAAGAAGGCAAGACACCAGGCGAACGTATCGCTGAACTTGAGGCCGTTGTTGATCAGCGTAACGGCGAGTGTGTTCGTTTGATCAACGAACGTGATGCGCTGCGCGAAGAGCAGCTAAACAAAGGCTCGAACACACGCGCGGCCGCAGACATCTACTTCCAGTTAGTTGAGGAATGCCAGATCCCACCAGGCGGCTCTTTGGTCGAGTATGTCCGCGAATTGCAGGATAAAGCAGAGAGGTGCGCGGCATGAATGATCTGCCTGTCGAGCGCGTCTCCGCTTTTGTTAAGTCCCCGCTGGATAATCCCCTCACCCGCGGTGAGCAGATGGAGCTGGCAAGGTGGTTTCTGCATATCCATGAGCAGATGGAAGTTTTTAAACAGTTGCCGGATCTGCCCATTACAGACGGCCATGTTCAGCAGGTGATTAACAGCCACGAAAAAGGCTGGGCGATAATTTTGCCGTGCAAAATTACCTACGAGCTGGCTAAGGAAGTGCAGGCTAACAGAGCAAGGAGTAAGGAAGAGTAACTATGAAGTTGGGTAATGCCGTTTCGCTGTTTTTTACGGCATTACTGGAAGGTTTCAATTATCGCTTTTGTCCATTCTGGGATAAGGCGCTGGATATGCTTATTGAGGAAGGAACGCTGCTTGAGGTGCGAAATGGGATAGCTCTGTTTGAGCGCGACGCCCAGCTATATGAAGTGTTCGTCGGGGCTGGCTTCAACCACTTCGGGCATCTTATTAGCTTGAATACCAAATCCATCGACGAGAGCGTCATGCGCCGTCCGTCGTTCCGTGTAATGGATAAGCTGCAACGTCATGTAAATGCCGAATTACTACGCGTAGCCAAAGAAAAAGAACGAGAGCTACAGGCGATGATTGGATCGCTTATCGCTGAGTAAATAAAGGCCACTATTGTGGCCTTTAACAATTTGTTTTCTACCTTTTCTTATCTGTGAAAATAACTACATCCAGAAAACAACGGAGTTAAGAATGTCCCGTATTTCCAAAGCCCATATGTTTGCCGCTGGCGCTCATGGCGGCGTTGGCCAGAAAAGAAAATATACCGGTGAAGACTACATCAACCACCCGGTTGCTGTCCGCGAAATTGTTGCCTGGCATGGTGGAACCGTGGAGATGCAGATCGCGGCGCTTCTGCATGATGTGGTCGAAGACACCCATGTCACCATAGAGATGGTTCGTGAGCACTTCGGTGAGCACGTAGCCGAAACGGTTCTGGCTCTGACCAACATTGCCAGACCAGAAGACGGCAATCGAATACAGCGCTTCATCATCAACGTCCGGGAGCTGGAGCAAAGCCTCGACATGCAGACGCGCATGATCAAGCTGGCTGACCTGCTGGACAATACCTCTTCTATCGTGAGTCGCGACCCTGAGTTTTCAGCCATCTACCTCGCAGAGAAGGAGCTGATGCTGGCCGTACTCTTTGACGGCAAGGAGATTGGTGCCGATGCCGGTGTTGTCGAGTACCTGGAGAAAAAAGGCATAGAGCATTCGTTGCTAATAAACGCCCGGGCGATGGTGACGAAAGGCATTGCCAGTCTGCAACCGGTACACACCAAACGTTATGAAAAACACAAAGCGCTGATCTGGAACGCGTGGGAGGCTGCATGAAGGTCGAAAAAATAGATGTTCTTTCCTTTGTGCTGACGGATCTGGAACGTCTCGACCCGGTACGCGTAATGATTGAAAACTACGAGCCGGGCAAGGGAAGAGTCACCATTACCTGCTATGGGAAAGCATGGACTGCTGCCTGGTTCGCGATGGGCGGGGATGACGTGCAGACGTTTATTAAGAGAGTGAGCAACGATTATTTGATTGGTTGCCTCGACCCTCAATTGCTGAGTACGGTCGACGATGACAACGACGCAAACCTGCTTTTCGTAAAGTCCGAAATCATAAAGTTGCGCAGGGAGAGAGAAATCGACGCAGAACAGGCCCGCAATATGTGGGACGAGGCAGAAAACGCTGATGACGTAAAAGAAAGTTGCTGCTGTTTCGGTGTCGGCAACGAACTGCTGAGTCTGTTTGGTGACGATCCGTGGTATGCCGGTTGGCCAACGGTGCCAAACCCCAGATACCAATACCTGGAACGTATCGTGAACGCGGTACGTGATGGGCTGAAAGCGCTTGACGATCAAGCGAGAGAAGCAGTCGGTTAAGTGTTATAGTCAGGCGCTTTTATATTTATGGAGTGAATATGAAAAATATCCTACTGGCATCATTGTTGGTAGCATCGCCGGCTGCTTTTGCAGCCAGCTTTGACTGCCAAAAGGCTTCGACAGAAATCGAACACAAAATCTGTGACAACGAACGCCTGTCAAAATTAGACGAACAACTTAGCGCAACCTATTCCAGCGCGCTCAAGGCTAACCCAGAAAATGCAGACACCCTAAAGACGGTTCAACGTCAGTGGATAAATATGCGTGGAAGACTCACTGATGATAAGGCTCTTGAGCTGGCTTATCTTATCCAAATTAATGGACTCAAGGGGTTGGATGGTTCGGCCAGCACAGCGGTGGTCAATGAGACACCGAAGCCGGTGCAGAAGCAGCCTGAAGTTCAGGAAAAGACAAGCAAGGCAGACGCAAAGCAGGCTAAGAGCGGTGATGAGCTAACTCTGGAGTCATTCCGAGCTAAGTATATTGAAGTTGACGGTGAATACTACAGCACGACATCCCTTCCCAGAGGGAGTTCGTTCTTATTCACCTGCGCCAGTCGCATTGCCGATGACCAAGTTAATGTCTGGAAGAAGTACGCAGCAAAAGAGGGCAAGATCGACCTTTTCTTTGAGCTTGAGACTCGAATACACACCGCGATGCTGAATGCCAATTTTCAGAAGCTGAATAGTGATTTAACTAAAACAGGCATTTGCGATCTGATTACCGCTGTTCCGTAAGCCAGATAAGGCCACTATTTGTGGCCTTAAACAATTTGTTTTATAGGTGGTGAAATTAATGGAACCCCAGGCGAACTAAATCCATTGGGCAGAACAGACCCTCCACACCTTCGATAGACACGCAGTCAGAACGGCGTAATTGTTCTTCTGATTTGCCTTCTCCGCAGATTTCCTTGATGACTCCCGTTGCACCATTCGTTGCCACCATCACTCGGCTGCCGGTAGTGATAGCGTTACGGTTGCGATCATAGGTCTTCATCGTTTCCTCCTTTCACTTGGGTCAAATCAGGTTTCAAAAATTGCCGCTTTTCATGTATGTGCGGTTTGCAAAATCTCAAGTTCCGAAACAAATTGTTTTCACCACCTTGTTATTCAATTAACCAGTAAAGTTGACCAGTACCGTAAAAAAAAACTACTGTTTATACATACAGTGTTGAGGGTGAGCAATGGGTAGCAAGAATTCCAAATATGTGTTCGTCTATAGGGGCGAAGCACTCGAGCACTTAATACCTGGACAGTTCGTTTTCTTCCAACGTAAAAAAGAATACGGCGATGGATTCTGGCTTGGTAAAACGCATGAGGACGGGTTCGAGTTTGTGCTGGAACAACCCACTTCACTTAGTTACGGGCTTGCGTATCTGATCAGTCTGTCTAGTGTTGAAGCCAGACATATGGAGTTTGTGGACGACATAGATGATTTTAAATTGACCTAATTACCCCTTAAACATTTTGTTTTCAGTCTTTTGTTATCTGAGATAATAACGCAAATAAGAAAACAATTTGTTTAAGGAGTTGGTATGTTGAAGCTCACGGAAGTCTACAAAACGGCAGTGATCAGCACCGCTCATGTAACGGCAGCGGATTCAGAACGGCTACCCATTGCCTGCTTCGACCCACTTACTGATCGCGGGTTGAATTGGGTACATGGTACACAGTACGGCTGGATTGTTCGTGCTGGAATGCGAGGGAATGACTGGAAAGAAGAGCTGCGTGAGTATGGCATTTCAGAAGAGACGATCTCTAACATACAGACCATAGTGGATGCCGGCTTTGACGCGGTTCACTTCGATTGCTACGCCGAGCTGGTGGACGGATTACCTGGCTGGGACTGGTAAGCCTTTTTTTTGTCGTGGACAGATCGGCTCTCCATGTGAGATACCAGATATCAGAGCCGATCTCATAAGGGACATTTTCTGCATGGAACTATTCCAGTACCTTCAGTCGCTATACCCGCAGCTGACCCCAAATAACAGCAAAATTCATTTAGCCAGCACCAACGAATATAAAGAAAACCCGATACAGGAGTTCGTGAAAGAGACGTTCGACGACTGGCAATGCCTGCAGAAGCTGAAAAGCTTCAATCGTACCTACGTTGTCTCTCTTATTCAGACTGAAGATAAGGCGCGATTTCTCTATGCTGGCACCTATCTCAACGTTGGGTGTTCTCTGACAGCATCACATGCAGTACCTGGCCGGAACGAAGACTACTATCTCTATCAACTGACACCTGTTCCTGAACTGGATGAATATCGTGGACGTTTGTATGTCAGTGCGGAGCGTCCTCGCAGATCTATTTTGAACGGCGAAACTCTTGCCGGAAAACTGCGAGTCGTTGAGATTGCGCCATCCTGTCTATCATTTGGCGAGTTTCCCGGCTACAAAGACGTAGTTCTGGACAGAGCCAGTCTCGGAACCATCATTCGGCAGGAGTTAAAGTCGTGGAGAACTGCACTGAGTATTGTCAAAGGCATCTACCTGCTGACTGATGTTGATAGCGAGAAGTTGTATGTTGGCCAGGCAAACGGCAAAGGCGGAATATGGGGAAGATGGAAGACCTACTTTAAAACGGGTCACGGCGGGAATGCTGGCCTGATTGAAGCGTTTGGAACCGGCGATGAGGAAAGGCTCAAGAATGTCACGTTCTCTATTCTGGAAATCATGGACATTAACAGTGACGCCTGCGAGATAAACCGACGAGAATCACACTGGAAACGCATACTGCTTTCTCGTTCAGTAGGACACAATAGGAATTGAGTTATTGTCGAAATTGTAGCGTTTATTTGTTTACGCATATAAGAAAACAAATAAATAACAAGAGCTATAATATCTTGGCTAAGTAGTTGATCGGCCCCCTTAGTCAACCGATTACTGGAACGAGACATTTAAGAGGACAATATGACGGATACAGCTTTTTCGAAATCGTTACAAAAGGAAGTCGACCCCGAGCAGTACTTGGCACTTAAAAATTTAGATGATAGCTCAGTTCATGCTGTCGCTCGTGAAGACATCATCTGTCCAATTTGCAAAGTCGGAGGTGGCTCGTTTGTTAGAGCCTCTAGGAATGATGGTTATCACAAGAAGGCGCATTTCAGATTTACTGGTGAAGCTGGCCAAGGCCACCATCCATCATGTGACTTCTACGGAGATAGGTTAACATCTGAGGTAAGGCAGCACCTTGTCACATTCACGAAAGATCGAACAAAGTATTCGCAGGTAATACGAAAACTGGTATGCGCCGGCATACAGGAAGGGATTTTTACGCAAGAAAAAATGTGGCAGATGAGGGAATGGTTCTTCAATAAGCGTAAGGACTCCACATTTGAAATATGGCTGGAAAAGGGTCATTTGGATTGGCTTGACTATATTAGCGGGTTACGTGAATCATATTTGGCATGGACAAACCCGGATATTATGCCTTTCTCACCCATTCAGGCTACTGTGCCTGGTTTTTCTTGGTCTCGTGCAATTGACAAAGAGGTGCTAAGAGTTCACATCAAGACTCTCCAGCAATTGCGTAAAATTTCAGTATCCCATAGAGACATTTCGGCAATCTTAGAACACATAGATAATAATCGTGGCCGTGCAATTCTCGACCCATCGCTTTTGGAAGATGAGATAAATAAGACTTACAAGCTTACTGGGTTTGTGATGAGCAATTACATTGAGTTTAAGACAAAAACGGTTAGCGACAGAGCATATGGAGAGGCTAAGTTTCTGGCATTTGCCGCACTGCTGTTATTCGTGTCTGATTGGGATCTCAACATTGCTATTGGTAAGTTTTCCAAGATTGCCAGAGTGAAGGAGGTTGATGACATGCTGGCTGGTAATTTCATTGGTCTTAACCCTTACTTCCGGTACGACGTGGCTAAAGCTGTGAAGAAATTGCAGGATAACTGGCCGATTGAATACCAAGAGTTGGAACATTGGGATGTAGAAAAATCTATGCGTGAGGCATATGAAAAGTGGTGTTCGACAGAGCCAGAATTCGCTCCACCTCTTTTACCCGACCTGTATGTTACCCAACACGAGAAAGAAGTCGCACGAGACGAGGAAATCAGGCAGTGGATTAAGAACGGAGATGTTTGAGCACAACTAGCTTAATCAATCCGTTGACATTGGCGGTCACAAATTGAGGATTTCTATAAGAGTCCGTTGATCGCCACTTTCCCCACCTCTCCAATCTACCCCAACCCAGGCGTGACAGGGCATTTAAGCAAGTTACACCCATAAGAAAACAAATAAATAACATATCAACGAAAAGTCAACGCTTTTCCCTGATTTGGTCTAAAAAGTTGACGTTTTCGCACGCCATCTCTTATATCCAAAATCCTGCGCACCAGAATCCATCTCTCTGCGACCAAAACGCCAAAAACGACTCGTGATACCACCCCAAAACAGACACACTCAGAAGCGCTCCCGTTGCGTTATATTGGACGTCTAAACAAGTTGTTTTCATGCACAAGAAAACAAGTTAACCACACCCACAGGAAACCCAGAGACGCCATTACCCGCAATCCCGGAAACACCCACCTCTTCCTGTCAGGCTACCGAAAAGACCCACCTCTTTGCCCCAGGCTACAGAGCACCCACCTAATCTTCCCAGGCAACAGAGAACGCAGCTCGCGAATGCAAACCCCTACACGCCATTACCCAATACACGGAGAAGAACAACCAGAACGAAACCCCGGACAAACCCAGACCAGAACAGGAACCGTCGCAATCTCGCTTACCCACCATTACCCCGGAAGAGAGCGCAAATTCCTGAATAGCAGGGAACGCCATTACTTCATATGCGGAGAACAACTAAAGCGCCCTACTGCCATTACCCACACTTCCACCATTTCACGTAAACGGAGAGAAAAGCGCACCTGCCATTACTCAATACACGGAGAAGAAAACTCACCAAAACGACGAGAACAACCCAGACGAAAACACAAAGAAGAACCACCTCAAGAAGAACAAAACCACATACGCCGGCAGAGAGAACAAACCGCCCATTTCACCCAAAGGAATACTCGCCGTATAGAGCGTTATCAGGGTGAAGGTTTGCACGTCCACAGGAGAGAAAATCCGTAGAGACTTAACTGGAGGTATAAGTGGGAAGGGGAAGAGGGGTATCGCTACTTTCTCCGTAGAAATTCAAGCCATAGTTTTCATCCCCCGTAACGCCCCTATCCACCCCTTCGGTCAGCCTTCGGGCCATCCAGAGAAAAGGTCATGTCCCTTTTCAGGAACGAGAGCGTCGCCGCAGGGAAAAGGCTGGAGGTTTTCAGGGAAACGGTGGGAATCCCGCTATACGAACCGGGAAAAGGCTGGCTGCCGGTCGGGAAACGGGTACATCCCGGTACAGAGCGAGGGACGTCTGCGGGAGTATGCCTTATTCCTCATTCACCTGAAGAGTGCGGGAATTAGTGAATCCCGCAGTTGAGCGTTGAGACCAGATCAGCTTCGCACGCTCATGTCGGGAAGCCAGATCTAGTGTAAAGGGTTACGGGTTTTGGTGGTGAAATCGCCGAGGACGTTTATTCGAAAATCTCACTGCCCTGATTCGCATCGTCCCTGTTGTCCCACAAATCATCGAGCGCCTCTTCTCTTGTCCCGAAGGGGCCGGAGACGACAGGTGCGTTTGAACTGGTATCGTCCAGCTCTGTGTAAATCTGACCGTTAACCAAAATGACGCGTCCGACAGTAATGCCGCCATGTAGCAACTCGCCTCTCTCGGCGTCGATGCTGAAGTACCCGTCTGTGTAGTCTTTATTGCTCATTACATTCCCTCTGAGTTAGCCAGATACATACATATCAATAAATCGGCACAAGCACATCAGCCTTTAAGGAATTCTTTTTCACCGTTTTCTTATTTCGATAATAACACCAATAAGAAAACAACGTGTTTAGACAAAGGAGAAACACATGTACAAGCATTTGAATATCAGCATCACTCTCTGTGGCGAGGAAGCGTCCTCCCAGTGTGAGATCTCCCTTGATGACGCTATCCGTTCCCAGGATGTTGTTGGTCGCGTGGCGACGCTCATCTCTGAAGGATACAGAGAAGGGACGTTTGATTTCCATATCGAGGACAACCCAATGTCCGTCGCGTGGAACTGCACGACGTCAGAAACCAAGTGAGGGTGAAGAGATGATTAAGATGCCTGTGATGGTTGAGGTGTGGAGCGTGGATTCCCTGGCTGAGTGCCTGGATGCTGTGGGGCCGGAGTTGTACCGCAAGTTGTGGTCATTCGTCCCGGCTGAAGGGGAATCGCCCAAAGGGAAAGATATCTGGCACCTGCTCAGTGAAGATGAAAAGCGGGAGCTGGTGGACGCGGTATACATCGAGTTCCCGGACGACGAAGATTAAGAGTGAGGCCACCAGCACGGTGGCTTTTTGCTGTTTGCAACCTCCGGGGCAGCGCAGCACCGTAACGCTATGCTTTGTAGCCGTTTTCTCGCTGGTATTATTTGCACCAACAAGAAAACAAGTTGTTTACGGAGTGAGTTATGAAAAACGCGATGATCACCAAACTGAGCGCGGGCCAGCCACGTAAAGAAAAACCAACCGTAATGAGCCAGCTGACCCTGCTCGATATCATCGCCAACGGCACTGCCATTCGCCTGTTCAAAGAGACGCTGGTCTCGTTCGACAATGGTTCCCGCACGCGTTACGTAATGAGTGTGCGTCGCCAGAGTGGAAGAGGGTGGATGGCAAAACAGATCATCTGGCCGGAAGGAGAGCTGGAACAGGCGCTACTGGAAGCGAACAAAGTAGCCCAGCAAGAAATCCAGCGTGCCTCTCTCCTGGCGACAGCCTGACATGTGCAAAAGCGATTAGTCGTCCCTACGACAGCCCCGTCCATCCTTCGGGGCTTTTTTGCTTACCTGTATTGTAAGTGCCTACCTATGACAATAATATAATCAGGTCAACAACAGGGAGACCAAAAATGACTGTAATTCGTGAAAACCTGGTTCTTGATTTGTACTATGCGTCAGAAACAACCTCAGGCGGAAAAGTTGCAAAACTGACCGCTATTCTGCGTGACAGCACGAACGGGACTGAAGTGCTCACCACCACCCTGATCCGCACCGGGACAGAAGAGGATTGGGTGTACACCGTAGGCTTCCAGAGCATCAGCGACGCATCCGAACCAATGCTGCTGAAACTGGAAACGTATTTCCGCGGCGTAGACAAAGAGATGTTTGAAAAGATGATGGTGAAAGCGGACGAGCTGTACACCTCCTACTTGAACCCGAGCAACACCTGGCTTGGACAATACGGTCTGCGCATCGTGTCCAACGAACCGGTTGAAAACTACATCCCGGAAAGCGTATTCGCTTAATCCCTCCAATGGCGCGTACCCCGCGCCATTTTCTTATCCCCGATAACAAAATGTTTTTTGCCTTATCCACATTGCGATAATTACACCAACAAGAAAACAAGATGTTTACGCATGGAGGATATGCACATGACCGATTTCACTAGCTCCCCTAAAGCTGAAAACGTATGGCTGGAATCCTGGCTCGACCTGTCGCCGGAAGAACAGCAGGAAATGGATCACGTTGAACAGGACGAACAATATGATGCCCGCTTCTTCCGCTTTGAGGACAGCGTTTATGATATTGCCGACTTCATGCGCGATGACCGCTTCCCGGACTGGCACGCAGGCTACCCATTAAATGCCTTCGCCATGCTGATGATCCGCGTGGATGGCTCCGGCGATACCATCGACGTCGGTCTGCTCCACTAAGAGAACGAGGCCACCCATGCTGGTGGCCTTAAATGACCATCCTGTTTCCCGCAGGCTAAAAACACCCACCTCTTACCGCCAGGCTACCGAGCAACCCTCCGACTCCCTGCCGGCCACCAGCTGCCGGAACAGAACGCTTGGACGCCTTATGCGCGTAGCGATAATTAAACCAATAAGAAAACAAGTTGTTTAAAGGATTATCACCATGAACTTTATCGCTACTGTTAACATCCCTGCGCATGGCCATATTTCTGTGACGTTCTCTGATAACGAGAAAAGCGTGCTGGGCGCCTGGCGTGACAATGTAACCATCGAGCTGTCCGGGAAAGAGAAACAGCAGATCACCAATGACATAATCTGCAACCGTCGCCATAAGCGCGTATTTGAGAAAGCGTATGTCTCCACCTCGGGATTTGGCGTATTCATCTTCCCGGTGCGCAGCGGTCGCTTCTGTCAGTCAAAACTCATCGAGTTCGCCACGCAGATCGCGCTATGGGTTAAAACAGAATCCGGGTTCGACTTCAGCGAACAGGAAGCAGTGGGGGAGGGGATGCGTATCGCCAACAATGCCATCAAGTGCAAAAACGTCACCTACGAAGCAGGAATCGACTCGTGGAGTATCTCGTGCGGGGACTATGTGAAAGACGTGTACGGAAAGAATCGCATTCACATCCTGGCTGGCAAGTAAGAGGGGAGGGGCTGGAAACGCCCCTTTCTTTTCGTCCACCAACTGCCGCAGGGAATTTTAGAAACGGCCAGAGAGCTTTCCGGGGAACCGAAGGGAAACGGCCAGGGAATTTTCGGGAAACGGCTGGGTTTGCCTTTATGTAGAAAACAGAGCGGGAGAAGCCCAGAATCCTGCCAGAAAATATCGCAGGGGCGCTGGGGTAGCGCTGGTGGGGTTTCAGCCCCTGAGCCATCCAGATAGCTTTCGCTATGTGATTATGTGAATCCGTGGGTAAACCACTGCAAGCGCGTACACGTCGCGCCAACGTGCCAATGATACGCGAGCGCCCACGGATAGCGCCAACATTGCCGACACGTCCCGAAGGATAGCGCGGATCACGTCGCCAGATATCGCCAGACGATCACGCCCACGACACGACAAAATAAGCCACGCGCTAAAACGCTGTAAAACGCGCTATAACGTGTTTTTTATTGTGGGTAATGGGTATGTACCACCACACATAAAAACGCGTTAAATTGGCGCGTTTATGGCGCTTATTTTTGGTCTGTTTTGGCTGACTTCAGACAATGAAAAACGCGCCAACTATGGCGCGTTATGGTGTGCGGATCTTGAAACGAAAAAAGCGCCCATAGTGGGCGCTATTGTTTTTATTTTTCTAAGTGAATTTTAAAGCCAGCGTTTAAAAATTCTTGAATCATTAAAAGAACATCGG
The DNA here is from genome assembly GCF_049237765.1 of Enterobacter cloacae complex sp. SHL021. Lineage (NCBI taxonomy): Bacteria > Pseudomonadati > Pseudomonadota > Gammaproteobacteria > Enterobacterales > Enterobacteriaceae > Enterobacter > Enterobacter cloacae complex sp. SHL021. The sequence goes on along the minus strand of NZ_JBMKJG010000018.1, from coordinate 51,661 downwards.
ATTCTTTGATTCCTGCGCGCTTCCTATGATCCGCGCTATTCAGATCTATTTTAAACGTGGTTTCGTCGACTACTTCAGAGCTGAGAGCGTAACCAGCTAAACCAGCGATATCATAAACAAGAGTATGATTATGGATGTTAACGCCAGCGATAAAAATAACCATAAAAACGCTCCTTAAAAAATAAAATTGAATACAGACTTAAGATCTTTTGAATAAGCGCCCATAGTGGACGCTATATTCATTTAATTACGCTTTGAAAGCGTCAGCCAGATAGTTATAAAAATCACTTTTGATAAAGCGATATTGCTGCGATCCGTTTTTCGCTGCGCCCATTCCTTTGATCTTCTCGACCAGTCCGAGACGTTCACAAAGATTGATCAGCTGGTTGGCTTGCGTATATCCAGCGTCCAATTTAATTTCGTTGGCTTTTTTCGCTTCATTCATCAAATCGAAAACAGCGCCATTTGTGAATGTTTCCAATTCTTCATTAATCATTTCGATTAATGCGAATACGCGAGATCCGGACATATCAGCGACGGAATAAACGCATTTACCAGACTTGATAGACTTAACCAGATAAACCAATTTTTCGAGTGAATAGCTATTGGTCATAGCTTCGCGGAAAAACACTTCTGGCGCTTGTTTGCTTGCTTTAATCGCGTAGTAAAAGACACCAGCTAATTTCTCATCATTAACAGCGTTTAAAACGTTGTTGGTGAAGTATGCAAGTTTGGTAGTCGCTGCAAGCATGTTAGCTTTATCTGCTTTTGTGTGCGTACCATTCTGATAATGATTGTTATAAGTCTGAGTAGCGTTATTGGCTGCAACTTGTAATTCATTAGCGATAACTACAGCAGCGTCGATGATGGATTTTTTAGAGATAGCAACGTTAGACATGATATTAATCCTTATGTAATATTGATAACTTAATTTGTTATTTGTTTATCGTTAGCGTGTTCGCTTTCGATGTGACTAATTATCGATATACAGAAATTAAAATCAAGAGTTTTTTACGCGGGAACGAAAAAAAATTTCTTCAATAAAAATCAAAGTCTTAGAAATAAAATGCGTTTTCTCGAAGGTGTTGCCTAAATAAATTCCCTATTCGGTCATTCACCCTTATATATTTAAAACGGAATCGGGATTAGGGGAAATAAATATAACGGGAAGTGACACATAAAATAATAACCGGACTTAGCCGGTTATTACCCTTATAGATTTAAAACGGTAAAATCCGTTCGACCCAATCGAACATGACGACTGTCTTCCGACCGTCCCCCATGTTGAGCGTGACCTGGCAAGCGTCAACGCCTGAAGACACCCCCTCAATTTCACGGCCATCCGCCATGTAGACCCTTATAGACTTCTGCATCTCATGAGCCTGGCGACAAATTTTGAAGAAATCACGGCGAGATGGCCGATTGTCCACATAGTCTGGGTGTACCGTTGTCCGACCCGTGAAATCGTGCGCAATGCCTTCTGTCACACCTGATTCAATCGTACTGATTCGCTCAAGTGGGAGCCTTATACGATTTTCTTTGTCGAACGGGGCAGGGCAAAGATCGACTTTGTTGCGCGACGACATGAGACCCTGAACGTACATGCAGAACACCTGACCATCTTCCATCGTGACCCTTACAGGAATGAGAGACTTACGCCAGAACATCAGCGCCTTCTCCACGTGGGTGTAATCGCGCGGCCAGACTTCTGCAGGAATCCCGTAGGTGATGTCAGTAATATTCGTCATATCGTCACAGTGTCGTTGGTAGGATATCGATGTCACCTGCGTTGCTGGTGAACACCCGGAAGACTTTCGTCTCGCCAGCTTTGGTGATGGTCTCGCGTTCCTGGCGAGCAGGGTTCAGTGCGCACAGCCCGGCGCCTTCCAGTGAAGCGCCAACAATCCATTGCCCGGCATCAAGATGGAACGTCGCTTTTTCACCGGTCTCAAGTTTCGCAACCGTCTCACCATTGATGAAGATGGACGCGTCACAGCCCGCACCTATCATACCTTTGTCCCTCATAACCACCAGCGTGGTTGGTGCAGACGTCTGGTATTTGAAAACTCTGGCCTGCGGCGCCGGTTTTGCATCGGCTACAGACACAGGGCGGGATGAACATGCACTCAGGAGTAAAACGGGGATGGTAATCAGTGGAAGTAGAACGTGTTTCATGGCTTGAACTAAATCCTTATCACTTCAACGAACAAGGCGTCTTGCGACGCCCTTAATGCTTAATCGAGACGTTTGAGAATATCGGCAAGATCTTCTTTGGTCATGCCAGAGGATTCGTAAATCTTCATGACCTTTTCACGGGCCTTTGCAGAAGCCTCTAATGACGTAGCTGCCTTATCAAAATCAGCCATCGTCATGTTGGACAGCACCAGATTGATGATGTCTGCCTTTGACAGCTTAATATTGCGTTCACGCAGTCGATTCTGAAAGGTTTCCAGCTTGTCGTTTGCTTTTTCGGTTAACTGAACCTGGCAGTGTATAGCGCGTTTCTCGCTCATGCTTACTCTCTATTCAAAACAGTGAAATCGAATGTGCTACCCACCGGCAAAACGCCCTCGGCAAACCCAGGCGTCGTGTCGATAATGTGCTTCCGCTCATATGAATGCGACATGAGATATTTGTTGCTCACGTCGATAAAGTCGGTAATAAAGCACACGTTAGCCTGATTCTTTTTGGCTCGAAGACCGCGACCAACACGTTGGCGCATCTCAACTTCGGCTTTGCCGCCACCACCCAGAATCACCGCCCCTACGCTTGGAACGTCGACACCAACATCCAGAATGGTTGAACCAATCAGAACATCTATCTTGCCTGCCGCCAGACTGTTGAGCTTTGCTTGTCGGGTAGTCTGGTTTGATTCTCCGTAGATGAAATCGACCTTCAGGCCGCTTTCCTTCATCATTTCCATCAAAATCTGACCATGACGCTTCAGACGAACCAGCGTCATACAGTTCAGACCGTGACTTTTGTACATTAACGCTTCGCGCACAATAGCCTCGTTGCGGCCCAGATTGTAAACGATGCCTAACTGATAGGCTTTCTGGTAAGCCGTACTCATTCCAACCCGAAAGTTCAGGTGTTTCGAAGCAAGTTCGGCCCTAATCCGCACCTCGTCTGGAGTGTACGCGATTTTATGATATAGAAAGTATGGTTTCGCTAAAATACCTCGATCGATCAAATATTTCTCCGTTACCTTTATCTCAATGCGACCGGCAACGGCCATGAGACGCATATTTGCCTCGGTCGAGTCCTTCATGAACGGCGTAGCTGTCAGCGCCAGACGGTAATCGGCATTGATGCACAACCTGGCGATATCGTAGAAGTTTGAACCAGATGATTCGTGTGCCTCTTCCAGAATCAGCAGAGAAACGCTGGACAGAAAGCGCTTAACCAGTTCCCGGCGCTTCAGGTGGTACTGTTTTTTCTCCGGTGATGCGTCGCGCGGTGGCTCTTCGAGAAAACTGGCCAGGGTCTGCACCGTGGCAACGTTGATATGGCGCGAGACCTGGAACTCACCAGATCCAATCACCCCAACTTTCTGACCTTTCAGCCACGGCTCGCCATTCTCCGCGCGGTAGTCGATGGATTTCTGGAAGTTCTCTGCCATCTGGAACATCAGAACCGAGCGCGTGGTTAAAAACAGCGTCATACGGCCAATGCGAGCAGCTACCTTACACGCTACGTTCGATTTACCGCCACCCGTCGCAATCTGGGCAATCATCATCCCTTCGCGCACCAGTGTTTCCACAGTCTGATCCTGATACGCATAGTCCGGGTTATACGGGAATGGGTTAACTACCGGGTTCGGCTTGCCCAGCGCGGGGGCTTTTTCCTTGCGCACATGCACGCATTTGATGCCAGCTTTCAGAAGGTTGGCCGCTACTGGCTTCGCAAACCCAGCCGGGAACGCGTTTTTGCTCCAGTTGAACATCGTGCTGGTTCCTTTCCAGTCACCAGCCTCCACTTCATAGCTCAACATCTCCTGAACGAGCCGTTTCACGTTGTCATCAGCGCCAGAAATCAGCGCATTGACTGCATTCGATACAATCCGAACTGTCATAAACCTCTTTCCTTCGTGCCTTTTGTATGGTAATTGGCTATTATAGTAAGTAAGTACTTATACAATGGATTGTATCAGAATTATGGATGTGAAAATTACGATTCTGCAGGTGGAAGTCGCGAACCTGCGTCCGAATCCCTGGAATACCAACTCCGTTGGGGCGCAAAACTTCGAAAAACTGAAAGGCTCGATCGAAAAATTGGGCTTTTTTAAGCCAATTCTGGCGCGGGAGCTGGACGGGGGCGTTTTTGAGATCCTCGGTGGCGAACACCGCTGGCGTGCCGCGATGGAGCAGGGCATTTCAACGGTTCCCGTCATCTCCGTGGGCAAAATTAACGACCTGGTGGCCAAGCAGATGTCCCTCGTCGATAACGAGCGCTACGGCGAAGACGATCAGGTCGCTTTGCAGCGCTTAATCGAAGAAATCCAGTCTGAAATCGACTACCGGTTGTCCGATATCGCCCCGTATGACGACGAAATGGCTGCAACACTCGCCAAAGCGTCCGTTATCGATCTTGAAGCGCTGGAAGCGCTATCCCGTGGCGATGACGAGCCGGTCGATGAGGACAAACGCGAGAAAACCGAGCGAGTCGGCGCTGAACACCAGACGATGCGCTTCAAGGTGACGTTTGATGCGTCAGATCGCGTCGCCGACACCATCAAAACCATCATCAAAGAGCAGGGAATCAATACCGGTAACGAAATGGAGAACGCCGGGGAAGCCCTGGTTTGGCTGGTCGACTACTACAAGGAGCGTATGTAATGACCAAAAACTTTGAAATCGTCTATCGAAACCCGGCAGAACTCATCCCGTATGAGATGAACGCCAAAAAACATGACGAACAGCAGATCCGCGACCTGGCGGCCGCCATCAAAAAGCGCGGTTTTGACCAGCCGATCACTGTCGACAAGCACGACGTCATCATTACTGGCCACGGTCGTCGCGAGGCGGCACTTCTGGCTGGTCTGGAGCGTGTGCCGGTCATCGTTCGAGACGATCTGAGCGAAGAAGAAGTGAAGGCGAAGCGTCTGGAAGACAACCGCCTGGCCAGTATTGACTACGACGCCATCAAATTGCAGCAGGAACTGGAATCCCTGGTGCTTGGCGACGTCGAGGTCTTCGGTTTTGAAGAGCGCGAGCTGAACGTGCTTGTCGGCAGCATGACCGAAGAGATGGAAACCGGCTCTCTGGTGCTCGATCTGGGTGAAGAGACGGAACGCCAGAAAGAAGAGCACACCGAGATCAGTCGTGAAGTGGCCTCTGAAGAAGTCCGCGTCATCGACGTATTGGGCTTTAAAACGCTCCCTGCTGGCTCTGCCATTGTGGTTGGGGATTTGCTTGCACACATGGAAGAAATCACGGGAGAAAGCGGGGTAGACGCTTTTGTGGCGTATGCGGAGAAAGTTTCTTCTGGGGAGTTGGCTGCATGAGCAAATACACCATCAACGTATCGTTTCAGACCCGCGTGAACAAAACCACGCGCACGCTGGAGATTGCCGAATCGTTTGGTCTTGGCCTGGACGAAAAAGAGTGGACGCTTTACGACAATCTGGAGCTGGAAGTGAAGCAGGGCGATGTAGTGTACATCACTGGCCAATCCGGTTCCGGTAAATCCGTTGTGCTGCGCGAGCTGCAACGCCAGATGAAGGATGAAGGGCTTTCTGTAGCCTCCATCGATGACTTTACCTTCGACAATGAGGTTAACGTCATCGACCAGCTGGGCAAAACCACCAGCGAAGCGCTGGGGCTGCTGTCTATGGCCGGATTGAATGACGCCTATCTATTCGTGCGCAAGCCATCCGAGATGTCTGACGGCCAGAAATACCGTCTCAAGATCGCCAAGCTGATCGAGTCAGGCGCAAAAGTCTGGGCAGCCGACGAATTTGGCGCTGTTCTCGACCGTGTAACCGCCCAGGTTGTGGCGTCGAACCTCCAGCGTGCCGCCCGTAAGGTTGGTGCGACGGTAATGGTGGCGACGACCCACGAAGACCTGAAGAACGCGCTGCGCCCGGATATGCAGATCACCAAGCACTACAAAGAACGCGTGAAGGTGGAATATGCCTGATTTGAAGATCGTAGAGCTGAAGCCATCGAAAGAGGCTGACAACAACAACGTTGAAGTCATCCGCCTGCTGGAAGAAGCACTCCAGTACGCCAGAGAAGGCAAAAGCCAGAGCCTGGCGCTGCTGATGATCAACAACGACGGTAGTGTTCTGGATTGCTGGCATAACGGTGGGCGTCCATACGTCATGGTTGGGGCGATGGAATCGCTTCGCCTGGACTTCATCAATGCCAATATCGAGCGCAGGTGATCGACATGACAGACATCATCATCAAACGCTACCGCCCGGAAGAGTTCCCGCGTCATCTGGACTTTCTGGAGCGTATGACCGTTACCAAAGGCACGGTTGAAGACTGGCACGCGCTGAAGTCGCTGCACTACAAGACGGATGGTAAGCCGTTCGCGCCAACGTATTATCGCTGCGAACTGGACGGCCGGCTGGTGGGCGTCGTGGTTATGGCTTACCCGAAACTGCTGCTGGCGCCTCGCCATCGCATGTTTCCTAAGCTGAAGCCAACCACCAATACCACCGTGGCCAACCAGTATTGGGGTCGGTACGTGAACAACAACTTTGCGGTGATCAGTCGTTCCGTTGTGGACACTCAGTACCGCGGCGTCGGCGTCTCCTATCGAATGATTAACCTGGTTAGCAGGATGCACGACCGGCCAATCATCGAGATCCAGTCGTCGATGAGCAAATACAACCCGTTCGCCATGAAAGCAGGGTTCCAGTTCATCCGTCCGGAGCGTCCGAAGAGCTATGAGAGTGCGTTGCGCGTCTTCCAGCGTCATTTCCGTTCCGACCCTGGCGACAACGAAGCGATCGTCAAAGAGCTGTTCGCCATGAGTGAGTCTCGCCGTCGTCGTGCGCTGCGTGATCTGGTCGCTGACTACCACAAGAACAGTTCCCTGGCCAAAGCCGGGCGTAATCGTGGCACGACGATTCAGGACATTGCCGACAGCCTGGTGGACGAGGCCAGCATCGTGAAGCTGCTCAAGGACATTCACAACCTGAGCTTCACGTCTCCGCTGTATGGCGTGTACCGAAACCCGGACTTTGGTCATCAGCTGCCGGACACGCTGCCACTGCTGGCATTCGACAAACAGCCTTTGAATAAACCTCTTGAAATTGCATTACCGGCATAAGGATTTGCCATGACGTTGACCGACAAACAAAAAGACATCATCAAAACCATCAATTTAGGCCATGAGCGTGGGCATCTGCTCGATCTGGACGAGCTGCTTGAAGTGCTGCCGTACAAAACGACCAAACAGAGTATGCAGTTCTCTATCCGCGCACTGGTGAAAAAGGGGCTGGTGGAGAAAGGAATGTGCCGCCAGCGCGGTGATTCCGGCTACCACCGTCGCACGCTGGGACTGACCACTTTAGGTCGTGCCAGAGCCAAATTACTGGTGATGTAAGTCGGTCTGGGAGCCAGTTTGAGAGCCTGCTTCCGTATATATAAATACTAAGTGACTTATTAAATATATACGGAAGCAGGTTCTGAATACTCCCCAGCTCGGTTTTAAACACCCAGAAAACAAATTGGTTAGGCACAGAATTAAACAAGTTGTTTAGGAGCGCAAGGATGCGCTCTGAGTGTTTTAGAGGGATCTATGACTGTAGAAAAAGACGAGAGCAAAACTCGCCTGACGCCAGCTGAGTGGGCAGAAGCCGAAGCAAAGTGGACTTCCGGCGAATACACACTCTCCAAGCTGGAGGAAGAGTACGGCATTCGTCGTGAAACGCTCTCCAGACATTTCAAAAAGCGTGGATTAGAGAAAGGCGCGGACTCCGTTGGGAAGATGGTGCGCGAGTCGCTCAAATCCGACGCAGAGCTGCGTGCGAAGGCGCGTGCAGAGAAAATCGAAGAGCGCCGGACTCGTTACGACGATTGGGCATTCGCACTCGGTCGGATGGTGATGCATGAGGTGGCCACAGCCAAGAAGGACGGCAAGCCACTCGCAACCATCGAAGATGACCTGAAGAGTCTCCAGCGTGCCAGCGGCACACTCGCTAAGTGCTTCGAAATATCCTCGAAAGCGCTCGGTATGGATCGCGCTGAGAACGAAGAAGACGAAATCCCGAACCTGGTATTTGGCGAACTTACGCCTTCCCAGGTGGCGCAGCTGCGTAAGGAAGATGATGAGCCGGATCTGATTGATGACGATCTGCTTGAGTCACTCGAAGAGGAAGCACTGAGCGAAGCAGAGGGCGATTCTGACGCGTCTGGTGATGAAAGTGATGGGAGCGTCTAACTATGGCCATCCCGTCGTCTCTGAGTCTCGTACAGCTGCATTCTGGGCAGATGCAAGTCTTCCAGTCGCCACATCGTTTCAAAGTGGTGTGTGCGGGTCGACGCTGGGGTAAATCCCGGTTGTCGATCTCCACCATCATCCGCGCGGCAGCCAAAGAGAAAAAGCAACGTGTCTGGTACGTCGCACCGACTTACCAGATGGCTCGCCAGATCTTGTGGGATGACCTGCAGGAAGTTCTGCCTCGTAAATGGGTTCGTAAGAAAAACGACACCACGATGACCATCGTGCTGAAGAACGGCTCTGAAATCGCGCTGAAAGGTGCGGATAAGCCCGATACGCTTCGTGGTGTGGCACTGCACTTCGTGGTGCTCGATGAATTTCAGGATATGAAGCCGGACACCTGGTACAAGGTACTTCGTCCGACACTGTCCTCCACCCGTGGCGGTGCGCTGATCATCGGTACGCCAAAAGGCTTCTCCGAGTTCCACAAGCTGTGGACTATCGGTCAGAACAAAGATTTGCAACGCAAGGGGCAGTGGAAGAGCTGGCAGTTCGTTACGGCTGATTCTCCGTTCGTTCCGAGCGCGGAAATCGAAGCGGCGAAGAACGATATGGACCCTAAATCGTTCGCGCAGGAATACCTGGCCAGCTTCGAAAACATGTCCGGACGCGTTTACTACCCGTTCGACCGCAATGTGCATGTGAAGCCACTCCAGTTCAATCCGAAACTGCCGATCTGGGTTGGTCAGGACTTCAACATCGACCCTATGTCATCGGTCATCCTGCAGCCGCAGCCAAATGGTGAGTTGTGGGCCGTGGACGAGGTTGTGCTGTTCTCTTCCAACACGGCTGAAGTGTGTGATGAGCTTGAGCGTCGTTTCTGGCGCTGGAAGTCTCAGGTCACAATCTTCCCTGACCCGGCAGGTGCGTATCGCCAGCACGCACGCGGTGAATCGGACGTCGATATCTTCAAGGAAAAAGGTTTCCTTCGAGTCGATTATCCGAAGAAGCACCCGCCGATCGCAGACCGTGTTAACGCAGTGAACCGCATGTTGATGAGTGCCTCGGGCGAAACCCGGTTGTACATCGATCCGAAGTGCAAACACCTCATCGACTCGCTGGAGAAGGTGATCTACAAGCCAGGCTCACGCGATATGGATAAGACTGGCGGCATCGAACACAGTGCGGATGCGTTGGGTTATCCGGTTCATCGTAGGTATCCGGTGAAAAATCGTGTTATTCTTGGCGGATCTAGATAGGTAAGTACTTACCTAAACGGAAAGGAAAAGCAAATGGAATTGACTGACAAGCAAATCAAAGACCTTGTGGCACGACGCCACCCTGAATATGAGAAGAAAAAAGAACATTGGGACTTCCTCGCCAGCACCTACGCTGGCGGGCGTGCCTGGTTCAACGACAATATCTTCCGTTACTTCAAAGAGGGCGATCAGGAGTTCAAAGAGCGCCTGGAACGCGCTTATCGCTTCAACCACACTCGTGAAGTGGTAAACCTCATCAACAAATACCTCTTCAAAGAGGTCATTCACCGCAACACTGATGAAGCACCGGAGCAGATCCGCAATTTCTGGAAGCGAGCCACGCGCCAGAACACCTCCATCGATGCGTTTATGGCGGCTATCGATCTGCAATCATCCATTTATGGCCGTATCTGGGTTGTCGTGGACAGCACCATGAACGTCGATGTTGAGTCTGTTGCAGACGAGAAGAAAAATGATGCGCGTGCCTACGCTTACTGGATTTCGCCGCAGCAGCTGCTTGATGTTGCCTGGGACGAAGACGGCAATATGTTGTGGGCGCTGATTGTTGAAATCGCGCGCGACGACGAAGATCCGTTCACGTCAACCGGGCAGGAATACCAGCGTTACCGTCTGTGGACGCAAAACGAGTGGTATCTGTTCCGTGAAGAAGTGAAGAAAGGTTCCGGAAATAGCGGTCGTCGTCAGGCCAAAGTCGTTCTGGAGGATAGCGGCCAGCACAATCTGGGCGTGGTGCCGGTGTTTCCGGTGGACTGCATTGGCGAAAGCGAGTCTCCGTATTTCAGCCCGTCGTTGATTGACGATATCGCCTATCTTGACCGCGCCGTGGCCAACTACCTGTCTAACCTTGACGCGATTATTCAGGATCAGACATTCAGCCAGCTGGCGATCCCGGTTCAGTCACTGCTGCCGGGCGATGAAAACCACACCAAAGTGCTCGAAATGGGGACAAAACGCGTCTTCACCTTCGACTCTGAGAGCGGTAATCAGCCATTCTACCTGTCTCCAGACCCGAAACAGGCTCAGATGATCATCACCACGATTAAGACGGTGATTAACGAGATCTACCATTCCGTTGGTGTGGCAGGTGAGCGAACCAAGCAGGATAACGCACAGGGCATCGATAACTCTTCGGGCGCAGCGAAGATGTACGACTTCCAGCGCGTTAACAGTCTGCTGGTGACAAAAGCAGAGCGCCTCGAAAGGGCAGAACGCCAGATGATGCAGCTGGCAGCGAAATGGATGGGTGTCGAACTGGATGAAGACCACTCTCTGATCGCGTACCCGGAAAGTTTCGACATTCGCGGTCTGACTGACGAATTTGCCGTTGCTGAGAAACTGTCTCTGCTCCAGGCGCCTGATTCTGTTCGTCGTCATCAGATGGAAATGCTCATCGAGAAGGTCTTCCCGAACATTTCCGAGGCGATGCAAAAGGAATTTCAAAAAGATCTCTTGAAATTTCCTCAAAAAAATGATCTTAATACCCTTGAAAATAAGTCAGCACTTACTTATGATCGAGATACAGCCCAAGAAAGCGGGCAAGATCAACCCCGAGGGAATGGGGACTCATCTACTCAAGAGACCGAGTGATAAGTAACGAAAAGGAATTTCTATGAATCTGTGGCAAATGCTTATGGCCCGTCGTGGCCTGATGGATGTAGCTGAAGCGCATGAGCGCGGAGGCGCTGGTGGCGGTGCTCCTGCTGGAGACAATGAGCAGGGCAATCAAGACCCAGGCAAACAGGGCGAGCAAAAAGAGCAACCGAAGGGTGACGACGACGAGTATGCCGGTATGACTCAGGAAGAGTTGCTGGCAGAACTGCGTAAGTCCAAGAAAGCCGGTGCTGACCTGCTGAAAGAGAACATGAAGCGCAAGGAGAAAGAGCGCACATTGGCCGATCAGCTGGCTCAGTACGGTGATATTGACCCGGCGCGTGCTCGCCAGCTTCTCGAAGCTGAACAAGCCGCAGAAACCGCACGTCGCGAGGCGGAGCAGGCTGAACTGGAACGCCGTGGTGAGTTCGATGCTGTGAAAAAGCAGATGATCGAAGCGCACCAGGCTGAACTGGCACAGCGCGACGAACGCTACTCCGCTCTGGAGAGCGAGAACGCCGCACTGAAGGCCCAACTGGTCGAAATGACTGTTGGCGCTTCCTTCAGCGGCTCTGCCTTCCTGCGTGACAAAGTTCTGATGACTCCGGCTAAGGCTCGCGTTATCTACGGCTCTCATTTCGAAGTGGGTGAAGACGGTAGTGTTGTGGGCTTTGATAAGCCAGCCGGTCAGAAAGAACGTGCAGTTCTGGTTGACGGTGAAGGCAAACCGTTACCGTTCGAATCCGCGATTGAGCGCATTCTGCGTGCAGATCCGGAAGCTGACGCACTGTTGCGCAGCGAAGCCAAGCAGGGTGCTGGTTCCAATAGCAAACCGACCCACAAAGTAAACCAGCCGAAGAGCAAGTCGACTATGGATAAGTTGACCTCCGGTCTGGGGAAAATCGGACTCAAGTAACATCTTAAATCATAGGGAAATGAAAGATGCCATTACTGCGTGATGAAGCTGAAAAGCTGTCTAACAACGAACTTGAGCAGGGTGTGATCGAGACCATCATCGATCGCGATGACCTGTTCGCTGTTCTGCCTTTCATGAAGATTAATTCTAAGGCATACCTCTACAACCGCGAAGCTACCCTGAGCGAAGCAACCTTCATCGATGTGAACGACACCATCACCGAAGGCGCTGCAACCTTCACCGAACACGTTGCGAAGCTGCGTATCCTGGCAGGCGACGTAGACGTCGACAAATTCCTGGCGACCACTATGTCCGACACCAACAACCAGCTGGCAATCCAGGTTCGTCAGAAGGTGAAAGGTCTGGCTCGCGCATTCCGCCGCAACCTGATTCTGGGCGACTCCAGCACCAACAACAAAGCGTTCGACGGTATTCCGAAGCTGATGCACGACGATCAGAAGATCGACATCGAAGGCGCTTCCATGACCTTCTCCATGTTCGACGAGCTGGTCGACGCGGTGAAAGATCTGGGCGCAGACTGCATCATGATGCGTTCCGAGCACCTGCGTGCTTATCGCGCTCTGCTGCGTACCGTTAGCCTCGGCCCGTCCGAAATCATGATGGAAAACTTCGGCCGTCCGATGCTGTGCCACAACGGTGTACCGTTCATCGTGAACGACTTCATCCCGACTGACGCGGGCAAAGCAAGCATCTACTGCCTGCACCTGTCCGAAGAGAACGGTGTGACTGGTCTGTATGGCGGTGAAAACGCCGGTATCGTTGTTGAGAACATCGGTACTGTTCAGAACAAAGACGCAACCCGTACCCGCGTTAAGTGGTACTGCTCTCTGGCGAACAAGCACGACAAGGCTATCGCCGCGCTGACCAACGTAAAAATTTGATCAGTATAGTAGGTAAGTAATTATCTACCGTTTAAGGGTGGGCTATACGCCCACCCTTTTTGTAGGAGCGAGAAATGCCAGAACAAAAGATGAAGATCACGGAAGAGGCGTTTGCGGATTTCACGGGGCATATGTGCCGTGCCGGATTCACCAATTCCATCTCCAACGAGCCTCTGAGCGAGCGCCAGCAGAACCATCTTGCGGCTTGCTTCCGGGCAATTCCGTTCACTCAGTCTGTCACCATTACACCGGCTGCGCCGTCCGTATTGGTGGGCAAAACCGTTCAACTTAGTGCAGGTATCACCATGAGCAAAAGCGCAGATTCATTCACCTGGACGTCGGCCAATGACCAGGTCGCCACAGTCAGCGGTACGGGTCTGGTTACTGGCGTGACTCCGGGCAAAGTGAAGATCACCGCCACCGATAAGCAGACTCAGCTTTCTGCGTCAGTCGAAGTGACCGTTAAGCCTGTAAGCGTGGAGTCCGTTACGGTAACGCCAGACTCTACCTCCGTTGAGAAGGGGAAATCGGTCAAGTTGCGCGTTGATGTACAACCGTCAAACGCAACCAATAAAAGAGTCACCTGGACTTCCAAAAATAGCGACAAAGCGACCGTTGACCAGAACGGTAACGTAGCTGGCGTAGCCGTTGGTACGGCAACCATTGAAGTGGTTTCGCAGGATGGCAGCCATAAAGCTACTGCTACGGTTGAAGTCACTGAGCCTGTCGTTGCTGTTACTGGCGTCTCTGTCGATCCGAGCACCACCAGCGTTGAAGCCAACAAAACGGTACAGCTGACCGCGAACATCGAACCGGCTGGCGCAACCAATAAGCGCGTAACCTGGGCGTCAAAAAATGCCGAGTTCGCGACGGTTGATAGCGCAACTGGACTTGTGACCGGTGTAGCTGCAGGTACTGCCACTATCGAAGTCACCACGGAAGACGGTAGCCACAAAGCCACTGCGACCGTTGAAGTGACCGCAGCACCGGCTGCGTAACCAACACATGGGCGGCGATGCCGCCCATTAAGTGAGAAGAAGAATGAAACCAGCAAAAATTCGTTTATTGGAGCCTCAATTTTTGGGGTACACGGGCATTCTCTGCGGTATCCAGTTTGTCGACGGCATCTCGGTTGCCGAACTGCCATTCATCGATCAGCAGCGGATTTGTGCCTCCATGCGTGCCACTACCGTTGAAGGCAAAAATGTATCTCCTTCTGCCGCGTACAGCAGCCGCAATGATTTAACTGCGGACGACATTGTCGAGACGGCGGCCCCGGATATTGTGCCTATGAAACGTGGTACGGCTGAAGTGGAAGCCAAACCGGTACAGCGCTTTACTCGTGAAGAGCTGGAGTCGATTGCGGACTGTGAAGGTATTGCGGGTCTGCGTCAGATCGGCAACCAGATTGGCGTGAAAGCCAAAGGTATCGTTGAAATGATCGAAGGCATCCTGAAAGCACAGGGCGGTGAGTAATGGCGCAGATCGACACGTACCGTAGCGGGGAAGCAGTTTCCCTGTCGTTTGCATTTAACGTTCTGGATATTGAGTCGGCCACGTATACCGTCAGAGATGGCGCTGGTGCGATCATCGTCGATAACGAACCTCTCGATATTACTGAGGGGCAGATGTCCATTCCGGTTGTCGTGTCGGCCGAACACAACCTGCTTTCAGATAAAGAGCGCGATCTGCGACACGTCATTGTCAAAGCGGTGGCATCCGGGCTGACGCATGAAGAGCGCAAGATGTACGTTCTGCTGAATAGCTTCGAGCTGTCAATTCCAGGCCAGTCATTCGCAACGGTCGCAGACGCCCAGATGCAAGCTATCGATATGCTGAACGGCGACACCCTGTTAGCTGATGGCGAAGGGCTGATGCGCAAACGTCTCATTGAGGCTACCAGACGCGTCAAAACGCTGCCGTTCTCAATCCGCAAAGTCCTGCGTATCGACTTCGACCGGTACGATCGCCCGCAAAACATGCTGAACGTCTATGACATTCCGTGGGGCGCTGACGGGGCATATCGTCACGATCTGATCGATTGGGAGCAGATGACGCCTGAGAAATTCGACGAGTTCCCGGACTACTTCAAACAGGCATTAATGCTGGCCGTGGTTAATGAAGCCTGCGAAATCGCTAACGGTAATGACGTAGCGGCAGCCCGCGAGGACGGCATTCTGTCTGAGTCCATTGGTGAAACGACCAATATGTACCGCACCGGCAAAGCGGCAAATGTGCATGTGGCTCGCAGTACCTGGCGACTGCTGGTCAGTTACATCAATAACCGCATGATTGTTCGCCGTGCGTAACGCCAGTCGCATTATTTACTTCTGGTCGAAAGGCTCAAGACGAGCAATCGCGCCTTCGCCTGGTAATGAGTGCGGCTGCCAACCACAGGGAGAGTGCATGAACATTTCATGGCAAGCAGAGATAGCGATTTACCGTCTGGGTTCGAAGAACGTCTACGGTGAAGCGCAATTGCAGTTCGTCAGGAAGACGAACGTCGGCGTCGTTAAGTTTGAGCAAAGCAACGAGAAGTCATCGGTACGTGCGGACAGCTCCGGCAGTCGCGGTAAAGCGAATCTGGAGTTGTTCGATGCTGTTCTGGTGATCCCACTTGAGGCCGCAGTGCAGCTTGATGACGTTCTCATTCTGGAGGGGCAAAAGCTGAAGGTATCCAGCGTGCATCGTCGCTGGGGACTGCGTGGGCGCCCTGGGCATCTGGAAGTAGGGGCAAACATATGGGTCTGAAGTACGACGCACATCAGTTTAAGCGTGCTGGCGACAGGCTCAATAACAGCCAGAAAGCCTTTAAGCGTTATCTCATCCGTGACATGGAGAAGCTGGCGCGTCTGGTTGAGCGTCTGGCGCGGGCAATGGCCCCGCTGGAGACCGGCTCACTCGAAAGCGCGATCTTCGCGAGAGTGGTCAAAGAAGGCTATACCGGGCTGCGTATTGAGTTATCGGTATCTGGAGCCAAAGCACGTGAAGGGCATCCGGGCGTTGAGGTTGGCGATTATGCGGAGTACATGGAGTTGGGCAAGTATCGTCTAGGCTATCTCTCCCGCATGAAGAGCGTCACCAACCCGCCAGTCGCTGGTGTGAAGCCACGAGTTGGGCCTTTGTTCCTTGAGAGAGCCGTGCAGATCAGTGAGAAGCAGTTCACTCAGACGATAGCAGAAGCGGCAAGGAAAGCAGGTTTTACGAGAGGTTGATGTGTTTATTGAAGCATTTGCGAGCCTGATGCAGAAGGCGAAGATCGGTACAGTCGGCACTGACATTTTCTGTCACTACATGCCAGCCAATGTGAAGTCCGGTGTTCTGTTGGTTACTCCCAATACGGGGATCACCATTGACCATGAGTTAAAAGGCTTCTATCACGACTCTTTCACCGTCATCGTGCGTAATGCGACGATCACAAAGGCGGTGGCGAAAGCCAATAAGATCATGGACATGTTCCCGGTCGAAGAAACCGTGTCAGAGGGCGTTTACTTCCGGTTGGTTCGGCCAATGTCGATGCCGATTACTTATCCCAAAAACGAAGGTTCGTTGATTGAAGCGGGTATCCCGATTGAATTTGCGGGCTATTTGTTGAATTAATAAAATAAGTAAGTATATACTTACAATTGGCACCATGAAGGTGCTGATTTAACGGAAAAAGGAGTTTTCCAACAATGTCCAATACCCATGTAAAAAACATCAAACTTGGCGCCTGCAAAGTGTCGTTTGGTGGCGTTGATCTGGGTTACACCAAAGGCGGTGTTCAGGTCGAAGTTGCGACCGAAACTCTGAAAGTCACCGTAGACCAGCTGGGGCAGACCACCATCTCCGAGCTGGTGCAGGGTCGTAACATCACTATCACTGCGCCGCTGGCCGAGTCTGTGTTGCAGAATATGGTCGATCTGATGCCGGGTTCTACCCTGAGTGAAGAAGATAACGCTGTGACCATCACTTCCGCACAGGGCGTCAACCTGATCGACGTAGCCAAAGAGCTGGTTCTGACCCCGCAGGATACCACCGACTACGTTCTGACCATCCCGAAAGCTGCGACCGCAGGTAACTTCACCATGACCTACCAGTCTGATGATGTTCGCGTGTTCTCCGTTCAGTTCACCGCTTACCCGGATGACGACGGCGTGCTGGGGAAAATGAGCGGCCCAAAGCCGGTTAAAACCGTCTCTATCTCTCCGGAATCTCCGGAAGTTAAAGCCGGTGAGACCGTGCAGTTGACTGCCCAGATCACCCCTGCAGATGCCGGTGACAAAACCGGTGTGTGGGAATCCGACAATCAGGAGAAAGCAACCGTTGACCAGACTGGTCTGGTTCGCGGAGTAGCTGAAGGTTCGGCAAATATCTCCTTTACCAGCAATAGCGGCGGCAAGAAAGCGACCAAAGCAGTAACGGTTAATTCTGCCCAATAATCGCGACGTAACTAAGCAGAGGCTCAGGAAGAGCCTCTCTTTTAAAAGGACTTTAACCAATGACCAAATTACTCGATCTCGACTCCATTCTGCCTCCGAAGAAAAGCATCAAGTTCGGCGGTCAGGAATACCCCATCGTTGAAATGACTGTTGGCCTGTTCGTCTCCATCAAGCAGATGGAAGGCAAAGACCTCCAGAACATGTCGCCTGTTGAGCAGGTTACTGCTTACGCCGACCTGGTTCGCAAGGTCATCCCATCCGTGCCGGACGCTGTACTGGAAAAACTGACTGTTCCGCAGCTCCAGCAGATCTTCACCTTCGCTATGGAAGTGATTGATGAAGAGAACGAAAAAGCGGCTGGTGAAGGGGCAAAGTAATTTCCCGCGATGAATCCGGGGTAAAGACCGTATCGATAGATCTCGGATTCTATTTCAGTCGTGTAGTTGCTCACTACGCCGTGTCGCCATTAGAGCTGCTGGGCGTCCCTCTAACGATGTTCTGGATGCTCAGTCGCAACATCGACCGTCTGCGCGCGGAAGAGGATGTCCGCAACCTGCAAGTCGCTCGCGCTGCCCAGGCAGATGGCGAGGGCGTGAAGGCGTTCATGGAGGGTTTGCAACTCAGGATTGGAAGACCAGTCGTAACCGATAAAGTCTACGATCCACGCAAGGATAAGGCAGACCCTGACGCCAAAGAGCAATTGATGCAAATTTTTGGCAGAGGATGACAAGGGAATGTCACAAAACGTAGAGTTTATCCTGTCGCTGGAAGACAAGCAGTTTACAGCGTCAATCGACCGGGCGGGTAAGCTACTTACCAGATTCGGGGAGCAGGCCACAAAGCCCGCTCAGAAAATTAACAATCTGGAACGTTCGTTGGGTTCGGTCTCCCGCATCATCGGCGTTCTGGAGTCCAAGCTCGATGCCACGGCAGACAAACTACAGGATGTAGCTGCCGGCTTCGAGCTTGTGTCTGATGTTTCGCGCAAGACGCGAGGCAACATTACCAGCCTCAACTCAGGTCTCAAAACCCTGATTGAGCGCGTCGACACAACCACCTCATCCGTTAATAAACTCACCACATCGCTGCGCAAGGTTCAGTCTGAACTCAACGAGTTTTCCGATTGGGCAACGTTCGCTGGCAAGAGCGCCAGCCGCTTCGGTACGGAGGTAAAAGAAGCCTCTTCCTCCGTGAGTGGCATGAATACGCGCCTTAACACCACGACGAAGCGTCTCAGTAATTGGGGTGTCACAACGAGCCAGGCTGCCGAGGGGCTGAAGAAAGTCCGCGATCAGATGGATGCCGTGATTGGCCGCCAGCAACTGATCAGCAAGCCGGTACGTGTGCGCACCAGCGGCTACGGTGAGGGCGGTGGTAATGGCGGTGGCGGTCGACGTGGCGGCACAAATGGCCACGGCTGGCGCGGTGCTGAAAATGGCGTGTTCTCTGGTCTGCGCGGCAATATTTTCCTGCTGGGCGAGATTGGTGATGCAGCAAGAACGGTAACTGACATCCTGTTTGGCTGGCAGAAGCCAATCCTCGAAGCCGCCTCCGAAATGGAGCGTATGCGCGTCATGTTGCGCGGGCTGAACAAGGACAAGGCCAACCCTGGCAAAGCAGCCGCAGAGGATATGCAGTACATCGTGGATATGGCGCAAAACGCCCCGTTTGCGATGCAGGCGCTGACCGATTCCTTCGTTAAATTCCGCTCGGCAGGTCTCGATCCTACTGACGGATCGCTGAAAGCACTGGTGGACTCCGTTGCACGCTTCGGCGGCGATAGCGAGCTGCTTAAACGTGCTGCCGTGGCTGTCCAGCAGATGTCCGGTAAGGGCGTCGTGTCGATGGAAGAACTGCGTCAGCAATTAGGTGAAGCTGTTCCTAACGCGATGAAGGCGATGGCAGACGCTGCCGGTATCACTATGGGGGAACTGACCAAAGCAGTCTCCACCGGTACTGTGGAAGCGAAACAGGCGCTATCGCTGATGTTCGTTGGTCTGCGTGCGGAGAACGAAAACGCCGCCAAAGACATGATGCAAACCTACACTGGTGCGCTGGCGCAATTGCAAACCTCCTTTACGCTGTTTGCCGATCGTGTCGGTCAGGCGGGCTATCTGGATTCTCTCTCAAAGGGGATGAAAGAGCTGGCCTCCATCATGAATAGCGCAGAGGGCATTTCGTTCGCTAACTCGCTGGGTTCCGGACTCTCCACGGCGATCGACGGCTTACGCGAGCTGGCGCAGTGGCTGGCTAAAAACCAGGAACTGGTTATCAGCCTGGGCAAAGTCGTTGCTGCAATGGTGGCGTTCAAGCTGATGCGTGCCGGGATTGCAGGCGTGATTGGCACTGCCGGGCAAATGGTTAACACATTTGCCAAGATGTCGACCGTTCTCCAGGCTCCGTTCAATCTGGGCGCGACAGCTGTCACCCGCTTTAATCGTGCGGCTCGTATGGGGCTGGCTCCAATCCCGTCGCTGATCTTCGCTATCCGTGGCGCGATTACGGGGCTTCAGGGCGCGTTTGCTGGGCTAACTGCGTTCATTGCAGCAAACCCCATTGGTGCAGCGTTCACCGTAGCTACCGTGGCTGTAGCCGGTCTTATCACGTATATGACCATGCTCCGCAGCGAAACGTCCAAAGTCGTGGATGAGATCCGCAAAATCCCGGAGGCGATGACGGCGGCCAAGCGTGCGCAGATGGCAGCGCGTGCAGCCGAGCTTGAAAAGCAGATCCAGCGAGACCAGCAGGCGCTTAAAACCGGCGAAAGCGTGAACTACTACTCCACAGCGGCTGGCCCTGTAGCCGTGAAGGAGTCCAAAGAGGTTGTTGAGGCTCGCCTGAAGAAAAATCAGGAAGAGTACGAAAGAACCACAGGCACGATGGCGCTGGGTGATGGCGCGGTGGCCAAACGGCTGGCAAAAGAGGCTGCTGAATCCCAGATTGAGAAAATCCGGGCAGATAACCAGGTCTTCTCTGCGACGTTTGTGAAAGCCCGTCAGGAGGCTCTGGATAAGATCCAGAAAATCAACGACGACAAATCGCTTTCGGACGACGAGAAGAACAAGCTGCTCGCACCGCTTCGCGAGAAGGTGAACAAGTCCTATCTGGAACCGGCGCAGAAGCTGGTCGACGACCTGTCTTCTCGCAAAAACGCAACCGAGAAGCAAATTGCCCACTTCAGCGACATGCTGGAGAAAGCGAAGAAAGAGGGGAACACCGAGCAGGTTCAGAAGCTACAAGGCAGCATCCGTGGGTATCAGGAGCATCTTGAAGCTGTTGCTCAGGAGCTGACTCAGGCGGAGTTCGAGCGTGATAGCGCGGCGAAAACCGGTAAGGGCGTAATGTCCAACCAGGGAACCGTTCTGGGGCTGGGAACGACCGATAAAGCGGCTCAGAAAGCACTGGCGCAGTATATGCGGAACCAGATGGACTCCGCGACCTACCAGCGCACACTGCCAGACGGTACGGCGATGCTGGACTTCGAAGGCAAGCCGATCATCGGGCCGAAACAGCTCAAAACCCAGTTGAACCTGCAGAAAGCCTCCAGCGCCAGCTCTCTGGAGAAAATGAGCGACGAGGAACGTGCAGCCGCGATCGCCGCACTGACCAAAGCGCGTGAGCAGGACGCCGCAGCAGCGGAAAAAGCCGGGCAGCGTACTGCCAATGCTTCTCAGCGTGCCGCGAGGAAGGAAGAAAATGCGCAGCGTAAGCTGGCGGCCGGCTACCAGAAAGCCCTGGATAAAGCCGATCAGCTTATGGGGCAGATGGGTGAAAGCTCAAAAGCGACCGTGTCGTTTGATCAGTCTCTCCGCGATACCACCAAATCGCTGACCGAACTGGCCAACGCCGTACCGAATGAGTTCATCACTCAGGAGATGATCGACAAAGCCAAGTCACGCCTGGCTGACCTGGCGAACGCGAGCGACGACTATCGCGAGATGTTCAACCGCCGCAACGTCGAGCAGATGATCTCCACCTGGGCGCCGGAATCCGATTCCATCATCAGCGCGGGTTACAAGCCGTCTCGTGAAGAGAAGGTGGCCGATTTCAACGACACCTACAACCGTAACCTGAAAGCGTTGATGGATCTGCGTGACCAGGCTTCTGATCCGAAAATCGTGGCGCTTTACACCAAGCAGATTAACCAGCTGGTGGCGGCAGGCAACACCGCTCTCATCAAAGAGACGGGTACGGCGACACAGAAGCTGGCGCTTGAGTACGAGAATCTGGCCGATCAGCTGGAAAACAGCTGGAGCAACCTGTTCAGCAACATGACGGATACGCTGACCGACTTCGTCATGAAGGGGAAACTGGACTTCTCCAGCCTGGCAGAATCCATCCTCCGCGACATCACCAACATGGTTGTGAAGACGCAGATCACCCTGCCTCTCATGAACATGCTGGGGATGGGAACGACGGCAGCGGGCAGCTCTCAGAGCGGCAATCTGCTTTCTGGTGTCGCATTAGCGGTTGCCAACCAGGGCGTCCGGATGAATGCGGTCAACGGCGATAAGAGCGTGGGTGAGGCGACGAAAGAGACCTCCAGCTCTGTCTCCGGTCTGGGGCAGACCACTCAGCAGACGACCAGCGCGATTGGCTCTGCAACCAACGCGATCGGCAGCTGGGTGAATGGACTGTTCACCAGTACTGAAGCCAAAGACGCGGAAACCAAAGCGGTGAAGACATCCATCTTCTCCATGCAGAACCTTAGCTCTGTCACGGGGGCGCTTGCTGCCGCGTTTGCCATGCTGGGAGCAAACATGTCCGGCTCTGGCAATAAGTGGTTGAGCTTCGGCGCTACCATTGCCTCCGGGCTGGTGTCTGCCTGGGCTGGTGGTGGCTTCGACAACATCGGATCGGGTTCCTCCGGCTCTAACTCCGGGTTCAACAATCTCACCGGATCGGCATCTGATGGTACTGGCGGCATCCCGGCAATTCCGAAGTTCGCCAAAGGCGGCATTTTCGGGAAAGACGGCGTGGTTCCGCTGCGTGCGTACCAGAAAGGTGGCATCGCTGACTCTCCACAGCTGGCGCTGTTTGGTGAAGGGGATATGAACGAAGCCTACGTTCCGCTTCCGGATGGGCGTTCCATCCCGGTCACGCTCAACGCAGAGAGTGTTAAAGGCGGCGGTGGCGGCGTTTTCTCACCTGTCAGCATTGAGATCAACGTCAGCAGCGACGGCAGTGTCTCGGAGAACAGCAATTCCGAAGGCGCATGGAGTCAGGCAGCGCAGCGCATGAAGGCGATCGCGCTTGAAACCATCGCTCAGGAGAAGCGGCCAGGCGGTTCGCTCAACCCTAACTCTCAACGTAACTAACCACGGCTGCCCCGGAAGGGGCAGTCTCACAAGGATGTGAGATGGAAAGACTGACTTTTAACTGGTATCCCGACTACGAGTCGGAAAAGACCGTGAAGCCTAACGTGACGGTGCTGAATTTCGGTGACGATTACGAACAGCGCCAGGCCAAAGGTCTCAATCGCATTAAAGAAGAGTGGAGCCTGACATTTACGCGCTCTTACGACGTTATTAATGCCGTCGATGACTTTTTGACGGCACGCGCGGCCGTTGAGTCGTTCTACTGGACGAACCCTCGTGGCAAAAAGATGGTTGTGGTGTGCGACAGCCATACTGTGAAGCGTTACCAGGGCTATCTCGTTCTCACTGCGACCTTCCGACAAATTTATGAAGGATAATTTAACCCACTAGATAAGTAAGTACTTATTTACTATTATCTATAGGCGCTGACAGGATGTTGGCGCCTCTTTATTTCAAGGAAGAAACGATGGGTATTAAAGCTGATATTCAGAGCTTGTCGCCCTCCGCGCTCATTGAGCTGTTCGAACTTGATATGTCGAACACCACCTCTGGGGGCAAGCTGTTTTTCCACGCTGGTACAAACGAACTGATGGAGCCAGTCGTTTGGCAAGGCGTGTCCTACGAACCGTGGCCAATCAAGGCGTCAGGCTTTGATAAGACTGGTCAGGGTACTTTGCCGCGTCCAAAAATCCAGGTCTCCAACTTTGCCGGAAGTGTCTCCGCTGAAGTTCAGGCAAACGACGATCTGGTGGGCTGCCGCATCATCCGCAAGATGACGCTGGCGCGTTTTCTCGACGCGGCCAACTTCAAAGACGGGAATCCAACCGCAGATCCAAATCAGCACTTCCCGGATGAGATGTGGTTCATCGAACAGAAGACTCTCGAAACCCATGAGGTTGTCGAGTTTGAGCTGTCGAGTGTGTTCGATCTGATGGGCGTGCAGCTGCCGTACCGCCAGATCATCAAAAACACCTGCCCGTGGAAATACCGCGGTCCAGAGTGCGGCTACACCGGCCCCTATTTCGACAAAAACAACCAGCAAACCACCATGTCAGGCGCGGATTACTGCACGAAACGCTACGACTCATGCAACGCACGCCGTAACTACTTTGCCAATGGCGTAATCCACTTTGGCGGGTTTATTGGAGCAACGCGTTATGGGTAATAGAGCTTTCCCGGAGCTTGGTTCGGACGTTATGCAGGAAATCTATCTGACAGCCATCAAACGCTACCCGAACGAAGCGTGTGGCTTTCTGGTACGTACCACTGGCGAGAAATATCGCTTCATGGAAGCCCGGAACGTGTCGGAAAACCCGGAAAACACGTTTGTTATGCACGCTGACGACATTATCGCAGCGGAAGATGCGGGAGACGTGGTTGCCATCTGGCACTCCCACACTGACGAATCAGCTGAAGCGTCAGACGCCGACCGCGCCGGATGCGAGGCAACGGATGTTCCGTGGCTGATTCTGGCTGTTAGGAAGAATGTCGATGGCGATGCGCCATTTCACTTCAGTGAGATGAATGTGATCACCCCAGACGGCTTTGAGATGCCTTATCTGGGGCGGCCCTATGTGTTTGGTGTCTTCGACTGCTGGATGCTGTGCCGCGACTACCTGAAGCGTGAGTTCAACGTCGAGTTGAATCCAAACCCGCACCTGCATATTCCATCGTGGTACACGGGCGATACCGACATTCTCGATCAGAACTACCGCAATGAAGGGCTTGTTCGTCTGGCGCCGGGGACGGAACCCCAGCGTGGTGACGTCTTCTTCATTCAGTACGGAAAGATGCCTGACCACTGCGCGGTGTACATCGGAGACGGAATGATCCTGCACCACCAGATCGACCGTCTGAGCTGTCGCGCTTATTACGGTGGCATGTACCAGAAACACACGACGCACCACCTGCGTCATAGAGACTTACTCAAGGGAGATGAAACGTGTCTGAGTTAGTTCATGTGCAACTTGGTGGCCCGATGGCCAGACATTTCGGCCGCCACTGGCATTTAAAAGTGCGCAACACCAAACAGGCGTTGGATTTGGTCGAAGCCAATCGTCCGGGCTTAAAAGCATGGATGAAGCGCAACATGAAGACCTACGACAGTTACCACATCCAGATCACCAATAAGCAGGGGCACAAGTGGTCGGTTGATGAGAGCGAGTTTCAAATGATGGGGCAGTCCGACAACATCGCGAAGATCCGCATCACACCGGTTCCTCGCGGTAGTGGCGGTAAGGCTTTTGGTTGGTTCCAGACAGTCGTAGGGGCACTCGTCATGGTTGCCTCATTCTGGTTCCCAGCGCTGGCCCCGCTCGGCTTGTCGCTAATGATGGGCGGTATTTCGCAGCTAATTTCGCCCCAGGCGACCAATGACAGCGTAAGGCAGGCAGATAACTCGAACTCGTTTTATTTCGACGGGCCACAAAACACCACTAACCAGGGCAACCCGGTTCAGCTCATTTATGGCGAGGAAATTCTGGTCGGCTCACAGGTTGTGAGTTCTTCGATCACCATCGACCAGCTTTAGTAAGAAGGGAAATTTTTGAACATGGAACACTTCAAGAAGAAGAGACTGCCTCTCCTGATTGCAGGTGCTGGCGGTAAGAAAAGCAGTGGCTCCAGCCGCACGCCGGTTGAAGCCGACGATACCGTAAACTCGCGTGCTATGGCGTCCATCCTCGACCTGCTCGGGGAGGGTGTCATTGGCGGGCTGGTGGATGGCGCAAAGTCGATCTTCGTTGATGATCTGCCAATCCTTAACGAAGACGGGTCTCCAAACTTTAGCGGTATCACGTGGGACTTCCGCGATGGTTCACAAGACCAGACGCCGATGTCCGGGTTCGATTTCGTTGAAACGCCGAAGTCAGTCAACATCCAGCTGAAAAGAATGCACGACGTTACGATTGCCATCGATAACGATGAGGCAGACCGTGTCCGCGTCATTCTGAAGTTCCCGTCTCTGCGTAGCATTGACAAAAAGACCGGTGATACCAACGGTACGACCGTGAAGTACAAATTCCAGATTGCCAATGGCGATAATGCCTTCAAGGACGCCATCGCAGAAGGGGAGAGCACTTCCGAAATTACGCTGACGGCAAAAAAGACGGGCGTCTACTACCGCAGCTATGAGCTAAAACTGCCCAAGCCAGGTCGTGCCTACAAGGTTCGCGTGCTTCGTCTGACCGATGACAGCAACACTCAGTACATCTTTAACGATACGTGGGTGGACTCTATCGGTGAGATTGTTGATACGCCGATGAACTACCCGAACTCCGCGCTGGTCGGCCTCAAGGTCAACTCAGAGCAGTTCGGCAGCTCGATGCCGTCTCGTTCGTATCTGGTGCGTGGTCTGAAGATCCGCGTCCCGTCCAACTACGACGAACACACAAACACCTATATCGGCGTATGGGATGGCACATTCAAGCTGTTGTCATCTTCCAACCCTGCCTGGATTCTCTTCGACCTGCTTACCAACGCTCGTTATGGCCTGGGGCAGTACGTTTCTGAGTCCATGATTGATCTCGGGCAGATCTACCAGATTGGGCGCTACTGCGACGAAGAGATTGACGATGGTTTCGGTGGCAAAGAGAAGCGCTTCGCTATCAACACCCAGATCACCAGCCGTCAGGACGCGTACCGACTGATTCAGGATATCGCTGGCGCCTTCCGCGGAATGGTCTTCTGGGCTGGCGGCATGGTTAACGTCATGCAGGATAGTCCGTCAGATCCGGTCATGATGTTCACCAACGCGAACGTCAAAGATGGCATGTTCAGTTACAAGGGATCTGCGCGTAAAGACCGTCCGTCAGTGGCTCTTGTGACCTACAACAACAAGGAAGACGGCTACAAGCAGAACATCGAGTACGTCGAAGACCAGGAGGCGATGCGTCGTTATGGCGAGCGCAAAACCGAAGTGGTTGCGTTTGGCTGTACCAGCCGTGGCCAGGCGCATCGTGTCGGTCTGTGGCTGCTGTATACCGCACGCATGGAGTCCGACGTTATCAGCTTTACGGCAGGGCTGGATGCTTCCTTCCTGATGCCGGGCGAAACGGTGCTGATTCAGAACAAATACCGTGCTGGTAAACGCAACTCTGGCCGCATTGTGGCGTTCACAAAGAACAGCATCACTCTCGACGCACCGGTTACGCTGAATAAGGCTAGTAGCTACATCCGGATCTTGAATCAGGAAGGAGAAATCGTTGAGCGCGATATTCTTGAGACCGGGGAAGACATTACCAAAGTGACCTTCTCCAAAGCGCTCAATTCTGGTGATATGCCGGTTATGAATGGCGTCTGGACGATTACCGAGCCAGATCTGGAACCAATGCGCGTGCGTGTTATCAACGTTGCCCAGGGCGAGGCTCAGGGGACGTTTGACGTTACCGTTGTCCAGAATAACGCATCGAAGTACGAAGCCATCGACAACGGCGCGACGCTGATCCCCGAGAACAACACCGTTCTCGACCCGACTTATTCGAAGCCGACCAACCTGCAGGTGACGGAAGGGACGTATATCTCCAGTCCGGGCAACCTCTCAATCAAGCTCGTTGCCACCTGGGAAGGTAAGTCTGCGGAATATTGGATCAGCTGGCGTCGTTCCGATGAGAACAACGTCTCTAACTGGCAGTCCGCACGCGTTACCGAAGAGCAGTTCGAGATCCTCAATATTGCCGAGAATGGTCAGTACGACATTCAGCTCTATGCGGTTTCGTTCAGCGGCAAGAAGACGGATATCATCAGCACCGTTTATCAGGTGAAAGGTACGATGACGCCGCCAGGCTCTCCTACCTCTCTGACGGCCGTGGGTGACTACCGCAACGTGATTCTGAATTGGGTCAACCCGGACTCAATCGACCTCGATCACATCAACGTGTACGCCTCCCAGACCAACGATCTGGAAACGGCAAAGTTGATTGCAGAGGCTGCCAGCACCACGTTCACCCATGCCGGTCTTGGGGATAGCGAGACCTGGTACTATTGGGTTCGCGCGGTGAACAAGCGTGGCATGTTAAGCCCGCCGAACTCCAATCTTGGTACGGAAGCGATGACGCGAGACGTCCTCTCATTCCTTACCGGGAAGATCACCTCTTCCGAGCTGGGACAGGAGCTGCTGGAGGAAATCGACTCTAAAGCCTCTCAGGATGCGGTCGACGCCATCAACAAACAGATGGAAGAAAGCCTGAAAGAGCTTGATCAGTCCGTTACCGATCTGGACAGCAAACTGGAAGACACCAGCGGTCGGCTTGAACAGGCCCAGAACGACCTCAAAAATGAAGTCTCTGGCACGCTGGACAAGGTCAACGACGCGCTGCAACAGGTTGAGGACTCTAATGCGGCTCTGGTTGAGTTGCAGGAGACCGTTTCCGAGCAGGGCAACGCCGTTGCAGGTGCTGTGGAAGCGGCACACGCTGCGCTCGACAATGCCTCCGCGCTGATTGCTGAAGAGCGTGAAGCCCGTGTCGAAGGCGATAAGGCAAATGCCAAACAGATTGAGGCAATGAAATCCTCCGTCGATGACAGCGTTGCCGCCGTCGAAGAGATGAAAAAGACCGTTGCCGAAGTCGAACGCGCCAGCGCGGAAGTATCGACCAATATCGAGGCTCTGGCCAAAACCAATATTGACCTCGCTCTGCGTCAGGATGAAGACCAGCACAAGCAAATGGTCAATAACGCGAAGATCGCCACCACTCAGAAGACGTTTGCCGACGATATGTCTGCAATGGCCTCAAAAGTGGAAGAGATCCGCGCAGAAATTGGTGAGGACATCCGGACATCGATTCTGGAAGAGACAACGGCTCGCGTAGAGGCTGATAAGGCGATCGCAACACAAATCACCAAGTTGGAAGCCCAGATCAATGATGATATTTCTGCGGCCATTGTTTCTGAGCAGGAGACCAGAGCCACTGCGGATGAATCCTTGTCCAGGCAGATTACGTCACTGCAGGCGAAGGTAGAAGGTGACATTAGTGCGGCTCTTACCGAAGAGCAGATCGCCCGAGCTTCGGGGGATGAGGCATTATCCAAACAGATTACCAGCCTCAAGGCCCAGACGGGTGAGGATATTAAGGCGGCAGTTGCCAGTGAAACGAAAGCGCGTACTGACGCAGATAGCGCACTGGCAACTCAGATCAGCACGTTAAAGGCCCAGACTGCGCAGGACATCAAAGCAGCGGTTGCTACTGAGACTAAAGCTCGTACCGATGCCGATTCGGCGCTGGCCGGGCAGATCACAAGCCTGAAAGCCCAGACTGGCAAGGATATTAATGCAGCAGTTACGTCCGAGGCGAACGCCAGGGCAAATGCTGATGGGGCGCTGGGATCACGTATCGATACGCTAAAAGCCTCTGTTGACGGTAACTCTGCAACGATTAAACAACAGGCGACAGCTATTGCGGACACCAATAAAAAAGTCTCTACAGCCTGGACGCTTAAGATGGAGACATCGACAAGCGGTGGGCAGAAGTATGTTGCCGGCATTGCGTTGGGGATCGACAGCACTGGTCTGTCTCAATTCCTTGTTCAAGCCGACCGTTTTGGATTGGTGAACTCAGTGAATGGAAAGGTTACAACGCCTTTCGTCATTGAAAACGGTGTGGCATATATGAGCGGAGCTTGGATACAAAATGGCACTATCGATAATGCAAAAATAGGGCAGTTCATTCAGTCTAACGACTTTCAAAGCGGTGTCAGAGGATGGAATATAAACAAAAATGGCTCTTCTGAATTTCAGAACATCAAAGCCAGAGGGGAGATTATTGCAACAACGGGAAGGATGAGTAATGTCGTAATTGATGAGACATGTACTGTTAAAAAGCTATTCGCTGAAAACATCTATGGAGACATTATTACAGCATCATCCAATTTGACCGATAAGGTTTGGGGAAATTCAACTGGCACTAGCTCGGGTACGCGTTACCCAATTGCAACCATACATGGTGCACCTTTCGAAAGAGTTTTTTTATTTTTAGGGACAACTGCTGCGCATACCCTTTGGCGACAGAACGTCACAATTAGATGTGATGAGTCGATCGTTTTCCAATATGACACAGGAAACGATGGTTCAAGTGGCGATTCTACAAAAAAATGGAATAACTTGTTATTAAGGATACCGGCTTCGTCGTATGGCGCGACCCAAAATCTGACAGTTCAGTTTCCAAACAGGGGCGATAGAGGATATCTCCAGTTCACCGGAATTCTAATGCTATATAAAATTTCTGGTTCGGTGACTATTCATTAATTACAATGGTAGGTACGTACTTACTTATGTGGGCGGGAATGCCCGCACTTTCAAGGAGCGAATATGTGGTACAGGGAAGGTACTATCACATTTACAAAGGGAAGTGACACACTTGAGGGCACTGGTACGTTTTGGAACGTCACAGCCAATGGTGTATTGCCGGGTATGATTGTCATCGGACCCGATAACAGGCTGTACGAAATTAAGCGCGTGCTAAATGACACCCGCTTGACACTCATGGAGCAGTACACTGGTGAGACCCAGAATGAGGTCCCATGCCGGATCATCACTACCTATGAAGGCGATCTGACCCAGTTCAGCGCCCGCTTTACAGCATTGATGACCCGAATGTCAGCCGACTCGAAGACAATGAGAAGCTGGTTAACTGCCATTGATGAAGTGACACTCGAACGCGAGGATGGTACTGAGGTAACGGTTAAATCGCTCACCCAAATCGTCGATGAGCACAATGCCAACCAGCAATGGTACAGGGACAATACGGATGCAATCGATGCCGCAGGTGACAAAGCTAAACAGGCCGCCGCCAGCGCAGCGGCAGCTGCCAATAGCGCAAGCACTGCC
The DNA here is from genome assembly GCF_049237765.1 of Enterobacter cloacae complex sp. SHL021. Lineage (NCBI taxonomy): Bacteria > Pseudomonadati > Pseudomonadota > Gammaproteobacteria > Enterobacterales > Enterobacteriaceae > Enterobacter > Enterobacter cloacae complex sp. SHL021. The sequence goes on along the minus strand of NZ_JBMKJG010000018.1, from coordinate 21,015 downwards.
GGAACAAAGGCGACTGAGGCCAGCAAAAGTGCCGCCGCAGCTGCTGCATCCGAAGGCGTTGCCAGTGAAGCCGCTAAGGGTGCAAAGACCTCCGAAACGAATGCAGAAAGCTATAAAGAGACTGCTGTAGCTTCAGCTGCCACCGCAACGGAGAAAGCCGCCGAAGCAGGGGCATCTGCTTCGAGTGCCTCTGCGTCCAAAAATGCCGCGAAAGCCTCAGAAACTAACGCTGCTGGCAGCGCTGTCTCTGCTGCGGATTCTGCGACCGCAGCATCAAATTCCGCCGCGGCTGCTGAGGTTTCTGAGAGCAATGCCGCCGCATCGGAAAACGCAGCAGCGGGTAGTGCAGCTGCCGCGCTGGCATCTCAGAACGCAGCCAAAACATCTGAAACAAACGCGGCGCAGAGCGCCGATGGGTCGGCCGCCAGCGCTGCCGCGGCTAAAGTATCTGAAACCAACGCCGCCGCCTCGGAAACAGCCGCCTCCGCGAGCAAAGTGGCTGCCGGTTTAAGCGCTGACGCGGCGGCGGGGAGCGCCACTACAGCTGGTGAATATGCTGATGCGGCAAAGGCCAGCAAAGATGCAGCCGCATCAAGTGCTGGTGAAGCGAAGAAGTCTGAGGCAAGCGCAGCCGCATCTGCGACCACCGCAACTGACGCGCTGGCAGGTATTGAAGCAAAGGCAACAGAAACCGCTGAGTCTGCCACACTTGCGTCCGCAAAAGCGACCGAGGCCTCGGCTTCGGCAACTGAGGCCAAAGCATCTCAAACGAAAGCGAAAGCGTCTGAGGACAAGGCATACGAATATGCGCAGAATGCGCAGTCCAGTATCGCCAGCGTGAAGTGGAAAGGTACGTCCGCCGAACTGGACTTGACCTCTGATACGCCCAAATGGGTAAAAGTCTCGCGTGCGCGTATGCCGCAAGCGACCAGCACTGTCTACATCGAAGTGATCGGTGGCGCTGGCTATGATGCCGATAGCCCAGGCCAGGCGGCGATGGCTGATATTGTTCTTCGCACAGCGGGGGGCGATCCCAAAGGTCTCAATGCTGTTGCCTATTTAACGCAGGACTCTGCTGTAAATAGTTTAGCCACCGTTAATACCGACGAAGAAAATTACGATATCTACATCCATGTGGGTGCGGGCGCTAAGAAGCTGATTGTGAACTTGCAATTCTCTGGTGCCGCAGTTGAGTCACTGGAGGTGATCGAGTCGGTTGACTCTTTGCCGGAAGGGGCAGTAGAGGGGACGATATACCAACGAGTATTATCAGACATTAATGGTGCTATTACAGGCTCATTGGTAGGTAATGCGAGTACCGCCACCGTACTTCAGACGGGACGTCGTATTGGCGGAGTGTTGTTCGATGGCAGCGAGGACATCGATCTTCCGGGAGTTAATGCGAAGGGGAATCAAAGTACAACAGGCAATGCCGCGACCGCCACTAAGCTGCAAACTGCACGTAAAATAGCAGGTGTAAATTTTGACGGCTCTTCTGACATTGATATTAGCCCGGCGAACATTAATGCGGCAGCAGCGGTAAGTGGTTGGCTGAACAGTGGCAGTGGCGCGGTCTTTACTACTGCTCAGTTCATTACCTGGCTTAATGAGCAAGGTGCTTTTGGATATAAATGTTGGATCGCGCGTTGCTCATGGTCTTATGCCAGCAATAACTATATTGACGATACAGGTTGCGGCAGGATTGATCTCACTGGTTCTGTTATTGAGGTATTCAGTAATGGGAACTCAAGTAACTACACGATCCGTGTCACCACGCCGACTACAACGGGTCATGGAGGGATGACTAACGCCGAATTTATTTACGTCAACAATGGTGACGTCTATGCTCCTAGTTGGCGTCGTTTATACAACACTCGCAATAAACCTACACCAACTGATATAGGCGCTTTGGCTTCAGGTGCCAATGCTGTCTCGGCGAGCAGACTCCAAACGCCCAGAGCAATTAACAACGTTGCGTTCGATGGCTCCGCAAATATTAGTATCCCTACTCTGATATCCCGTGGCCGCGTTACGGCTCTGAATGGAAGTGCGAAAGGCGCATTGCCAGGCATTCAGATGTATGAAGCCTATAGTAATGGGTATCCGACTACTTATGGCAACGTTCTTCATCTTAAGGGGGCTTCGGCTTCTGGCGAAGGCGAGTTATTGATTGGTTGGAGCGGAACCAGTGGCGCCCATGCTCCGGTTTACATCCGTTCTCGCCGTGATGCAGCTGACGCCAACTGGTCTGGTTGGGCGCAGATCTACACTACCGTCAATAAACCTTCGCCCGCAGATATTGGGGCTTTGCCGATAGCCGGTGGGGCGTTAACAGGGTCTATATCAACTCCAGGCTTATTGACCACTGGTGATATTACGTTTAGGAACCTCGTTAACAGACATATTCGATTTGAATATACCAAAAATGACGGAACAACGGCCGTTGATGGTTATATCTTTAAAGATGGAGTCGACCACTCCTCACGCCGGCCTGGTATCCGCATCAACTGTGGAACTCCTAATAAAGCCACGGGTAATACATCTTCTTCCGGTGATTTTGTTTTCGGTGAAGATGGATCGTTTACACTTCCTGGTGGCGGTATCATAAATCAAGACGGTTTGAACCCAAACGTATACTGCATGAGTGCATTAAGCACGACTGCTACAGGTTCCAAAAATTTCCTGAGGAAAATGCGTGGTGGCAATTCAGACACCATATGGCATGAAACTGTTCAGGGCGGCGTTTATCGTTTAGCAACAGGTAACAGCGACTCACAGGAAGAACTGCAAATTTCAACAGCACAATATGCACGTTTTCGTGGAGAGGTTCAGGTCTCGTCAATTAAAGGCGATGGGGGGCAATTCAGAGCAGTAGGCGGGAATTTTGGTTTCATTATTAGGAATGACGGCGGAAACACCTACTTTCTTCTGACTCCCTCAGGCAATGCATATGGTGGTTGGAATGGTCTTCGCCCGTTAACTATCAACAATGTTTCTGGACAAACTTCGGTATCCAATGGGCTGTCTGTTTCTGGTGGGGCCGTAATTAATGGTGCCTTGGGAATAGGTGTCGCTAACGGATTAGGTGGAAACTCTATTGTTTTGGGGGATAACGATACAGGTTTTAAACAAAACGGGGATGGTTTGTTGGATGTATACGCCAACAGTGCTCATGTGTTTCGGTTCATTAATGGAACATTGCAAAGCTATAAACCTCTTTCTGTATCTGGGGACATCACTTCGAGCGCTTGGGTGTATGCCAACCGTTTTGCTATCAATAGCGGTTCTGGTTCATGGATCAGCATGCGTGATCAGAACGTTATTTTTGGGCGCAATGCTGTATCAACCAGTTCGGCCCAAGCGCTGCTAAGGCAAGACCATGCGGACCGCAAATTCTTCGTTGGCGGCTTGGGAAACAGTCAGTTTGGTTTTTACATGATCAACAACTCACGTACCGCAAACGGCACGGATGCGAACGCATACCTCCAGAATGATGGTACTTGGGTTTGTGGAGGCAATGGCAGCTTCAATGACGTTTATATCCGCTCTGACCGTCGTAGCAAACGCAATATTCGCAAGATTGAACGAGCGCTCGACAAGCTGGATCGGATCGAAGGTGTTCTGTACGAGATTCAGGTCTGTGACCGTTATGAGCAGTCTGGTGGCCTCATCGCTCAGGACGTCCAGAATGTTCAGCCTGAACTGGTAACGGTTGACCATAACGATCAGTCTGGAGAGCCGCGTCTGCGTCTGAACTACAACGGCGTTATCGGTATGCTGGTTGAGGCCGTCAAGGAGCTGCGCAAGGAAGTGCGTGAACTGAAGGCGAGAATGTAATCAAGGCGATTGGTGGGGCTTTCCCACCAATCATCTATTTTCACATCGGATAAGGAGATTAGATGTGCCAATTGTCGGTGTTCCCGGTTGGATTGGGTCTTCGGCCGTAAGTGTGACAGGCCAGAGATGGATGAGCGCTGCTCGAACTGCGGTGCAATTGTCTGCTGCTGGTAACATGTCTCAGTTAGCAGGTCGCTCTATGGAAATTAATTACAGCATCGGTGCGAATAATAATTACAACAAAGACACACTGATCAACTATTTGAAATCCCAGGGTTCGACGCCAGTCGTTGTTACCATTACAGGGAATCTGGTGTCGTCCAGTAGCGGCGTTCCATGTTTGGATTTCCCAAGTTCGCTTACCAACTCTTATATCAGCCTTGTAATCAACGCGGGTGTAACTGTCTACGGTCGTGGCGGGAATGGTGGTGTTAAAGGTGGCGGTGCTGCCGGTGGCACTGCAATTAACAATGGGATTGGTACTCGTTTAAGAATAACCAATAACGGTGCTATTGCCGGTGGCGGTGGCGGTGGTGGCGGTAACTCAGCCGATGGTGGTATGGGGGGCGGCGGTCGCCCCTTTGGTGTTGCAAACACTACAAGGCCGCCAGCTTCAGGTTCGCGTGCGGCAACTTCTGGCACTTTAACCGCTGCCGGTATTGGCGCTCAATATTTAATCGGCACTACCGCTGTCCAATACACATGCGGTAGTGGAGGTAATGTGGGGGCTGCTGGTGCGGCTGCTACTGGACGATTGGGGACAATGTACGGAGGGGGCGCGGCGGGTAAGGCTGTCACGGGGAACGTGCCTACATGGACTAAAGTCGGTGCAATTTATGGTGCTCGTGTGTAAGTACTTACCTACCATGTAAGGGTCATTTGTGGTATAAAACAGCCATCCCGATTTGACGATTCATGGAGGAAATAATGTCGAACGAGATGGCAGGCGTAACGCCAGAGCAGGTAGAGCGCATTGCCGCTATCGTTGCGCGTGAAGTTGTCGGCAAATTAGGTAAGGAGTTACGTGAGGAAATTGGCCAGGAGGTCAACGACCAGCTCAAAACCTACTTTGGCGATATGACGCCTTCGCAACACAGCATTCAGCACTCCAACCTGGACAAACTACTTAATCGACTAGACGCCATCTCCAGCGGGTTCTTTGGCGGCATTATCTCAAAGATAACGTCGTTCCTGATTACCGCGCTGCTGCTGGGTCTGGCCGCTTATGGCGTGAAGAATGGACTGCAATAACAGGAGATCAAGGATGAAAACTCCGAGAGGCATTCGTAATAACAACCCTGGCAACCTCGACAAAGGTTCGCCGTGGCAGGGGTTAATTGACAACCCTGCCGAACCGCGTTTCTGCACGTTCAAAGATCCCGTATGGGGCATTCGAGCGCTGGCAGTAACGCTCATTACCTACCACGACAAGCGCCGCGCGAAGGATGGCTCCAGCATCGATACGATCCGCGAAGTCATCGAACGCTGGGCGCCTCCGCATGAAAACAACACCGTAGCTTACGTGAACGAGGTATCTAAAGCCGTTGGCGTGACCCCGGACATGATTATCGATCTGCACGACTACGACACTCTGCGTCCGCTGGTGGAGGCGATTATCCGTCATGAAAATGGCCTTGGCCCGCTCAAAACGCCGAACACCTGGTATGCGGCAGAAGTTATTGAGGAAGGTCTACGTCGCGCTGGTGTCGTTAAGCCGGTGAAAACCGTGAAGGCTGTTCCTGTAACCAAAGAAACTGCCGGTGCGACCGTTACGGCGGGAATTGGTCTGGCACAGCTGGCCGACGTCATGCCACAGGTCTCTGCGGCAATGGACAAGGCGCAGGGACACATCACCAGTGGTGATACGGTTCGGATCATCTTCGGTATCGCGACCATTGTGGTGGCTGGCTTTATCGCCTGGTCACAGGTGCGAAAACACCAGAACGGGATGGTCTGATATGACCGGCAGCCTATTTTCAAAGCTGAAGTTTCCTCTGATGACTCTGGCTGCCGTTCTTTTCGTGCTTGTCGGTGCTTATACGATGGGAGGTCGTGCGGCCCGGCAAGCAATCGAAGAGAAGGCCAGACAGGAGGACAGGAAAAGGCTTCAAAGCACAGTGGACGTCAAAAATGAGACACTTAATGAAGTGCGGCGGAAAGATGCTTCTGCTGTTCATCGCGAGCTGCATGATAAGTGGCTGCGTGATTAAAACCCAGACACCAGGCGTGTTGTTTTGCGACGGTGCTAATCCAATTTACGTCAGTAATGATGATTTCATGACCGAAGAGACCGAACGCGAGATCCTCTTCCACAACACGATGGGAGAGCGGTTATGCAACTGGCAGCCCGGACAAGCAGCGAGTTAGAAAAAGCCCCTCAATCGAGGGGCTTCTTTATTTTCCACCAAACAACTTCTCAATGCCTTTTGTGGGATAGAACAGCGAATTGGCGTTATCACCCGTAAGAGGGGTAAAGCCTAACTGCTTATAAAACCGCATCGCATTCTCATTTTTGGCGTCAACAAACAAAGCGTAGATCCCAACGGCCAGGGAAGCCCGGTATACCACTTTCATCGCATGTGCCACCAGCGTTTCCCCATACCCTTGTCGCTGGATACTTTTGTCTATTGCCAGACGACCGAGCGTAACGCTTGGGGCGTCGGAATAGGGGACTTTACGCTGTTGAGTGTTGGAAGGAAGCGTGTTTCTTGCAAAGCAGCTCCCGGACAACGTGTAAAACCCCATCACTTTCGGTATCGGATCTCTCGTCAGAAGCAGATATCCGCGTAATATACGCCCGCTGTGTTGCTGGGCGAGGCGATTGTTAAGAAAATCATTGAGAGACGTTTCTCCGCAGTCGAAGCATGAGAAATCATATACAGCCTCTTCTGAAAACATCTCAATGGTCAGGTTGGCCACGTCTTACTCCATGCTTTGTAGACGCTCGGCAGCTCGTTTCAGCCTATCATTCGGTGCAGGCGGGTTACTGATGGCATCCATCACTATATTCCATGACTCTTCGCTAAGAATCAGGCGACGATGTTGCTCTATCACTTCCGCAGCACGTTCAGAGGCACTGGCAACCATAAACTGAGTAATTGTCTGGTTGGTCATTGCCGCAGCTTCTTCGATCATGCTCTTGTCGTCGTCGGTTAATCTGAGATCGATGCGCTGTTTTTTCAGTGCTGACATGCTTGTACTCCTAGCCCCACGCCTTGACTCGCGAGGCATCTCTATAGTCGATTTTTCAGTTTTCAGTTTTCAGTTTTCAGTTTTCAGTTTTCAGTTTTCAGTTTTTCGATTTTCAGTTTTTCGCATTTAGTTTTGTAGACGGATTATGTCACTCTTTGTACGGCATCTTTCCGTACAAGAACTATAAAGCCAATCGAATAAACTTTCAACTGATTGTTTGTCCTGTGAGCCAACACCCGTACTGCCTATCATTTCACCTTTACACCGTAGCCGTAGGCATTTAGGCTATATCGCATATAAGAAAACAAGTTGTTTCATACGATAATAATTCACGCAAAGGGAACTCACCAATGACCAGGATCATTGTGGTTGGCGGCACAAAAGGCGGCCCAGGCAAATCTACCGTTGCCCAGCAAATTGCGGTATGCCTCAAAGTTAAAAAGAAAAAGAAGACTCACGTCACCGACATTGATATTCAGCGCACCACAACGAGCTGGTGCGAAGACCGTCGCCAGAACGAAGATCTTGAGCTAATCCCGTTCGCATACGTTCAGGACGACATCGTCAAACACATCAAATCGCTGAAGGGACGCTACGATTACGTCGTCATTGATGCGGGTGGTTTTGACTCCGAAATTCAGCGACAAGCGATGCTGCTGGCAGACTTCATCATTATCCCGCTTCGCCCTAAGCGTCGTGATTTGAAATCCCTGCGTGATATCGACCCGATTATCGACAACGTTCGCAACGTGAACGAGACTGTGAAGATCCGCGCGGTAGTGAACCAGTGTCCGTCACTGCCTTCCCAGGCGTCACGTATTCTGGCGGCGAAAGAAATTGTCGAGACATTCGGCATCGAGGCTGCGCCGGTTAACCTGTACAACCGTAACGTTTATGACGACGCGGAAGAGGCAGGTCGTTCTATATTTGAAATGACTGGCGCTGAACGCGATAAGAAGGCAGAAGCCGAGTTCGAAGAGTTTGTAGATTACATCATGAGTCTGGAGGAAGAATAATGTCCATGAGAATGGGAGACCTTGCAAAGCGCAAAGATCCGGAAGAACCGGTAAAAAGCAGCACCCCAATGCGCCAGCCAGTCAGACCGCAGGGGCGTCCGACTCGTGGGAAAGAGAAGATTAAGAGCCGCACAATGTCGCTGGAAGACGAGTACTTCGATCTGCTGGAGATGATGAAGTTCATCCCTCGTTTCGAGAAATTCACCCGTTCTGACGTGATTCGTGCAGCCATTTTCCATCTGGCAGAGAAGTCACCGCAGGAAATCGAGGACATCGTGAAACTGAACGAGGCGATCACCGCTGCCGACGTCACGATGCGCACCGATGAAATTAAGCGTGAGTTGATGAAGAAAGGTTGATATGGCTAAATTTTTGTCTAGACATTTAGGTTGGCTTATTGGCTTAGCGTTGGCCATATTAGCCGCAATTGTGTTTGGGAAAGTTATCGGCTTGCTAGGAATTTCAAACCAAGGGGTTATTTCTGTTGCAGGTTCAATGATTGGAATGATATGTAGCGGATTATACCGCAACACTTTAAAGTATATTAAATCCGAAGAATACAGATTAATAATACAAGAGTATAAAGAGAAACGTGACGAAAGTGTCAAGAAAGAGCGAGAAGAGTTAAAGAGGAAGACAATCGTCGAACTTTATCTCTTAAATGAAAAGAAAACCTTCAGCAAGGTTAAGCTTCTCTCTTTGGTGATGATATTTTTCGGCGCAGCGCTGAGCTACGTATTCGGCTATAGCTCAATCGTTACCATCACTGGAACTGTAGCCTTTGCTTTACTAGAGCTAAAAGAGAGAGTTTTGGCTTATCGTATAGCTAAAGGCTTTTTCGGTAATAATAGTACTGAAGCTATCCAGTTACTTAAATTTATTGAGACCAATATCGACAACATCGATACTGGTAGCAGTGGTGGCAAACGTAAGATATTGAATGACCCTGTTTTAGAAGAAATCCCAAATGAGAATTTGGGAAAGGGGGCTTTAGATGCCAGATAAAGATCTGACAAGTAGATATCTCAACAGAGCAATGGATATTTTGCTATTAGGCTATCCACTTAGAACTGTTTTTGGGTCGCTTATCGGCGCTCTACTGTGGGTCGTACTTCATATTTGTACACCATTCTTGCTTACCAAGGGCTTTGTTGTTGACTGGATATATAACGCTGGTTGTTTTGTTGTTGGCGTTTTGATCATGAATACCAAAACAATCATTGAAGTGTTCAATGGTGATGCAATCAGCGAGAAGTTTGGCAGTTCTTTGAGGCATATTGATAAGCGTCAAGATTTGTCGGATGAACAAAAGAGGCATTTAATTAACAAGTTATTGAGTGAGCATATAGCGAATCTCACTGACAACCAAGTCAAGGAAGTTGAACAAAGAGTTACAGATAAGTAAATTTAACTAATTCTATTAGAGCAGGTCGTTAATATTAATAACGACCTGCTTATTGGTTAAGATAATTATGTGTACCATTCTGTGTTGCAATATAAAATAGTGGATAAAAATGCTATACAAATACGTAGGGCATGAAGACCCAAACGAATTAATAAAAATTCTTAAATTCTTCATCGAAGATGGAACAATCCGAGCCACCCGGCCACACGACTTCAATGACCCTGCCGAATTCAAAGCCAAATTTAGTTTTGACGCCACGATACCGGAGAAGCGTGTTCGATACCATGAAATGTGGCCAGGCAAAAGCGACGATGACGGTGAGAACTGGTTAAGAGGGCGAACCAAAAATGCCGAAGAGTTTGACGCCTATATGCTGCGCGGAAATCTGCTTTTGAATACCGGTGTGATATGCCTCACCAGAACTGACACTAATTATCTGATGTGGTCGCATTACGCCAGATCTCACTCTGGATTTTGCATAGGGTTTGATGACGCTATTGTGGAAGCACTGGATGACCGACACACAGCGTTAATCGGTGATGTGGAGTACGTGAAATCGCCGCCTGAAGTGAACTTCTATACCGCTGATGTGTACGACATTATCAGAGCCATCTTTCTTCACAAGGGGGAGAACTGGAAGTACGAAGAAGAGTTCCGGATTATCTCTGAGCTGCCAGGGCTTAAGAAGTTCGACACCTCACTAATCAAAGAGATTTCTATCGGATGCAAACCCTATCCAGAGCTGGAAAGTTTTGCCCGCGAGCTGCTGGACAGCAATCTGGCCGTGTACAAAATGCTTTGCCCGACTGACTCGTACCAACTGAAGCGTGTGAAGCTTGACAAGAACCTTTCTTTTCAAGGTTACTAGTTTTGGCAGCTTCAATTAAGAACCTGCTTCTGTATATAAATACTAAGTTACTTATTATTATTTATACGGAAGCAGGTTTTTTCTATGCCAACTTCCCAGACACATTCCCTTACGTGTCCACTTCCAAAAACAGTCTCCAGTCGCTATGATTCGCCCATTATGATAAGTAAGTAACTACCTATCAGGCGGAGCACATGAGCCAGATCTTCTTTAACACTATTAACAACGACCAGTACGACTTCATGACCGAGTGGGACACCACAGTCATGGACAAGTGGGTGGCCGAGAATATTGGGCTGTCACGCTGCAAGGATGAGGCGGAGCTGTTCGAGACAAAGTGGTTTGATTACCGCGACATGCACCCGCTTATGGCCACATGCCTCTTCACTGAGGCATACAAGCGCCAGTACTCATACATCATGCTGTCGCATGGCCGAGAACACTATGAGACGGCCCAATTCACTACCGGTTTGAAACGTGTGCCGTATCAGGAGCTGTCGACGGCCAACAAAACGTCTCTCTGGAAAGCACGCCAGTTTGCCGACCAGTACTGCTGCTCTTATGACTACTTCATTTCTACCGTTCTTTCCGCAGCTGCACGCCGTCTGTGGGACAAATTACCTCGCCCCCAGCATCTCTGGCAGCCCGAGCTGATCGAGATATTCGAAGAGAAGTTAGCCAAACGCGCTGTAACCCGTCTGGATGACTCTCTGGTGAGTTTTAAGCATCTGGGAGACATGCAGCACGACCCGATTCAAGAACGCTATTTTGAGTGGGTTCTGGAGCGTCTGCGTGGCATTACCCGAGACAAACGTGTCCGCATCATCTTCTCCGCTGTCTGGTTGATGGAAATCGTGCCTGATCGTGTGATTTACGCGCACTTCCCGGAAGAACTGGAAGAAGCACGGCGATTCTGTTGATCCCCTATTTGGCTTTTTTAGTATTAGAAAACAAATTGTTTAAGCACCAAAGGAAAGCACATGACCGAACTTTGCCACACAGGACGAGGGTTGTCAGAAGAGTTCGATGACGACTTCCAGAACCGGCTCGCAGCCTATTTCTGTCGCGACCATGAGTTTCTGACTCGCGCCGGTGATCTGGTTGCGCCAAACCAGTTCTCCAATGCGGCCAACGCCATTCTGGTGAACATGGTGTCGGGCTACTACAGAATGTATAAGAGCGCACCGTCATCGTCGGCCATCCTCGACATGCTCAAACGCGCCAAACGCGATAAGACGATCCGCGAAGAGCTGTTCCCCGATGTTGTTGAGGCGTTTAAGCGGATTCTCGCTGAGAAGCTATCGGACACGGCGTACATGGTCGACCAGGTCGCGACGTTCGCCAAAAGCGTGGCGTTCGACGACGCGCTAATCAAAGCGGCTGAGATGAAGGAGAAGGGCGATTTCCAGGGCGCGATGGCAATCATGGCCAAAGTCCAGCAAATCGGCTCTAACGAAGCGACCGGCATCTACGATTACTTCTCTGAGTCAGCAGAGCGTTACAAGACGCGTGAGTACGAGGCATCCGACGATTACGTGCCAAACAGCATCACAACGGGTCTCCCCCTGCTCGATAAACTGCTTTACCAGAAAGGCTGGGCCAAGCGTGAAATGGTGCTGTTCATGGGCTTCGCGAAGTCTGGTAAATCGACGGCGATGGGTGAGTTCTCTGTCAACGCCACGCTTGCCGGTTACAACGTCCTGTATCTGTCGCTGGAAGTACACACCTCTATTCTGTCAGACCGTTTCGACGCCCGTCTGTCCGAGACGGAAATGTCCAAGCTGGTGGAGCGCCGCGACGACGTCCATCGCAAACTGGCGGAGCTGGGGGCGACGAAAGGGGTTGGGAGCTTGTGGATTGTTGAGCGGCCATCCGGAAGCGTATCGCCTGCAGATCTTGACCGTATGCTGGGTGGCATGAAGGCAAATGGCATGATCCCGGATATGGTGGTTGTCGATTATGCCGATCTGATGCGGCCGAGCTACGACCTCCGTGATGACCGGGCAAACATACGAAGCATTTACACCGATCTTCGTGCGCTGTACGACAAGCACAACGTTGCCGGCATCACCGCATCCCAGACAAACAGGGAAGGTGGGGCATCGGAAGTGGCGACCATGATGCACGCAGCAGACAACATCGAGAAGGTGCGTATCGCTGACCTGGTCATCACTATCAACAAAACGGAAGAGGAAGAAGCAAAAGGCGAGGCAAGACTCTACTTTGCTGGTTCACGTAACCAGAAGGGCGGGGTGAGCATCCGTGTCAAACAGAACCTGGAACAAATGCGGTTTATCGAAAGAATCATGGATGTTTTATAAAAAAAACAGGCGTGGAAAGTCTCTCCACGCCTTAATCCATCAGAGATTTAAGTTTTCTTTTGCCAAAACCACAAAAGAAAAACACATGAGCCTCTATGGTAAATAAAAACCGAGAGTAATCAAAATATTGCCTGAAAAAAGTAGGTTTAAACGTGAGCGACCTGAAAGAGTTACTGACCGAGCTGGATTTTGAACAATGGCTCGATACTGAAGGCGTTATCTATCGTCGCGGCGGAGTGAGTACGCGCGGGCGAGAAATTAACATCAAAGAGTGTCCGGTATGCGGCAGCTCAAACTGGAAAGTGTATTTCAACCTCTCTCATGGCGTAGGTAAATGTTTTGCGGGCGATCACCCCGAAGAGATTCAGTTTAACAAGCTGGTTTTTCTCAAGCACTACAGTGGCAAATCACGTCGGGATTTCGAAGCATACGTTCAGAATGCCTTAATCTCGCAGGGGTGGGCGCCGAAGAAAGAAGAAGTGGTGTTATCCAGTGGTGTTGAGCTTGAGGGGCCAGTTGCTCTTCCTCGCCACTATGAACTGCCTATCGATGGACGTCTTCCTGATTATCTCGTCAAGCGTCTCATAACGCCGGAAATGGCCCGATACTTCGACCTTCGTTATTGCGTGGAAGGTAAGCACGCGTATGTCGATCCCTACACCGACCAAGTGAAGGGGCAGGTGTTTGACATGCGTATTCTTATACCGGTTTACGATCTGGAAGGTGTGATGAAGACATTCCAGGGGCGTGATGTCACCGGCACAGCAGAACGTCGCTACCTTTTCCCCATGCAGCTACCAGCCTCCGGAAAGTTTCTCTACAACGGCCATAACGCGGTCGGAAAGCAGACGGTCGTCGTATGTGAAGGTGCGTTTGATGTCATGGGAGTCAAGCGCGCCATATTCGAAGAAGAGACGTTGCGAGAGTACGTCGAGCCAATAGGTACGTTCGGGATGCACTTATCCGGAAATACAACGGGAGATGCAGAAGACCAGCTGGGCGCGTTCCTGACATTGAAGGCCCGTGGCCTGCGCAACGTCATTATGATGTGGGATAGCGAAAAGCAAGCGATCCGCAACACGATGTCGGCGGCCAGACGGATCGCCAGTCTGGGCATCAATGTTAAAGTCGCCTGCTTGGGAGAGGAAGGACTTGACCCGGGCGACGCGACGCCAGAGCAAATCCTCAAGGCTTATTATCGTGCTAAACCATATACCAAACAGCTTGAATTGTTAGCCAAAATTAAAGGCATAGCAGCATTACTTTGAGTTAACTTCGGAAATGTAGACGTTCACAGAGAACGTCTTTACCTCAGTTTTGAAGTTGTCTGTCATAACCGCAAGGTAGGCATTATTGCTTTCATTGAATCGCTTCAAAATAACCTGGACATTGTCTGTGCAGACAAAGGATGTTGCCTGATTTCCTGCATTGTCTGTATTATCTTGTAGAAAGTTACAGTCAATTTTTCCATTATTAGCTTTGAAGGTGGCAACGTCACTCTGCCAAGTAAATGTCGCATTTACACCTTTATCTATTGATTTTGCAATAAGACGCTTGCTATCAATTTTATTCTTTGGTTGTTTTACAGACGTGCGAAAATAACCTAGTCTCTTCATATCATTAAGTGAATCGCAGCCAATTTTTTCGCCTTTGTCACAAGATGTCTGATAAAGTTCACTTGCTTTTTGGTAGTCTTTTTTTACGCCCAATCCGTTTAAATACAAATATCCTAAGTTTGACAAAGCCGCCTCACTGCCTTTATCTGCCGCCTTTTCTAAGTATGAGCGGGCAAGAGAATAATTCTTTTGAGTGCCTTCACCATGAATGTACATATAACCAAGATTTGACATACCCATAGGATCTCCAAGATCTGCTGCCTTTTTGTACCATTTAATGGCTTCAGCATCATCTCGTTTTGTTCCAATCCCTTCATCATACAATGAGGCCAGGCTCGTAATAGCTTTTACATAGTTTTTATCAGCCGCTTTTTTATACAATTCAAAAGTCTTCTTAGTATTCTTAGGGACTCCGTTTCCAGACAGATATTTCGCACCTAAATAATACATAGACTCTGGACTGCCGGCAGCCACAGCAAGTTTATAGTATTTAATAGCTAAAGCAGAGTCCGGGTTACCTACCAGGCCTTTTTCATAAAAAACTGCAAGATTATTGTAGGCAGCACCTTCTACCGCATTGTCAGCAATTTTATATAACTGTTCAGCCCTACGGTAATCCTTGTTGACGCCATATCCAAATGTATACATTAATGCGAGGGCGTGAGAGGCTGGCTTATCTCCTTTTTCCACTGCTGATGTGAGCCATTTTTTTGCTTGAGGATAGTTCTTTTCGAAGCCGTTTATGCCTTTTAGATAGTTTACCCCTAAATCACGCTGCGAAATGATATCTCCACCTGCGGCAGATTCAATAAGTCTCTGATTTTCATTAGCTACCGCCGAACCAGAATTTAGAAACAGTGACAATGCGAGTAGTGCTGTTGAGTTGATGAATTTCATATCGTTTCGTGTTTAACCAAGTGAATGTCGTGTGGTAGTCAAAGGTGCGTTTGTAGTTAGAGAGGTTACTTCAATTCGGTGAGCCTGTCAGTGTCAGTCTTCAAAGCGAGAGAGCGCCTACATTAATAAGTAGATACATACTTATGTTTCTGTAAGAATAAGCGCATTGTTGAGTGAGGAATACCGATGAAAGAAGACATTCAAAAATCCGTGACAGAGATGATTGATAAATCGGGCGTGGAAATCGACGCTGACGAACGCCAGAAAATTGTTGGTGAAGCCATCGATGCGGCGTTGGAGCATATTGCACAGGTACTGAAGACTGTATCGCTTGCAGAAGGTTCTTCTTACATGCGGGTATGGATTCGCTTTGGAGAGTCCCCTGAATTACCGGGCATTAAACAGAAGCGTGCTGCGTTGGTGGCTTTCATGAAGAAGGGTGAGAATGGCTCGATGGAGATACGTACCGGCGCCTGGTACGACGGCCGTATCGTCTTCACGAATTATGCCCAATGCCTGCATGGTGAAGATCTTCTTAGTGTCGTAGACATCACCCTAAGAGCGATCAAAAACAGAGCGGAAACTGAAGAGGACACAGCCTGCGCCGCATTCCTAAGCATCATCGAATTGCCTGAAGTAATGGAACGTTCTTCTGAGCTGAAGACCCCGCCTGGTCTGCTGGATTTAGTTGTAAATGCTGACACCAAGAAGGCGGTGCAGCGTGTTCGTGAGGTTGAATACGGCATCATCTGCGATATGTGCCGCAGCGACTTAGACCTGGTGCGCATCATTGTCGATGCGGGTCAGGCATGTGATGGTGTGCTCGCCAGTTTTGCAGGGCAGGTGGCACGCCTGGCCAACGAGCTGCCGATGATTAAACAGGAGGCAAAATCCTACGCCGTCCACCATGCCAACGATTTACTGGAGCCATACCGGTTCGAAGCCGCTCAGGACAAAATGACTGGCTGGGCGACCTGGTAAGCCTCGAAAAACCATTTAGCCCCCTGGTGGGGCTTATTTAAACTGCGCTCAATAAGTAAGTACACGACTACGGTTAGAAGCATGTCCACAAGAACAGATTTGTCGAAAATCCCGTCTATCTCCGGAAACAACGGTTATTCGCTGCGCTGCCCGGAAGTGAAGATCAACGGCCATGAGGCCCATTGCAGCTATACAGTCTGCCAGCACACCATCCTCGCCTACAAAGAGAAGCGTCTCCCGGCTACATCTTTCCAGTCCTGCGCTGCGGCCATTGCTGCTGGAAAATGCCAGGCGCTGAAGATGATGGTCGAAGAGATCCGCAAAGGCGAACAGCTCTACTTCATCGATATGACTGCGCTTATCAAAGAAGTGGAAGAGCAAAACGACCACGCCAGAACGCTTACCCGGAAGCGCAACACCATGACGATTAACAGTCTGGTTAAACGCACGAAGAAAACAGAACCAGCCAAACCCGAAACCACGTCCACCGATTCACTGGCGCCCGTCACTGACGTGTACGCGGCACTCATTGAAGAAGCAACCAAAGAAAACACATGAAAACTCCCGAGCGACCGATGGAGGTTAAACACTAATGGAAAAACTGATCGCCCTAAAGCACAAGCTGGATGCCATAAAAACGATGGGAACCAACGCCAAGAAAGAGGCGCTGGCCAACCTTGATGAATTTGAGCAGAGCATGGTCTCGCTAATGCTCAACCCATTCATTCGATTCGGTGTGAAGAAGTACACAGTGGCCGAGCCACTCGATACTTCTGTACCCAGCGACCAGAAGGTAGTCGAGCTGCTGGAGAAGCTGGCGGCGCGCGAACTGACCGGGAACGCGGCCATTACTGCTGTCGAATCACTAGTTGCCTCAATGTGCGCTGACGGGCAGGACGTGTTTCGTCGCTTCCTGCTGAAAGATCCGAAAGCCGGCGTCGGCATTAGCCTGTGCAACAAGGTGTTCGAAAACCCAATTCCGAAGTTTGAGGTACAGCTGGCGTCTCCGTACAAGGAGAAAGGCGACAAATACCCATTTAAACCAAACCCAAAGGCCAAGTGGCCAATGATCGGCAGCCTCAAACTCGATGGTCTCCGGGTTATCTGCGAAGTCATCGTTGACGAGGAAGAGGTGAACTTCCTGACGCGTACCGGCAATCCGATTACGTCACTCGATCACCTTAAACCGGCCATGCTGGAGCGAGGCAGACTCTCCGGTTTCAAGCACATCTTTTTCGATGGCGAGGGTACTGCAGGTACGTTCAACCAGTCCGTGTCGGCGCTTCGCAAGAAGAACGTGACAGCCATTGGTGCCGTTTACCACATCTTCGATTTCTTCTTACCGGAGTGGCGTGCTCAGGCAAAAAGCAAAGAGTACCTGAAGACCGGCATGAAGCTGAAAGAGCGCCTGGCTATGCTGGTGGCGTTATTCCGCAACACTTGCGGGGAAGATTACGCGCAAGATATCCACCTGCATCCGTTCTACATCATCCATAGCCATGAAGACTTTATCGAACGCTTCATGAAGCGCCTGGACGAGAACGAAGAGGGGGAGATGGGCAAAGATCCGGATTCTGTTTACGAGTTCAAGCGTACCCGCAGTTGGTGGAAGCTGAAAGACGAGGATTCCGAAGACGGTGAAATCATCGACTTCGAGCCAGGCGACCCGGACTCTGGCTTTGCGCATACGCTGGGCAAGATAGTGATTCGTCTGGAGAACGGCGTCATCGTTCGTGCCAGCGGTATCAAGCATAAGTACCTGGATGAAATCTGGAACAATCAGGAGAAGTATCGTGGACGCATCGTCGAGGTTCACTGCCATGAGAAAACGCCAGACGGTAGCTTACGCCACCCACGTCTGAAGTGGCCGAAATGTCTGCGAGATACCGAAGACCGTATTGGAGATAAAGACTGATGCTCGGCTGGATGATTGTATTTTTGGTCGTCGGCATTGTTATCGGCAGTCTGGTTACGTCCAGCTGCATCAACGATTACGTAAAAGCCGGTGTCATGCAGAGGCGCGGCCGCATTTACCGCATTGTAGATATCACGTACACACTGAAGGAGATTAAGGATGATCATGTTAAGTAAACGGGAGAAAGAAACTCTGCGTGAAATCAGCCAGTGGAAACAGTTCTACGCCAACTGGAAGCCAAAGACCCGCGCCAAACTGGAACGTATGAATCTTGTCGCTAACGTTTCGCCAAAGGGATGTGTGGAGAACTATCAGCTCACTGAAAAAGGACACTCACTGTTGGAGCAATTGACTGAGGCGGGAGCGTTCTGATGATTCCATACATCCTGTTATCTTTTGCTGGGGGCGTGGCCCTCGGCTTCAGTATCTGTCGCGGTCTGGTCAGGCAGGAACTGAAAACCAAAACGCTTCGCATCTGTAAGCGGCTGTATCGGGTTGTTCACGAGACGGGAGTGCGGAAATGAGCAATTTGACCTCTTTCGACTGGTGGCTGGCAACCTACCTTGTAGCGGCCGGCTTCGGATATGCCTTTTACATTGGTCAGTTAATCGTAAAGCTACTGCTGATCAGATTTGCCAGCCATAAACGCATAGACGACGGTCTGTGGCGCCTGGGTTCTCTGCTGGAGACTCACTACGGCGAACTGAAGGAGAATGAAACTATCACTATTCAAGCGAAGCGTTTTACGGCCATCATCACGAGAACGCCGGAACAGAAGGTGAGTTTGATCAAAAAGATAGCAACTGAACGAGTAACAGAAAAATAAGTATTTACTTACTTATCTATTATGTATAAGATTCATTTGTTTTCGTTGAGACGCGACTGTTTGAACGTTAAATATAACTGCAAACGAAGATACGTACCTGGCAGTAGCCTAAGAAGCCAAACACCAGCGAGGTCAGTTTCCAGCCTCGTCACCGAAATGGGACACACTGAGCGAGTGTGATTGCAGAACGCAGGATAGGGCATGTTGCACCACCCATGCCCTATTCGATGAAGTAACAGGATGGGCGGTTGGTTTCCTCATTCCATTCCATCATCCCGGTTTCAGCCAGCTGACCGTCCATCCTGTTACGTCATTTCCATTACTTATGTCGTTTAATCTTGGGTTAAAAGCGGCGACGTAACCCGGCTGGCTTGGTTAGCCAGCGCACAACGTTGAGGTCACTGTTTTTTCTTTTAATCATACAGGTGATTCCACAGAGCTGTAGTGACTGATCAATATGTTGGGTCGAACATAAATCGGTTCAGTGGCCTCAACGTTGTGAAAGCAGGATTCTTTAACCCTCTGGTGAAATCATTGTTGCCTATGTAGCCCCTGGTTTCACAACATGGATGATTCCATACATCCAATAAGATCGAAGAGTCTGGCGGCCATCAACCGCCGAGAAGGATTCCAGATCTTCGCTCTATGTGAGCGAGCCACAAGCCTCGTCTGGCACTAACGTAAAGTGCAAGTTGCGGGAAAGTTCTTGGTTGCCTGGTTGTCCATGAACAAGTACCGCCGCGAAAAATGATGGTGTAGCTCAGTGGTAGAGCGGTTGACTGTTAATCAACTGGTCGGTGGTTCGAGTCCACCCACCATCGCCAACATAGCGCTGAACGGTTTGGAGTTCGCCACCACCGTCCGAACGGAAAGACTCCGCAAATGTCGCCAGACCGTTCAGCGCTGTGATAGACACGGCAGACGTTCTTAACCATTGCTTCTTAGCATTGTACCAACACTTTTTAGCGCAAAAATCAAAGGGGCTTCGGCCCCTTTTTTGCTGGGTTGACTCCAGAATATTTCCACGTATGGTTTTACCACCTTTGGGCCTTCATTTAGCAACGGCAGCATTAGACTGCCTGCATGTGGGTGATAGGATGTGGCAGTAAAACATGGAGATAAGCCAATGAAAAAGCGCAACCTCAATATTCTTGCATCTCTGGTGATCGCGCTCGCTCTGACGGGATGTAACGAGTCTGAAGTAGATAAAATCACGCTGATAGGCCAAGACAAAAAGGCTCTTGAGAGCCAGTACAAAACCCTCTTTGAAAAACGAACACCAAACATCGAAGCCTTCGCTCTGTTCGATAAAACTGCGTCTGAAGGCAAGGAGCCGCATACCACTGGTGGATTAATTGACGGCAAAGTTGAGTCGAGCATGACTACTAACGTCGGCAAATATACCTTCATGCAGCTCGACGAAATGCTTACTAAAGAATACGGTAAGCCAGTTGCCACCAAAGACCAGGTATTTGATGAGACAGCCTTGAATGGACTGGAATGCGCCAAGACAATGTCATGTGCAGCGGGAAAGTATTATGAGGTATTCCGCGGTAAAGAGCGCCTGATCATGATGATCAACGGTGCCGGTTTCATGAATAAAGATGAGGGCGTAACGTTACTTACCTTTACCGACAAACACTTAAAAACGGCGCGTCTGGAAGAAGACAAACGCCACTAACAAATAACTCTAAGACTATTTATACAGCGAGGCAGTTTTGGGAAATCGAGACAATTTCAGTGCCAATGTAAAAAGAACGCTGGCAAACAGAGTTGGTCATAGATGCTCATTTTTTGGTTGCAACCAAGTTACTACTGGGCCTGATATCTCCAACCCTATGGGTGCAATTAATAGTGGCATTGCGGCGCACATCACGGCAGCTGCGGAGGGTGGCCCTCGTTATGACAAGTCACTCACACCGCAGCAACGAAGTGATATATCAAATGGTATTTGGATGTGCGAGTATCACGCAGGGTTAATTGATTCGCATGACCCAGCTTATTCTGCCCCTCTTCTTCATTCATGGAAGGTTCAGGCAGAGGCTCTGACCTGCTCCCCGTTGATTAGTACACCCCGATGTTAGTAATGTCTTCATAAGCCACATGAGGACATCCCCATGAAGAAGCGTTTTTCCGACGAA